>JBGSPJ010000394.1:0-1940 GCA_041738655.1 Rhodothermales bacterium | reverse complement strand
CCGGGCGAACCGCCGCCTCGCGGACGGATTGCCGCTCCTGCCGGCGCTGCTCGATCGCGGCCTTTTTGCGCTCGACGGACCGGGCACGAAGGTAAAAGAAAACGATGGCTACACTGGCGATACCCAGCGGTATCGCTACGGCTGTGGAAAGGAGGGCAAATAAGGACATGCTCACTCGAATGCTGCGTTTGGGATTCCGAATTTGGGGAATCAGGGCGGGATTTGAAACGGGGAATGCGTTCCGCTCAACAGGCAAACCCTGCCGTTTCTCGCCCGCGTTGGCGACGTGAAAACGGATGCTATAAAGAAGTCACATCCCGATCTGTTCTGCCAAATCGGGCCCTGAACACGTGGCTGTCGGGCTTCTGGCGCCGAGAAGTGACATGCGACACCGGGTTCGCGGACACACTTCATGCCGCGAATCGCTCTCGTCGCGAACCTTCGTTCTTGAACTCGTAACGTACGGCGCGCCGATGGAATCTTCAGTAAGTTCAAGCTTAAATCAGGTGCGCCAATTGCGCAAGTACGCGCGTGTGAATTAGCCACACGTCCGCGCCGTATCTTCCAACGCGCGCTTCCGTCGCCGGCAAACGCCGGCGCACGTCGCCTCACCTACTCAACGGGGATGTACTCCATGGCCACCGGTACCGTACGGCTCATCAACGCCGTTTTTTACGCCCATCACGGGGTGATGCAGGAAGAACACCGTATCGGCGGGCGCTATGAAGTGGATGTGTCGATGGATCTTGATTTCGAGGGCGCCGCCATCGAGGACAACCTCGCGAAGACGGTGGATTACGAAGCCGTCTACCGGCTCGTTCAGCGAATCGTTACCGAAAATCGCTTCTACCTCATCGAAAAGCTGGCGTATCTGATCGGGGAAGAGGTGTTGACTTCCTACCGGTTTATCGAAGCCGTCGAGGTCACCGTTCGCAAGCCCAATCCACCCGTCGGCGGCACCAGCGACCGCGCCGAGGCTTGCTACCGGCGCAAACGAAGCGTGTGACCCGATGCCGAAGCCACCAGACCTCCTGGCCGATCGTGACCTGAGCTGGCTTGCGTTCAACGAACGTGTGCTCCAGGAAGCCGCCGACGACCGCGTGCCGCTTGTCCAGCGCCTCCACTTTCTCGCGATCTATTCCTCGAACCTCGACGAGTTTTTTCGCGTCCGCGTCGCCTCGCTGCGCAGCCTCCTCCGTCTGAAACCCAAACGGACGGCCGCCCTGGGGCTCTCGCCGGCGCACCTGCTGCGGGACATCAACCAGGTCGTGCAACGCCAGCAAGAGGCGTTCGGGCGCCTGCTGCGCGGCACGCTCCTGCCGGCGCTGGCGGACGAGGGTCTTCACCTTCTGGACGCCACCACGTGCCCGCCCGACGCCCGGGCGTTTCTTGAATCGTATTTCGAGTCCTCCGTGCGCCCCCTCTTGCACCCAACGTTCCTGGGCGACGAGGCCGGCACGCTGGCGCTCAAGAACCGGACGTCTTACCTCGTGACGGAACTCTGGGACACCGGCGGCGAGCCGTTTTGGGGCCTCCTGGAGGTACCCTCTCCGCCGCTGGATCGCTTCGTGCTGTTGCCCGCGACGGACGAGCAACAGGGGGTGCTTTTCCTGGACGACCTGCTCCGCCTCCACATCCCGGCCTGTTACCCCGGATACGCGGTCGGCCAGAGTTATGCGGTCAAGCTCTCCCGCGACGCGGAATTGTATCTGGAGGATGAATACGCCGGCGACCTCGTCGAAGCCATCCGAAAAGGCCTGCGCCGCCGGGATTCGGGGGCGCCCTGCCGGTTCCTGTACGACCCGGCCATGCCGTTCGGCCTGGCCCGGCGGCTCCAGGATCGCCTCGCTCTGGATGATGAGGACATGGTGCCGGGAGGGCGGTACCACAACCTGCACGACCTGTTCGGTTTTCCGACGGCCGGCCGCGCCGGCCTCGTC
>JBGSPJ010000339.1:0-2430 GCA_041738655.1 Rhodothermales bacterium | reverse complement strand
TACCCGGACCGAAACCGGGCGCCCCGGCGACGCCTACTGGGTGAACCGCGCCGACTACACCATCGCGGCCACGCTCGACCCAGCCACCCGTCGGCTCCGCGGGACCTCCACCGTCCGCTACCGCAACCAGTCCCCGGACGCGCTCGCCGAGGTCTTTGTCCACCTCCACCAGAACCTCCACGCCCCGGGCGCCATCCGCAACCGGCCCCAGAAAATCACGGACGGCATGCCGGTATCGCTCGTCCGGGTCGACGGGAACGACATGGCCGCCTCCGAAGGCGCCCTCCGCAACCCGGGCTACCGGATCCAGGGCACCATCCTGCAGATTCGCCTCGCGGAGCCCATCCCCGCCGGCGGCGAAGCAACGATGGAGTTCGCGTGGGACTTTGAGGTCCCGGAAGCCGGCGCACCCCGCATCGGCACCGACGGCGAGATCTACTTCGTCGGCTACTGGTTTCCCCAGATCGCGGTCTACGACGACGTCAACGGCTGGAAAGCCGATCCGTACATGGGTAACGGCGAGTTCTACGCCGACTGGGGCTCGTTCGATGTCCGTATCACGCTCCCCGAGGGCTGGGTCCTGAACGCCACCGGCACGCTCCAGAACCCCGAGGAGGTGCTCTCCGCCCGGACCCGCGAACGCCTCGCCCTCGCGGCCACCTCGGATGCCGTCGTCCCGATCGTCACCGAGGCCGACCGCCGCGCCGGCGTGTCTACGGCCGATAGCCCGAACGACCTGCTCACCTGGCACTTCACGGCAGACCAGGTCCGCGACTTCGCCTTCGGCGCCTCGTCCGCCTACCTCTGGGACGCCACGTCGGCCGTCACCGGAGGCCCGGAGCGGAGCCTCATCCATGCCTTCTACCGCCCCGGCATGCCCACCTGGACCCGCGCCGCCGAATACGCGAAGTTCTCCATCGAGTATCTCTCAAAGATGTTTTTCCCCTATCCGTATGCGCACATGACCACCGTCGAAGGCGTCATTGGCGGTGGGATGGAGTTTCCGATGATGACCCACATCGGCGGTGGGCGCACGGACCGCTCGCTCTTCGGCGTCACCTTCCATGAGATCGGGCACATGTGGTTTCCGATGGTCGTCGGGCAGGACGAAAAGGCTTTTACGTGGATGGACGAGGGCCTGACGTCCTTCAACACCAACGAGGCCGCGCGCGCATTCTGGGACGACGACACGGTGTGGGCGCCCGAGGGCGGCTACTACCGGATCGCCGGCACCGGCCGCGAGGTCGAATCCATGCGCCACGCCGACGAGTACCCTCCCAACTCGCCGGCCCGCGGCATCGCCTCCTACGGCAAGCCGGCCGTCGCCCTCCACGCCCTCCGCGGCCTCGTCGGCCAGGAGGCGTTTATGACGGCCTACCGCGAATACGCGAACCGGTGGATGTGGAAACACCCGCAGCCGTACGACCTCTTCAACACCTTCGAGGATGTGCTGGGCATGGACCTCGACTGGTTCTGGACGCCCCTCTTCTTCGAGACCTGGACGCTGGATCACGCCATCCTGAGCGTTGAAACCACCAACGAAGCTGTCCGCGTCACCGTCGAGGACCGCGGCCTCACCCCGATGCCGCTGCCCGTCCGCGTCACTTACGCCGACGGGCGCACCGCCGAGCAGATCGTCCCGGTGGAGACGTGGCTCGCCGGCGAGCGCCAGGCCGTGCTGACGTTCGAAGCCGGCTCGGCCGTCCACGTGGACATCGACGCCGACCAGTATCTGCCTGACGTGGATCGATCCAATAACGGATGGTCCCGCGAGTGACGCCCTGCCGGCCTAAAGCTGTGACCTACGAGGACCGATAAAAAGGGGATACATCGCGTACCTCCCCAATGCCCGCATTCGTCCCCAGGTTCTCCCGGCTCGCCCTCCCGCTCGTGGCGCTCCTCCTCCCCTGGAGCGTCCTCGCGCAGCCGTATGTGGCGCGGCATTTTGGCATCGACGAGGGGCTTGTGCAATCGCAGGTGATGACCGTCCACCAGGACCCCGCCGGCTTTCTCTGGTTTGGCACCCTGGGCGGATTGAGCCGCTTCGATGGGCTGGCCTTCACGAACTTCACGGTGGAGGACGGCCTGGCGAGCAATGTCATCAACACCTTCCTCAGCGACGCCGAAGGGCGGCTGTGGATCGGGACGGACGAAGGGATCTCGGTATTCGACGGGGTGCGGTTTGTCACGATCGACGAGTCGGACGGGCTGCCCGATGGGTACATCTACGACCTCCTCGATGACCCGAGCGGGATCGTCTGGGTCGCGACGCGGCACGGTCTGGCGTATGTGGACGCCGGCCGGGGCCACTCCGTAGCCGAAGACATCGCCGGGCCGGCGCGGGGCATCTTTTCACTCACCCGCGACAAACAGGGCACGGTATGGATGGCCACGTCGGCCGGGGTCTGCCCCCTCCGCGCGGTGCCCGAA
>JBGSPJ010000311.1:0-2090 GCA_041738655.1 Rhodothermales bacterium | reverse complement strand
GGACGTGTGGGCGCGCGGCTCTGGCTCGATAGCGCCGGCTTCCATCTCCGCCGCGCCGTGGTGGAAGACGAACAGGAGGTCATCGAACTACGGTTTGGGGAAGTAGGATTGGGGGAAATGGGGGTCGCCGGCCGGCCGTTTCCCGAGACGTGGTCGATGCGGCACAACGGCCGGGAGTCAACGTCTCGCCTGAGCGAACCCGCGACGGCCAACAGCGACGCATTCGACAACCCCGGTATCCGGCCGCGGGCCGTGTTTACGGCCGAAGGGTCGGCGTTTGTCGATGTCGAAACCGGGAAAGGCCAGAAAGGCCACCACTTCGTCCATCCCCAGATCGATGGCTACACCGCCGGCTGGTTTCTGGTAGATAGCGGCGCCAGCGACCTCGTGATCGACCGGGAGATTGCCGACCGCATCGGGATGCCCATCCTGCGCGAGGTGAGCCCGGGCGTGACCTTGCGCCAGGGCCAGATGCTGCGGCTGGGCCGGCTGACCATCGTCAATCCCATCTTTATCGCCCGCGATCTGAGCGGGCTGACGGGTCCCGAAGGTCGCGAGCGCGCCGGCATCCTGGGTTTCCCGCTGTTCCAGAGCGCCGTCGTGGCCATCGACTATCCGAAGGATCGCATCGCCCTGCACGACCCGGCGTCCTACCGCCTCCCAGCCGGCGGCGACTGGGCGCCCATGGTTGTGGACGCCCGTCCGTCCATCGAGGCCCGGATCGATGCCGACTATACGGGTCGGTTTGTGGTGGATACCGGAAAATCCGCCCGCATCAGCTTCCGCAGCACGTTTGCGGCCAGGCACCGACTGCTCGATAAACGCGCGCTCGACCTCACCCCGACGGAGACCTTCTACGGCGACACGTTCGAATACCGATCCCGGCTCGAAGCCGTTCAGTTCGCCGGCTTCCGCATACGCGATCCGCTCTTCCACGCCAAGATCCCCGGCACGTATAACAGCGCCGGCAGCTACGACGGGCTCATCGGGCGCGGCCTGCTCGAGACCTTCACGGTGGTGTTCGATTACCGCAACGAACGGATCGGATTCATCCGGTGAGCGGGCGACCCACGGTTTAATCCGGGTGCGGAACGCGATCCATGATGTAGAGCACCGCCACGACCACCAGCGTGGCGACGACGAGGAACCAGGGACCGAACAGCCAGAACGTGAGCGGCACCGCGACGAAATAGGCGCGCATCCCAAAGGAATAATACCCGCCGGCGCGTTGCATATAGCCGACGATGGCTTCTTCATCGATCAGGGCGTCGCGCATGGCGGCGGGCACCGACACCTGATAGCCGACGTGGTTGAACAGGCGGACGGACATGGCGAACGAAAAAAACGCCACGAAGAGGTCCCCGGTGAGGAATAGCACCTTGACCAGCCAGAGCCCGTCGTGCGCCGGCGTGAGCAGCCCGGCCTGCGCAAGCCCCGGCAGAAACCGATCCGCCTGGCCAGACAGGTTGAGCGTGCCGATCATGAGCAGGACGGCCGTCGACGCAAAAAACGTCGCGGCCATCGTCGAGTTGCGCAGGGTCTGTATCGCGAGCAGCGATCGGGAAGCGGTGTCGTCCAGGATGTGCCGCACCCACAGCGCGCGCATCACCTGGTTGGCGTTCAGCATCGACTTCCCCGGGTTGCGCCGGCCACGCACGAGCGTCGCGACAAAATAAGCGGCCAGCAGCGACACGCTCACCCCGACTCCGATGATATCCTGAATGTGTTCGATCACGGGTCAGTACAGCGCCATTTCAAACATCCGGCGATGTTTTTTGGTGAGGGGATGGTGGGGGCCCAGCACCGCGAAGAGGGCGAGGCAGGCTTTTCGAGAGGCGTCGTCGAGGTAGTACCGATCCCGCATGATGACCGCGATGAAGCGGCCGAGGGCGGTGTCTAGGTCGCCAGAGGCGAGTGCCGTGGCGGCTTCGGCGAAATCGGCCCGGGCGGGGCCATCAGGCAAGGACGCGGGGTTGCCGGCGTGGTCCCGCATGGCGGCCAGCGCCGCGATGCCCTCTTTAAACTGGAGGCCGGCGGCATCCGGCGGCTCGACGCCCTCAAGAAGGTCGGCAGCCTGCGCGAGGTCGCGC
>JBGSPJ010000298.1:0-4122 GCA_041738655.1 Rhodothermales bacterium | reverse complement strand
GCTCGACGCCCTCGCCCCCGAGCGCCTCGAGGTGCCCAGCGGCTCCCAGATCGCGCTCGACTACAGCGACCCGGCCCGGCCCGTCCTCGCCGTGCGCCTCCAGGAGGTATTCGGGATGATGGAGACGCCACGCCTCGCCGGCGGCCAGGTGCCCGTCACGATCCACCTGTTATCGCCCGCCCAGCGCCCCGTGCAGGTCACCCAGGACCTCGCGAGTTTCTGGCGGGATACCTACTTTGAGGTCCGCAAAGACCTCCGGGGCCGCTATCCCAAACACTACTGGCCCGAAGACCCTTCCCAGGCCGAGCCCACGCGGCGGGCGAGGCCGAAGAATTAGCGATTAGCGAGTTTAATACTTCGGACACTTTTTGTAGCTGGACCGTTCCTGACGATCAGGCCCCTCCTCGCCCCGAGGAGGGGCAAATCCCGTCGACGCGAAGCGGTGACGGGGTGGGGAGGAGCAAAGAGATGCCGGACGGATGGGTCAAAAGGTGCTGCCAGTATTTTCTCAAACTCGGCCCTCAGGTCGAGTTGAAAAAAAATGATCCGCGTTGACGTCGGGCAGTACTCCTCCCCGTTCCGACATCGAGAATCGACGTCGGAACTCGCCCCTCCTCGATTCGAGGAGGGGCCTGATTTGTCAAGCGGCGGTGCCCCGATTTGAAAACTGTCCAAAGTATTAGAGTTACGATTAGCGATGGTGCTTTAATCTTTAAAAATCCCTCGCCAATCGCTACTCCTTGATCGCTTATCGCTAATCCATCAGGGACTGCCCTCAGGATCACACCTGCATGAAAAACTCCCCCCTATCCCCCCGCACCGCCGGCCTCATCCTTGGCCCCATCCTCTTCGTCATCCTGTTTTTCTTCGTCCACCCCGAGGGGTTGACGCCAGAGGGACGAGCGGTGCTGGCATCTACGGTCTGGATCGCGGTATGGTGGATCACCGAGGCCGTGCCTATCGCCGTCACCTCCCTCCTGCCGCTTGTGCTGTTCCCCCTCACCGGCAGCCTCGGGCTGAATGAAACGAGCGTCGCGTATGGCGACAAGTTCGTCTTCCTGTACGTCGGCGGCTTCATCATCGCCATCGCCATCGAGCGGTGGCGACTGCACCGGCGAATCGCGCTCGCCATCATCAGCGTCATCGGCACCAACGCGCCGCGTATGATCCTCGGGTTTATGGTGGCGACGGGGTTTATTTCAATGTGGATCTCGAATACGGCCACGGCGGTGATGATGCTGCCCATCGCGATGGCCATCGTCGCGCAGTTTAAAGACCATCCGGAGACGCCCGAAAACGAAACGGCGCTGTTTGGCAAGGCGCTGATGCTGGCGGTCGCCTACAGCGCCTCGATCGGGGGGATGGCCACGCTCATCGGGACGCCGCCGAACCTGGTGCTCGCCGGCGTAATCCGGGAGACCTACGGCGTCGAGATCACCTTCGCGCGGTGGATCACGCTTGGCCTGCCCATCTCCATCATCCTGCTGGTCCTGTGCTGGGCCTACCTCACCCGCGTCGTCTTCCCGCTGCGGCAAACCGCCATCCCCGGCGGCCGCGCCGAAATCCGCGCCCAGCTGCGGGCGCTCGGCCCGCTGACGTTCGAGGAGAAGATGGTGCTGCTGGTCTTCGCCGGCACTGCCCTCGCCTGGATCACCCGCTCGTTTCTGCTGGTGAAGTTCATGCCGGCGCTCGACGACACGATTATCGGGATTGCCGGAGCGATCGTACTGTTCTTGCTGCCGGCGTCGCGGGCGCAGGGTGGCAAGATCCTCGACTGGGAGACGGCCGTGAAACTGCCCTGGGGCATCCTACTGCTTTTTGGCGGTGGACTGGCCATCGCCAACGGCTTCCAGGCCACGGGCCTCGCCCTGTGGATCGGTCAGCAAATGACCCTGCTCGAAGGGGTGTCGCTCCTCGTGTTGTTGATCGTGGTCGTCGCCAGCGTCAACTTCCTCACGGAAATCACCTCCAACCTGGCCACAACCGCCATGATGCTGCCTGTGCTGGCGGCGATGGCGCTTTCGCTGGATGTCCACCCCTACATCCTGATGATCGGCGCCACCCTGGCGGCCTCCTGCGCCTTCATGCTGCCGGTGGCCACGCCGCCGAACGCGGTGGTGTTCGGATCGGGCTATGTGGGGATGGCGGATATGATCCGCGCCGGCTTCGGGCTCAATCTCATCTCCATTGTCATCGTCACCCTCATCGTCTATCTCTTCCTCCCGGGCGTATGGGATTTCTCACCGGACGCGTTTCCAGAAGTCTTCCGTACGCCATAAAATGACGATCCCCTGCCCGTCGGGGAACGGGAAGGGGATCGGCTCGCCGGGGAGGCAAGGGAAGAGGCCATGCCGGACCGCCCACTGATCATGGGATGCTTCGAAAAAGGGTGGTGTGGGTTCATCCGCCGAAAAGAGGCCCGGCTGGCGTTCCGTCCGGTGCTTGCTTCCGGTTGAAACAGGGCCGCATTCCCATGTGCTGATGAACGCGTACACAACTTAACCAAACCCTGAAGGGCCGACAATCGCACGATGATGTGGTTTTGACAGGAAAAATCTCGTGTATTGATCCTGAGTATGTGAGTGAGCCTCCATTATGGTCCGAATGATCGGTTTGGTACCTTACATTAAGCCTTGAACTTCGAACCTGAAACCCATTATGCGCCTCTCCCGTCGCCACTTCCTCCGGACCACCGCCGCCCTGGCCCTGCCCCGGACCGTCTTCGCCGCTCGCTTCGCCGCTAACCCGATCGGGATGTGCGACTGGAACCTGGGCCGCTCCTGCGATCCCGACGATATCCCAAAGGCAAAAGCCGCCCACCTCGCCGGCATCCAGGTCAGCGTGGGCACCCGGCCGGACTTCATGCCCCTTCGCCTCGACGCCGTGCGGGAGCGCTACCTGGACCTCGGCCGCGAACACGGCATCTCCTTCCCATCCGTCGCCGCCGGCAACATCCTGAACCGGATCCCCCTGAAGTCGGAGCCCCAGTCCGCCGTCTATGTCATCGACGCCGTCGAGGCCGCGGCCGCGCTGGGGTCGTCGTGTGTGCTGGTGGCCTTTTTCGGGAACGGGGATCTGCGGCTGCGCAACAGCCTCGGCGAGTTTCGGCGCATCGGCGAAAGCGCTTTTAGTGTCTATGAGCTCGATGCCCCGGGGGTCACGCGGGTTGTGGAGGCCCTCCGCCAGATCGCACCCCGCGCCGAAGACGCCGGCGTGGTACTGGGTCTCGAAAACACCCTGACCGCCGAGCAGAACCTGGAGATCATGGACCGCGTCGGCTCGCCGATGGTGCAGGTGTATTACGACGTGGGGAACTCGACGGCCTACGGATATGACGTCCCGACCGAGATCCGCGTCCTCGGCAACGAAAGGATCTGCGAAATCCACATCAAGGAAACCCTGGGGCTGGAAGATCCAATGGGCGCGATGCTGGGTGGGCCGGCAAAAAACGGGGTCAATTTCGCCGGCGTGGCAGATGCCTGCCAGGAGATCGGCTACGACAAGTGGTTCATCCTCGAGACCAGCGGTCGCGACGGGCGCTTCGAGGACGACACCCGCGCCAACGTCCGCTTCATCCAGGATCGCCTTACTTGAATCGTGGTTCCCTACTTCTCGACGATCTGCACCACCACCGGGCCTTTCACGCGCAGCATGCAGGCCAGCCGGTGTTCGCCGGATTTCAACTTGCACACCTCCGAAATCGTCCACCCCTCATCGTCTTCGTCCATCGCGTTCAGGTGTTCAGCGCCTGTCACGATGCGGACCGGGTCGTACCCACACCGCCCGCTTTCACACTCGTAATTGATGGGGATGTTGTGCTGACGAGCGGCGCTCAGGACGGTGCCTGAAGCCGCCATCGGGAATGGCCCCCCTTTCCCGAGAAACGTAACGGACGGCCCACCCGGCGCGGCGACTTTTCCCCAAGCTGAACGGGCACGCGGATGCTTCGTTCGGCTTTGTCATTTATCCTGAATCAGGCGGTTCACATGAAAATACTAGGTATCGTTGTACTTGTCTTGGGCATTCTCGCGATGGTTTATGGCGGCTTCAGTTACACCAAGGACTCCACAGCCATGAAACTCGGGCCAATTGAGCTCTCAGTCAAAGAAAAAGAGCGTGTCA
>JBGSPJ010000295.1:0-6232 GCA_041738655.1 Rhodothermales bacterium | reverse complement strand
GGGTCGGGATGTTGCCCGTGAGGGCCGGCAGGGTGGACCAGGAGCCGGCGATGAAGTCGTAGACATCGACTTCCGGTATGGTGCTGCCGACGCTGCCCGCGCGGCCGCCGGCGACGTACAGCTTGTCGCCGATAATGGCCGCATTGAAGTGGTCGCGGGGGTGCGGCATATTCGGCATGATGGTCCAGACGCCCGTGGCGGGGTCGTACTCATCGAACATGGGCAGGTAGACCGCCGTGCCGGCGTGTCCGCCGAGGCTCCCGCTCACCAGGTAGAGTTTCCCATTATAGGCCACCGCGCCGGCGCTACCGCGCTGGCGGGCCGCGGGAATCGTGGCGCCGAGGGTCCAGGTGTCCGTGCTCGGCCGATAGGTATAGATGTTCGGGACCGGCGTCTCACTCGGGAAGTCGCCCTCGTAGGCTCCGGCGACGTACACCGAATCGCCGAGAGAGACGGCCTGAAAGTGGTTAAACTCGACGGGCGGGAAGGTGAGCTGGGACCAGGCGCCGGTGGCTGGATCAAACCGATCGGTACGCCGGCTTCCGCGGCCGCCGATGAGGTAGAATTTCCCCTCGTGCGCGACAAACGTATTTTCATGGCGTAGGCGTGGGTCGGTCGGCGCCTGGTAGGTATACCAGAGGTCGGCGATCGGGTTGGCGTCCTGGACGACATCGATGGCATCCCAGGTGGCGGCAAAGGCCGGTCCGGCGCCGGCCGCCGTCGAGATGATGCCGACGGCGAGGCCCGAAGGTACCCCGGGCGCCACCTGATAGGCGCCCTGGATGGCCTGGAGCAGGCTGCCCGATGCCTGGATGGGCAGGCCGAGATAGACGGCCGGCTGATCATCCTGGATATACTTCGGCTGGATGGTGCCCGCGATGGGGTCGATCGTGAGGAGCAGGTCGACGTTGATGGCATCGGCCGCGGTCGCGGCGATGTAGTTGATAACGGAGGCAACCCCACCGGCTTCGTGCGTCACCTGGAGGCCACCAGCGCCTGCCTGGGCGTTGAGGGCTACCTTTACATAGTTATCCATGTCGCCCGGCCCGATATACATCCCGAGCGCCTGGTTGTCCTGCGGCGTGAGTCCATCGAAGAAGGGCCCGGTGATGCGCACCTTGACCGTGTACGGCCCGGAGACGCCGGCGACGTTGACGCCGAACTGGAAGCCGTTCTCCTGGGTGTTGGTCGCGCCGGTGGCGTCGCCCTCGGCGACAGCGGAGACGGTGAAGAGGCCGGCCGTGCCGCCGGGCACCAGGTTATTCTCCTCGTATAGATCGAGGTAATCCGTCACCCCATTGGTCATGAGGCCCGTGAAGCCTACCCCGAAGAAGCCGGTGCCCGGGTCTTCGTTCAGGAGCGGGTAATTCACCGGAAGGGTGAGGCCCGTTCCATTCGTCGCGTCGGTCGCGAAGGCATCGTGGATGTCGAGAACGCTGTCGTTGTCGTCATCCGTATCCAGGAGGTTGGAGGTGAGATCGCCGTCGTTGTCGGCCGGCTTGCTCGCGGCCGAGCAGGGATTGGATCCATTGAGGACTTCATCTTCATTGTCGAAACCGTCGCCGTCTTCATCGATGAGCGGGTTGGATTCGCCGGTGCAGACGGCGCCGACGGCGCCACCATAGTCGCCCGGTTCAAACACCCAGATGTCGTAGCTCGCGTAGTCGGCCACCCACATGGTGCCCGGAAACGGATCGGTATCGCCCTGGGCGATGACGTCGAGCGGGATGTCGCCGAAATTAGCGAAGAAAGCCACCGTGCCGTCGCCATTGGATTTATTGTTCAACACCTGATCGCCGGCCTCGTTGAGGTCGATGTAATAGACCGTGTTGTTGTTGTAGCCGGCAGCGAAGAGGTCGCCCTTGAATTTGTTGTTGAAGTTGGAAGCCGTGTACTCGGTCAGACCGTTGGTCGACACGAAGAAGGTCGCCAGCGCGCCGTCGGTTTCACCCGGATTGCGGAAGTCGCATTCGACCGGGTTCGCCATGCTCACGGGTACCGGCGGCCAGTCGACGGGCAGAGGGTTCAAGGGATCGTTGCCATCGCGCCACACACCGGTGTTCAGCAGCGGGTTGGCGTTGTAATCGCCCGTATACAGACCCGCTCCAGCCGGATTGCCCCGAATGGGCGCGGGATGTCCGCCGTAAAACCGCTCGCCCGGGACGAGTTCGCGCACGTAATCGAGGTTATCCTTGTTGTTGACCTGCGGATCGTTCGGGCCGGCGGAACCGGAGCCGGGCTCGAGCGGGTCATACTGGTTGGTGCAGACGCCGGCCATACCCTCATTGACCGGATGGCCACCCCAGGCGCCGTTGGCGCCGTTGTCGATCGAGTACATCCGGCCGGCGCGGCCCGGCGAGCGGGTGACGATCACATCATACGGGTTGCGGAAGCCGGTTGCATGCAGGAAGACGGGCTCGCCCGGGACGATTTTCGCCTGGTTCAGGCCGTCGTTGCCGCCCCAGGGGTCGCCCACGTCGATGCCGTCGTACCCGACGGTATTCGGATCGGTTATGCCGTTGACGTTGGCGCGCGTCGGGTCGTCCAGCGTGGGCATGTCGTATTTGTACTTGGCACCGCGGGAGTCGGTCAGTGTCGGCATCGCGTTGATGACCGGCAGGTCGATCCCGACAATCGAGCCAGAGAACGCATACTCGGTGATAAACGCAAAGTTATTCGACGGCGCGCCGGCATTCGTGAAGCCACCGATCGTCGCAAACAGGGTGTCTCCGGTCACGCTAAGGGCGAGGCCAAAAACGGCGTGGTTCTCCTCTGAGCGGGGCAGGCCGCGCACGATATCGACACGCTCCCAGAAGCCGGCGGGGTCCGTCCGGCTGGAACCGATCCACGAAAGCCTGGAAATGACGCCAGAGTTTGTGTCGAGGTTGGTATCATCCGCGCCGAGGTTGCCGCCAACGAGAGGGTCGCTTGAGGATACGTAAACGATCGGGTTGGACGCCGTACCCGTCACGACCAGGCCGGCGGACTGGCGGCTCGTCTCGGTCGGCCGCGCCGTGCCGTCGTCGTTATAGTTGGGGACGTTACGCACCAGCGTAACGACTTCCTGGGTCACCGCCCGGTAGGCGTTCGCCGAGTCGCGAACGACCTTCATGATGCGCGTCTGCCCGACTTTCTGCTGCACATACAGGAGGCTATCCGGACCAAACTGAATCGACGTTGGCTTGCTCGTCGCGTGATTCGCCAGCGCCGACACGCCGAAATTGATGCTGGTGATGCTGAGCGACACCGTGGCGACATCCGTATCCACCCCGTCCGACGCCTGGTACGTAAACGAATCCGGCGTGGTATTCAGGCCGTTGTGCGTATACGTAAACGAGCCGTCGGGATTGAGCTGGAGCGTGCCATGCGTCGGACCGCTCACCAGCGATGCCGAAGTCGCTCCGGTGTCGTTGCCGAGTACACCGGGCGCCGCGGAGGCGAAGGTGGTGCCTTCGACAACATCATAGGCGTCGTCGACGGCCACGGGCGCCATGCGCACGGTTGCCGCCAGATGCCCGGGCATCACCGGCGTATCGTGAATCGCGCCGGTCAGCGGCAGGACGATCAGGATGAGGCTCAGGAGAAGGCCGCCTTTGTGATTGGAAGGGCGGATCGGAGTACGTGTTGCTTGCATGGATACTACGGCAGTCGAGTAGACGGTGAGCGCATCCCGGTGGACGCGCGCTATTTCCAGATCGGGTCGCCTGACCCGCATTTACAGGATATCTCGCTTTCCTTCCACCCCGGTAAAAACGCCGACGTCGCCAGGGTCAAATACGACCCCGGGAGTAGACGCGGGTACTTCTGGATGCAGTGGGCACCCTGAATCATTCCATGACCGGAGTAGGTGAACGGCCGGCATCAGCCGCCGGCAGGGCATCAAAACCCGTATCGACCAGGAGCACGGAAAGCGCAACCCGAAGCATTCGGGAGGAAGGCAGACGCGGCCGTAGGTGGCGGGACGAGAGGAGCGGCGCGCCGGCTGGCTTTCACCAGGGTCAATACACAAAGATGAAGCCCGTTCTCGCGCCCGGGGGATTGACGCAAGATTTGACCATCATGATAGCGAAAAGCGTTTACGAAGGGAGAAACAAACGATACCATTTCTGCCCCGAGAGTGTCACGAAACTGTGCACCTGCGGGTAAAAACGAAACGCCTCCACGCGGGCTTCACGGGGTGCCACTTCGGACGCGGTTCTCGCGAACGACACCAGGATACACCAACCAGGCCGCGCCGGCCGGGGTGGGATGGCGCATCCGCATAGGGCGGTCGGGCTACTTCGTGGGTGAGGTCGAACCCTGCAAACGCGCCGCCATGTAGTGTCCCAACGCCTCGGGCGAGCAGACCTCCCGCCACCACCGGAGTGAGGCCTCGTGGAGCGCCTCCATCCGACGGGGGTCGCCGAGAAGCCCTTCCAGCACCTCCTCGAGCCGGCTCCAGTCATCGACGATCACGGCCGGCGCCCCGTCGTAGAACCAGCGCGACGGCTGGCGTTCGGTGATAACGATGCAGCCGTACCGCATCCCCTCGAAGAACCGAAAGGTCTCGATCGAGGTGCCCCGCGGGGCGAGGCAGATGCGGGTATCCATCATCCGGGTGGAATATTCGTTCGGATCGGCCGTCCGGATCGCCTTGTAGCTCTCTGTAATCTTCAGATCGATCGCCCACTCGGGCCGGGTGGCCACCAACCGCTGGAGGGCGCCGATCATGGCCCGCCGGGCGTTGCTTTTGGGTGTCTGAAACCACCGTTTGGGCGACCAGACGGGGTACGGCTTGTGCACGACGCTGCCGGCAAACGAGAGGTCGAACTGGCGCTCGGCGAGCGGTTTGACGGGCAGCTCGATCTGGTTCGCGTACCCAAGCGGGATGGGCAGGATGCGGTCCGCCAGCGATCGGCCGCCCGATCCCGACATCGCCCGGAGCCGCCCGGGCACGTACGGGATCCATGCCTGGACGAATTGAAAAAGGGTCAGGACGCGCTGATAGGTCGGCCGGTTGAAGAACTCGAAGCCCAACTCGGGCCCGTAACCGTAACACTTAAACACCTGGCGGACGCGGTTCGCGTACGCCGGTACGCGGCACCATTCGTCCCCGAGGAGCACCGCGATGACGCGGTCGCCATAGGCCGGCAGTTCGTCCAGATCCCACGTCAGATACACCTGGTACCCCCCTTCCGCCAGCGCCGCCTCAAAGGCGATCATCGCGCGGCCGAAGTAGTCCGTATGGAGGTTGATCTGCCGGGTGCGGTCGAACGGATCCCAGGCGACGGGAGGCTTCCCCTGCCCGAGGCACACAAAATAGCTGTTGCGCATCCGATCAGGCACCTGCCTTCTGGTCCGACGGGTGGGGCTCGCGAAGGGCGAGGCCGTAGGCGGACATCTTCCGGTACACGTCTTCGGCCCGCTGGAGCAGGGCCGCATACTCGGGCTTCTTCAGCTCGGCCTGCATGGCGGCCTTCATCTCCTTGCGCCGGCGCTCGCCGGCGGAGTCGAGCTTTTCGGGATCCCGCAGGGCGTTCATGTTGGCCTCGGTGTGGTAGAAGATCCCGAAATCGGTGCCATAGCGGGCATTCACGGTTTCGAATACCTGGTCGAGGTGGTTGGTGGTCATCTCGAACGGACTGATCACGCAGGCAGAGGCCACGGGCAGGACTTTTTCATAAAACAGGATATACCCACGCACGGCCTGCCGGAGGGAGACGTAGGGCCATCGGGTAACGAGCGAGATGGCGGCGCCCCGGGGTTCGCGGATGGTGACGAGTACCGGCTTGCCGGCCTTCGCGGCCTGGACGATCTGCGTCGGCGAGTGCAGGTGGTGCGCCAGCCGCAGCGGACGCTCCTGGCTTCGTTTAAAAGCTACAGTCGCAAAGCTGTTGCCCGATCCCTGGAAGCCGTCGATGACGAACTGCGTGTCCGCCGCGACGGTGCACTCGGCCGGGTCGATGTGGCCGACAGCCTTTTTCTGCGCCCACCAGATAAACGGCTGGTAGAACAGCCGCAAGCCCGGTTCGCGGGCCAGCAGGGATCGCACCTCAAACTTGAATCGGAGGAGCGGCTGTTTTATGCGTTGTAGCGCCATAAGAATCACCAAGCACGTGTGTAATCTGATCGTTGATATCTTGAACGGTGCGGTCGATTGTAAACCGCGCCTCGGCGGACGCCCGGCCGGCGCGCGCGATACGCTCGGCTCGCGTGGGGTCGTCGAGCAGACCGCGGATCGCCTGTTCGAGCG
>JBGSPJ010000294.1:0-8181 GCA_041738655.1 Rhodothermales bacterium | reverse complement strand
GACAGCTTGATCGCCGGTTCCTGGGCCAGGGAGACCGAGGGAAGGGCGAGCGCCGGAACCAGCAGGGCGATGAGAATGCGAGACGACATGGGACCTCCAATCAGCTAGCTCGGCACCGGCCTGCTCTGGTTCGGCTGGTTTGGCTTCAACGGCGGCAGCGCACTGGCCTCCAACGGCATCGCGGCGCTCGCCTTTGTGAACACGATGCTCGCGCCGGCCGCTACAGCGGTGGTCTGGGCGTTGCTGGATTACCTGCGAAACGGCAAGGTGACGGCCGTCGGGCTTGCCACGGCGATTGTCGTTGGCCTCGTCGCCATCACGCCGGCCGCCGGCTTCATCTCCCCGATGTTCGCGCTCCTTCTCGGCGCGATCGCGGCCTTCCCGAGTTATTACCTGATCCTGTGGCGCTCGCGGACCCGGCTGGACGACTCGCTCGATGTGTTCGCGGCCCACGGCGTTGGCGGCCTCACGGGCGCCCTGCTCACGGGCGTCTTCGCCCAGCAGTCCCTCAACGGCATCGCCGACGGCCTCCTGTTTGGCAATCCCACCCAGTTTATCATCCAGCTCGGCTCGATCGTGGCCGTGCTGCTGTACAGCGGAGGCGTCACCTTCATCATCCTGAAGGTGCTCGGTCTCTTCATGGAGGTTCGCGCGACGGCGAAGGAAGAAGGCATCGGCCTCGACCTCGCCTACCACGGCGAAGAGGCGTATGCCAACGGCGACGGCACGGTGCTGCTGCTCGACGAAGAGATGAATGGAGACGGCGCTTCCCAGGGAGTGCACGTCAAACCGGCTCGCGTAGCCGGCGCCTGATCCCCGCCACCACATTCCAGAAACAGCCATGAAACTCATTAAAGCGATCATCCGCCCCGAGAAATTAAACGACGTGCTGAAGGCCCTCTACCAGGCCGAAGTCCACGGCATCACGGTGACACGTGTGCACGGCCACGGCGGCGAGACGGAACTGGTCGAGACCTATCGCGGCACGACGGTCAAGAAAGAACTGACCGAAAAAGTCGCACTCGATATCGGCGTCTCCGAGCCGTTTGTCGATCGGACCGTCCAGGCGATCCTCTCGGCCAGCCGCACCGGCGACGTGGGCGACGGCAAGATCTTTGTCCTCCCGGTCGAAAAAATCTACCGGATTCGCACGGGCGAAGAGGACACCGCCGCCGTGACGCCGGTAACGGCCTGATCTCACCGCTCAATACTGACCCACAGAGCCCGCTCTTGCTTCGGCAGGGGCGGGCTTTTTAGTGGGCTGACCGGTCGACCCGGGTGTCGAAGGATCATTCGTCAGGAACGAACTTGCCGGCGGGTGCAACGCTCCCTATACTGGAGCCGTATCCCCATCGACATCCATTCAGATGCGCCAATGGACACGGTATATCTCATCAGCCTGATTGTGGGCGGCTTCTTCGTTCTGCTCTCCATATTCGGCGGGGAGATGGACCACCACGCCGACGTGTCGGGCGATGTACAGGGCGACCTCGGCGCCGGCGCCTCGCACGACACGGACGCCGGCTCCGGTGGTTTTGTCGATCTCCTCTCGCTCCGCACCCTCTTTTTCTTTCTGGCTTTTTTTGGACTCACGGGCACCCTACTCTCCTGGACGGGCTCGGGCGAAACGCTGACGGTCATTACGGCCACCGCACTCGGCCTGCTGGTGGGGTTCGGAGGGAATTACGCGATCCAGCGAATCGGCCATGCCCGGATTTCGAGCGAAATCACCTCGAACGACCTGACGGGGCTGACCGGTCGGGTGCTGATCCCCTTCTCCGGGGATGAACGCGGTAAAATCAGTGTGATCGTCAAAGGCAGCGAACTGCGCCTGCCGGCCCGCTCCCTCGACGCGGAATCCTCCGAATCCTTCGACCCCGGCGATGAAGTTGTCGTCGTTTCCCGCGACGGCGTCACCGTGGAAGTCGTTAAACCTACCTGAACCCACGCGGGGCCGCCTCCGCGCATCTTCAACAACCGCTATGTTCGAACTCATCGTTGCCGGCGTCATCGTTCTGGCCATCCTCACGGTCATCGGCGTCATCCGCGCCAACCTGAAAATCTGTCAGCCCAACGAAATCCTGATCTTCAGCGGCAAGCGGCGGGTGCTGCCCGACGGTACGACGCTCGGCTACCGCCTCATCCGCGGCGGACGCGCCTTCCGCATCCCGATCATCGAGCGGGTGGATCACCTCATGCTCACGACGATCCCGATCGACCTGATGGTGTCAAACGCCTACTCAAAGGGGGGCATCCCACTGACGGTCCGCGCCATCGCCAACATCAAGATTGCCTCCACGGAGCCAGAAATCAACAACGCGGTGGAGCGTCTGCTCGGCAAACACCTGGACGACGTTCAGGCGATCGCCAAGGAAACCCTTGAGGGCAACCTGCGCGGCGTACTCGCGCTCCTGACGCCCGAGGAGGTGAATGAGGACCGGCTCAAGTTCGCCAAACAGCTGGTGGACGAAGCGGATCAGGACATGAACGCGCTCGGGCTTCAACTGGATACACTCAAGATCCAGAGTGTCGAGGACGAACGGGGCTACCTCAAGGCCATTGGCCGGCAACGCACCGCCCAGATCATCGCCACCGCCGAGATCACCGAAGCCCAGCAGAACGAGCAGGCGAAGCTGGCCGAGGCCAAAGCCAATCAGTCGATCGCCGAAGCCGAAAACAAAGTACGCGTCGTTCGCGCCCAGCTCGCCGCGAACGCCGAGGCCGAGGAGGCCAAGGTCGGCATCGCCGCGAAGGTCGCCCAGGCCCGCGCCGAACAGGAACTGGCCGAACAGGAAATCACTCTGGCCGAAAAACGTCAGCGATCCACCGTGATCGCCGCCGCCGAAGGCGAGCGCCGGGCCAAGGAAGAAATCGCGAAGGGCAACGCCGCCCGCATCTTTGAAGACGGCCAGGCCGAAGTAGAAGTGCTCCGCCGGAAGCTCGAACTCTGGAACCAGGCCGGCCCGAACGCCGAGCGGCTGTTCCTCATCCAGATGTTGCCCGACATCCTGAAACAGGTGGTGCAGACGGTCGACAACCTGAAGATCGACAAGCTCACGGTAGTCGACAACGGCACCGGGGGTGGAGGCGTCCCGGCGGTGTTCAGTCAGATCGCCGGCGCCACGCCGGCCCTGCTCGAAAGCCTCAAAGCCTCCACCGGCATCGATGTGGCCGGGATGCTTGGGCGGGCGTCGGCGCATAACGATTGAGAGGAATAAACGGAGGGTGTAGGCGGTCTAAAGGTGGAGACATCTCCACAAAAACCGAATACCCCATGCGCCGACTCTCTTCCCTTGCCCTCCTGATCATCGTTACCCTGAGCTCCACCGGCTGTCGCGTGATCGACAGCGAAGAGGAAACCGAAGAGGCGCTGTTTGCCTACGCGTCGGCGACGTGTGCGCCGTGGGACGGGCCGGCGCTGGATCTGGTGTTGACCGCTCGAGAACAGAGTTGTGCGAATCTTGAAAGCGTCACGTACGGCGATGGCCCGTCGCTGGACTTCACGCGCCTCGTCATTTACGGTGTCAACGAGCCGGAAAGCGGTCAGACCTGGACGATCGATTCAGACGACGACGGTAGCTCGGCCGAAACCAGCGCCGGCTGGGGCCAGGTGTGCCCCGGGAGCCAACAGTCTTGTTTGCCGATCAGCAACGCCACGGTCTGGTTTACGCGGGCCGGCGATGACGCATTTACGGTCACGACCACCATCCACTACCCCGACGGATCAGAAGTCACCAGCCGGCGTGGCGTGCGCGTCTGTACGCGTCCGATTATCCCCCTATGCGGGTGACCCTCTGGCCGGTCTCAACCTCCGAAAGCCAGCCACCCGCAAAGGGTCAGAAAGGCCACGTGGATCCAGATGGTGGGCACCGGTTTGAACGCGACACCTTTCATTTCGATCACCAGGTGGTCACGTTGAGGGTGTACTGAGCCCCGAAGATGTTGTCGCCTCCGGCATCCACCACGATGAGGGCTTCGTAGCTACCGGCATTGAGCGTATCGAGTGGGAGGCGGTGTCGGAGCGAATCGCCCGGGTAGAGCCGGATCGAGCCGGCCTGATGGCGCTCGACGAGTTCGCCGGCGGGAGTATAGAGCTCCACCGAGATCGAGGGCTCGATAAGTACATCACCCGTGTTTTCCATATCCGCCGTGAGCATGCGCGCCCCGTGGTCATCGTGGACATCGACTCCCCGAAACATCAGGTCGGCGTGGCCGGTGCCTTCGATGTGGGTGGCCACCTGGATGCTCTGCCGTAGGTCGTGCAACGCCGGCGAGGCCACGGCATCCGAGATAAACCGAAAGGCCCCATGCGCCGAATCGTCGGAGAGGTCGGCCACGGAAATGAGGCTTCGGAAGGAGCCGACGGGCGTTTCGCCCTTGACTTGACCGGGTACTTTGATTTCATAATCGACCCGCTGCGCCTCGCCGGGCGCGACGGAGAACCGCGAGGGCGAAACGACGACCCAGCCGGCGTTGCTTCGGCGGTGCGTGGCCGGCGGCTTCAGGGTAGCCAGGGAGTCACCCTCGAGCCGATAATCGTGCTGAAGCACCTGGACGTCGCGCGGGATGTTCGAATCGTTGCGCACCAGGAATGAGCCGGCGTAGCGTTCACCCGGGCGAACGGTGCGGTCGTCCGTGAGCCGGCCGTGGACCGAAAGCTGAGCGTAAGCGGGAGTGGCGGAAAGAAACAGGAGAAACAGAACGACGCGGATAATCATGACGGTCAGAACCCCATCGTGGTTGATGGTCGGGGCCACGCGCTCTGTTCAACCAGGCGGCCGCACGGTGTGGGATCGCGGCGCGGGGAAAGCGCGGGAGGAGTCCGGACGACTCGGGGGGTGTGGGTAAAAAAGCGCCAGGCTCAGGGGGGCTTGAGCCTGGCTAAGGGGTGTATCGGCAGAAAGGTCCTAGATATTAAGCAACGTTACACGTTACACGTTGCACGTTATGCACGTACCGAAACACGAAACGTGCAACGGAAAAACGTGAAACGCGAAACGGTCACGGATAAAGTCACGCCGACTTCGCCCACTGGCCGCGGAGTTGATCAACCGTGATGCCAAAATGGGCTAGCGCTTCGTCCACTTCCCGCATCCAGCCGGCGGGGTGGTAGCGGCTCATGCGACGGACGGTCAGCCGGACTCCGGCCTCATCACACGGCCAGATGAACGCCTCGCCCATCCATCCATCCTCTTCCGGAGGAAGGATCAGGGCGATGGGGCCGCTCTCCTGCCCCGGTGTCGGGTAAAACACCCGGGCGGCCGGCGAGGCCTGGGC
This sequence comes from Rhodothermales bacterium, assembly GCA_041738655.1. Classification (GTDB taxonomy): domain Bacteria; phylum Bacteroidota; class Rhodothermia; order Rhodothermales; family JAHQVL01; genus JAWKNW01. The sequence continues at coordinate 2,904 of JBGSPJ010000294.1, read as the reverse complement.
CTCGATCTTCGCCAGCCCGCGATCGCTGAACAGCCCCGGGTTCCAACGCGCGATGAGGCACAGGCTATCGAACAGCCGGCTCTGGAGATCAGCCTCGTCGATCCGGTACAGGATGTCGACCAGGCCGGCATCGACCAGCAACGTATCATAAAAAGCCGCGGCTACCGCGTCTTCGGAGGCCCGCGTCACCTGGATGCCCACCCGCTGACGGCCATGCTCTACCAGAAACGTCACCTCGAATGAGGCATACGACGTCCCCATCCGGACCTTGTATTGCAGGCCAGCTTTTTCCGCGAGCGTCGCCACCAACTGGTAGGCGAGATCGTCCTCCGCCCCCGTCTCGTACGGCGGATGGTAAAACAACGCCGGCTCCTGGAGCAGGTGATGTACCGAGGAAACCGCAGGGACCGGGAAGAGACGGCCAATGGCCGGGCGAGGGTTCTGAGCATTCAGCATGAGCGTGTCCGGTTCTGTTGGATGAAACCCGTTCTCAGGGTCAGGTAGCGGTAAGATAAAAAGGCAGGGTGACAACATTGTGTCATAGGGCAATAATCGAAATTCATCGCCGTTATCCGAACGACCCCGCGATCCACATCTCCTGTTTCCGCCTCATTACCGTAAAGACCGCCATGGCACTTCGCACGATCGCACTCCTGCTTCTATTCCTCATCGCCCACGCCGGCTTCGCGCAGGGCCTCATCGTGGGCCCCGACTACCACTTCTCCCCGATCTCCCTGACAGAACATACCGTCGACGCCGCCATCGACGAGCAGGTGGCCGTCGTAACGGTCAGCCACACGTTCACGAATGATTCGCGCGCCCAGATCGAGGGCACGTTCCTTTTTCCCCTCCCGAAAGACGCGCAGGTATCGCGGTTTAGCATGGAGATCGACGGGAAGGAGGTGGCCGGCGAGCTCCTCGCGGCCGACGAAGCTCGGGCGATCTATGAAGCCATCGTCCGCAAAAATATCGACCCGGCCTTGCTGGAGATGGTGGATCACCGCACGTTCCGTGCAAACATCTTCCCCATCCCACCCGGACAATCCCGCACGATTACGCTCCGGTATGATGCCACCCTGCCGGCGGATGGCGCCACGGTCGCCTTCACCTATCCCTTCCAGGGCATGCTGGGTTCACGCGGACCCGGCGTGATTCCAATGCCACGGCCTATGCCGCATCGGGAGGATCGGATGGATACCCGCGAACGTCCGGACCGCGAGCCCCGGACCACCCACACCATCCTTACGGCCACGATCCGGAGCGATAAGGGCGTCGGGGCCGTGTATTCGCCGTCGCACACCGTCCAGACCGAGCGCCGGAACAGCCGGCACGCGGTCGTCCGCTACGACCATGAAGGCGACCGCGACGGACGCGATTTTGTGCTCTACGTGACCCGCGACAACGCGGAAGTCGGTGCCACGCTGTTATCTCATCGCCCGTACAGCGACAGAGCCGGCTATTTCATGCTGATGCTGTCGCCCAACGCCGAGCGCGGGGCGGAGACCATCCAACCGCGCGACATCGTGTTTGTGCTGGACACCTCGGGCAGCATGGCCGGCGACAAAATGACCCAGGCCCGCGATGCGCTCCGCTACTGCGTCCAGCGCCTCGGCGCGCAGGATCGCTTCGGGATCGTCGCCTTCAGCTCGGATGTCGACCCGTTCCGCGAGACGCTTTCGCCGGCTTCGGCCAAAGAAGACGCGCTGTTTTTTATCGACCAGCTCGAGGCCCGCGGCGGCACCAACATCGACGAAGCGCTGAAGACGGCGCTCGGGCAGCTGGACGACAGCCGGCGCGGTGTGATCGTATTCCTGACCGACGGCCTGCCATCCACCGGCGAAACGGACGAGGAAGCGATCCGCAAAAACGCCAGCACCGCCAATGGCCGGGAGGTGAGCGTGTTCACGTTCGGCGTCGGGTACGACGTCAACACCCGTCTACTCGATGGGCTGGCTGCCGAATCGGGGGCATTTGCGGATTACCTCTCCCCGGAGGAAAACATCGAGGAACGCGTCGGCGGGTGGTACGACACGATGCGTTTCCCGGGGAAGATCGCCTTCGGGTCCGACACCTGCTTCCGCCTCCTCCGCCTCTACCCGGATGCCGTTTGCGCAGCTCGGGGCAAAGGTGGTGTTTAAGCTCGGTGAGCGGTTCGTGTCGATTGGGGAAACGGGGGAGGATGTGGGGGGATGCCATGTTGTGCGCGGCGTTGGGGGCGATGTGATTCGCCTCGATACCCGGGTTACGGGGTCACCGCGATGGAATTCGGTTGAGGGTATACCATGCCTCCGTCGACCACAACGTCCGGCCGGCTTCGCTCCGCATCGTGGCGTCGTTGAGGCGGATGTAAACGAGACGGCCGGCCTGCATGCCGTCCACCGTCAGCCGCGCCTTCTTCCGGTCCGCTGAAACGACGATTGATGTCACCGCGAGGTCTTTTTCGTCGAGCTTGGGACCGCCGTAGTTGGCCGTCGGCTGGTAGCGCCACTGGCGGACACCGTAGTCGGACGCCCCCTCGCCCACGCCGGCGGCGAGGGGTTCGGTGAACTCGATCTCGAAACCATCGGCGGCCATCCGAACGGCAAGCATCTCGAACACGGGCGCACCGGTGAACGTCATCCGCTGGAGGCCGTACATGTTTTTGCCGGCGTGCCCCCAGTTCCCCGGGTTGCCCACGCCGCCGATGTACAGCTTCCCATCCGGCCCCCAGGCGAGCCGGTTTACGCCGGCCTCCAATCCCTGCGTAAACCGGAACAGGGCGCCCTGATACTGGCCATCCACCTGTTCGACAAACACGCGTTTGATGCCGCCATGGGTAACTTCCCCGTGAATCATTTGCCCCTGATACGGCCCGACATTCAGCGCCGCCGGCTGGGAGGGCGAATTGCCGATCTCGTCCTGCGG
>JBGSPJ010000263.1:0-1569 GCA_041738655.1 Rhodothermales bacterium | reverse complement strand
GCCACGGCCGCGACGGCGTCGTTCAGCCGGCCGATCCCGATCTCCGGGGATTCGATGCCCGAGTTTCGGCCGCTCTCCTTTTACATCGAGGGGTCGCGCTCGGCGTCGGCCGCCGTTCATCCCCTGTCCGAGATTCCGGGGCTCGACACCCGGCTTCAGCATGCCTTGCACGACCTTGGCTACACCTCGGTGGAGCAGGTCGCGCGGTGGGGCCGAGCGGATGTCCGGGCCGTATCGGCAATCCTGGGGGTGGATCAGGGCGTGATTGAAGGCACGTGGATCGCGAGCGCCCGGTCGTTGTTATCGGTGCTGTGATCCGTTCATCGCAGCGAGTGGTTGGACGTCCGGCAGGTGGGTGATGCGCCGATAGGCGGCCACACGTTCGTTGATCTCGTCGGGTTGTAGATGCAGAAGGCGTTCGGGCCCGAAGCGTTCGACGGTGAACGAGGCGAGGGCGCTGCCATAGAGGATCGCGCGGCGGATGCTTTCGCTGGAGAAGCTCCTTTCGCGCGTGAGGTAGCCGGCAAAACCGCCCATGAACGTATCGCCGGCCCCGGTGGGATCCTGAATCCGTTCGAGGGGGAACGCCGGGAACGCGAAGACCGACTCCTCGTCCAGCACGATGGCCCCGTGTTCGCCTTTTTTGATGACGAGGATCCGGGGGCCCTTCGCCATGATGGCGCGGGCGGCAAGCAGCAGGTTGGATTCGCCGGCGAGCTGGCGGGCTTCCTCGTCGTTGATCATCAGGCAGTCGATCCGCCCGAGAAGCGCCTGGAGGGCATCCGGCGTATGATCGATCCAGAAGTTCATCGTGTCGCAGATGACCAGGTCCGGCTCATCCATCTGGTCGAGCACCCGCATCTGGATCGTCGGGTCGAGATTTCCGAGGCAGACGATGCGGCTGTCCCGGAAGCGCGCCGGTAACGTCGGGGAGAAGGTTTGGAGGACGTTGAGGTGGGTAGCGAGCGTGTCGCGGCCGTTCATGTCCGCGTGATACCTGCCGGCCCACGCGAAGGTAGCGCCGGAGGGGTCGATCTCGAGGCCATCCAGGTCGATCCCGCGCGCCCGAAGCGAGTCGATGTACGGCACCGGGAAGTCCGCCCCAACGACCCCGACCAGGCGAACCGGCTCGCAGAAGAACCGGGCGGCGAGGGTGATGTAGGTGGCGCTTCCGCCGAGGACGCGATCGGCGGAGCCGAACGGGGTTTCGATGGAGTCGAATGCGACGGTTCCTATGGCCAGAATACTCAACGTTCAGCCCTGCTCCCCGGCCGGGGCGGCGCGATGGTGGCGCCTGATGGCCGGCAGTCTAAGTGGATTACGGCGGGGCGGATCCCCGCGACCGCCAGCAAACCCATCAATAGCGTTCCTTGATCCAATCCGAGATCTTCTTGAACGCCACGACCCCGAAGAAGGCCTGGACGGCCTTTTGGACCCCTTCCCGAAGGGAGAGCCGATCGGGCACCCGCCGGGCAACGGCGTGAGATGCTTCGCGAGCCGCGTGCTGGAGGGCGTGGGTGGCCTGCTGGGCGGAGTCGGAGAGCGAGGCGATCCAGTCGCTGGCCCGAC
>JBGSPJ010000564.1:0-2213 GCA_041738655.1 Rhodothermales bacterium | reverse complement strand
GCATCGACCCATGGAGCCCTTCCACCGGCGCCGCATCGGGATGCCAACTCGTTCCCGAGCCGTCCCGCGCCATCGGCTGCGTGGCCATCAAGGCGCTCATCGAGCCGGCGTGCGCCGCGTGTTCATCGCTCGCAGGATCGCCAGCAACGGGCATCTCATGCCCGGCATGGACGTCTACGACGGTTATGGAATCGGCCGGCGTATGTCCGTGGGTGTGCTCGTGATGCTGCGCATGGAGGCGAAAGGGGAAAAATAAACTAACGAGAAGGATAGCGAGAAATGGACGGTAGAACACGATCATGAATTTACCTGGTGCGGGTCGAACAGATACCGATCAGGGGAGATACGAACAGGTCGTTGCGCGACGCTCAGACGACAGAAGTCCGCCGACACGACCAGACTCCTCTGGAAACAAAGTGCTCCCTAAGTCTTACCTGTTATCGGCGTCATCAACGGGAGCTCACGACATCGTTCCCTCTTTAACTACCTGGCACTGTAATTACCTAGCACTGTCCCGCTCCCTATCCGAGCGTCCTACCCGGCCCGAACGCCGTTCTCCGGGCCCAAGCCTGTCCCCATCCCCCAAACAGCCCGTACCGTGCATGGCCGAGACCGATTCCAGCATCGGGCCCGACGATGCCGCGCGCATCGAGTCCGCTCTCGATCCGCGTGCGTCCCGAACGGCTCCTTTTCGATTCGGCGAGTGGCGCGCGCAGCCATCGCTCAATGAACTGATAGGTCCCGATGCGCCTGTACGTGTCGAACCACGGGTGATGGAAGTGCTGATATGTCTGGCACAAGCGCGCGGCCAGGTCGTCACCCGTGATGAATTCATGGAGCGGGTCTGGTCGAACATGGTGGTGACGGACGATGTGCTGGCCCGGTGTATTTCCGAGCTGCGGAAGATATTGGGGGATCCGGCGAGTGAACCGAAGTACATCGAAACCATCCGCAAATCCGGCTATCGGCTCCTGCCGGCGGTCGATTTTGATGAAACGGCCGACGATCCCGTGCCGTGGGGCCCCCCCTTGATTCTCCCTACCACCGCGCCGGCGCGTCGGCGTCTACAGCCCTGGGCATGGGTGCTTATCGGCGGAGGGTTCATCGTGCCGGCGCTCCTATTCTATCACTTCGTGCTTAATACGCCGCCCTCGCAGCCCCAGGTAGTGCCCTTCACCAGCCTGCCGGGCGAGGAGGTCGACCCCGCGCTATCGCCGGACGGTGAGTCCGTGGTGTTCGCGTGGAATGAAGGGGTCGGCGAGGCATTCGATCTGTATATCAAGCAGGCCGGCGGAGACGCCCTGCTCCGTCTCACCGAAGTACCGGGAAAAGAGTCCGACCCGACCTGGGCACCAGACGGGCGACAGATCGCGTTTGTCCGCCAGAACAACGGCTCCAGCGCCATTTACCTCGTGCCCTCCCTGGGCGGAGGCGAGCGAGAAATCGCCACCTTCGCAGACCGAAACGTTCAGGGGCTGGTCTGGTCGCCATCGGGTGACGCTCTCGCATTTTCGGCGCAACATGCTTCTTACAGTGGTTACCGGATCTATGTGCTCTCGATCGAGACCCTTGCCGTGCGCGAGGTCACAAGGCCGCCGGAGCATTTTTTCGGGGACACGTCGCCCACGTTCTCGCCGGACCATAGCCGGCTCGCCTTCGTCCGCGCCATCTCCCCCCCCATCCAGGATATCTACACGATCCCGCTCGATGGCGGCGAGCCGACGCAGCTTACGCACGACTACACCCAAATCACCGGCATCCACTGGGAGCCCGGCGGCCGGCACGTCCTGTATGGGTCCCTTCGCGGAGGAAACTCCAATCTCTGGCGGATCGGCCTGCTGGGCGGAGGCCCGGAGTGGGTGGCCACGGCCGGCGACAATGCCATCGTGCGCCACCCTTCCACCGACGAGAGCGGTTCGACCCTCGCGTTCGAACGCCGCACCGCCTACGCCAATATCTGGAAGTTGAATCGGTCGAGCCCTCCCCAGCCGCTGATCATTTCGACGCGCTGGGACTCGGACCCCGCCATCTCGCCGGATGGGAGCCGGATTGCGTATGTCTCCAATCAATCGGGTGCACCCGAAATCTGGATCGCCGACGCCGAGGGCGCCAATGCCTTCCAGCGGACGGAGATGGGCGGGCGCTTTCTGAGCACTCCCCGGTGGTCGCCCGACGGCGCCTCGCTCGCCTTTGTGAGCTGGCACGAGGGCAAC
>JBGSPJ010000149.1:0-12306 GCA_041738655.1 Rhodothermales bacterium | reverse complement strand
GGCGGGGCGGGGCGGTGGCGCGGCGGCGCGCGCGCCTTCCTGCGAGGCAAAAAGGCTGGCGCGAGCCTCGGCGGCCTCTCTGGAGAGCAGTTGCGGGGCTGGATGCTCGGGGACGTGCCGCGGATATTGTTTGGGAGATTGGTGAAGAGACGGCGACGGCCTGGACGGATCCGCGTCGGGCGCGGTCGAAGGGAGCGCGGTAAATACCGGTGGAGGGGCCGGCGCGGATTCGTCCATCAGGATATCCACAGCCTCCAGCATTTCCTCAGCCGTCTGAAAGCGATCGGCCGGGTTTTTGGCGATGGCTTTTTCGACGATCCGCACCCAGCCCTCCGGGATGTCCGGGTGGAATTCCGTCGGGGGCGGGACGGGTTCTTCGACGATGCGCTTCAGGATGGCGTAGGCGCCCTCGTCCGGGTTATAGGGCAGCACGCCGGCGAGCATTTCGTAGAGCGTCATGCCCAGCGCGTAGAGGTCGCTCCGGTAGTCGACAGGCTCGTTACGCACCTGCTCCGGCGACATATAGCGAAGCGTACCGGCCATACCGCCCTGCGTAGCGGTGGTCGCGTCGTCCTCGCGACGGAGCTTGGCCAGGCCGAAGTCCGTCACCTTGACGCGGCCAGCCGGCGTCAGCATGATATTGCGAGGCTTAATGTCGCGATGGATGACGCCGACGCTGTGGGCGTTTGAAAACGCAAGGAGCATTTGCCGGAGAATGGGCGCGGCCGTCTCGGGGGGCATGGGCCCGCGGGCGATCTCTTCGAAGAGCGTCCCACCCTCGACATACTCCATCACGATAAAAAACCGTTGATCGGAGTGACGCATCGCGTGGATGCCGACGATGTACGGGCTGTCGACGCGAGCCAGGGCGCGAGCTTCGGCGCGGAATCGTTTGAGGAACGTCTCGTTGCCGGCCATGTCCGGCGCGATCATCTTCAGGGCAACGATGCGCGAAAGCGCGACATCCTCCGCCCGGTAGACAATCCCCATCCCCCCTCTCCCGATGATCTCGAGAATGCGGTACCCGTCGATAACGGTTCCTATGATCGATTGATCGTCGTGCATGCGTACGAGCGCCGACCCTTCGGGGGCAGAGTAGCGCAGTCGGTGTGGGCAAACCCGGCCGCCAGGCGATGCTCCGCGTGTGGCGGCCGGCGTGTCACGTCACGTGGATAATCACAACGGTCACATTGTCGTGGCCCCCCCGCTCGTTGGCGAGGGCGACCAGTTTTTCCGTGGCGGCCTGCGGATCGCTGGCGAGCACGACCTGCTTCAGTTCGTCGTTGGTGACGCCGGCAAGGCCGTCCGAGCAGAGCACATAACGGACATTTGGCGCGAGGGCTCCGACGTCGTACACATCGACATCCAGTGCCTGCTCGACACCAAGCGCACGAGTGAGGGTATTACGCCGCGGATGGACGCGCGCTTCATCGGCCGTGATCACCCCCTCCCTTCGCATCTCCTCGACGAGGGTATGGTCGTTGGTCAGCTGCTCGATGGACTCGTCGGCGATACGGTACGCCCGGGTGTCCCCGACGTGCGCAATGCAGATGGCGCCTTCGATCACCGCTAGCGCGGTGCAGGTTGTGCCCATACGTTCAAAACCTTCCTCAGAATGGGCCTTGTCATAGATGCGCTCGTTGGCGAGCTGGAACGCGGCACGGAGTCGTTCGTGCGCGGATAGACCACTGGCGTCGAAGAACGCCCCGGGCACTTCCCGGATCGCGATACGACTGGCTTCTTTTCCTCCCGCATGTCCTCCCATCCCATCGGCGACGATGAAAAGACGATCGCCGTGGCCGTTGGTAGCCCTTTCGGGGAAACACCCGTATGCGTCCTGATTTTCGGAACGCACCCGTCCCACATGCGTCGATGCGCCGTACGCAATGTTGGTTGGTCGTTTGTGTTTCCACCAGGACATGTCGATCGCGGAAGAGAGTTTAAGTGATGATTATCGCGCGAGGCGGCTCTGGTAGTCCGCCAGCGGGTTCGGGTAGTTGAAGCCGAAGAGAGGAGGATCCTGACCAATAACGGCGGCAGCGACGACCCGCGCGATCTGGCGTTGCACGTCGCGGTTGATGCCAGAAGACACGGAGCCCGAACCTTCCATACCGCGTGCTAGAAGCGCCCAGTAGGTGCGTAGCGCTGGATCGTCCAGTTCCCCCTGAAAAAACGCCGCATCGAGCGACGAAGCAAGCGTATCGCCAACATTAATCGAGACGCCGGCCGGGTCGAGGTAGCCGGCAAGGGTCACTAACCCGGAGAGCTCCCCCGGGCCGTAGTAGAGGTCATGCAGGAAGCGGGCGGCAGCGGCGGTGGATTCGTAGAAATTGTGTCGGCCGTCGGACGGGTCGATCTGCTCCATGTCCGTATACGCGCCGACCGTCACACCATAGGCGGCGCTCATATCGGTACCCAGGAGCCACATACCGCGGCGGATATCGCCGGCCGCCATTGTGAGGGCATCGCTATTAAACAGGCTGAGCGTCAGGGGGAGGTAGAAATACTCGATGGGGAGCCCGTTGCGCACGAGGGTATCCACGATGTAGGAGGTATACCCCAGGCTTGACGCCCTGGCGAATGCCTGTTCGAGCTGCAGTCGATTTTCCTCGAGCCAGTACACATCGATCGCCTCCTGCACGTCTGCGATGAACTCAGCCGGCATGGCGAACTCGCTCTCGTTAAAAAAACGAGTGACGTTGTAGATGTGGCGTTCGACCTCCGACAGGTCTTTGTACAGACCCACTTCGATGATATATCCTTTGTACCGTTCGGCCATTTGTCGGCGCTCGGCTTCCAATTCGATTAATTCGAGCAGCCGGCTTTCGGTCTCCGCCTCGTCGGCTTTGAAGCGGATATCGGAGATCGTGCGATCGCTTGCCTTCATGTCCAGAAACAAGTGCTCGGCCTCGATCCGTCGCAACCGTTTTTCCTCCGATTGCCGGCCGCCGAACACGACCCCGACAAGCAGGAGCGTGACGATGGCTACTGCTAAGTACACCCCCTTTTTTCTGAGCCCACTCTCGGTATCGGCCTGCGCGGATTCATACGCCTCGCTTCCGCCATGGTGGCCAAATCCGTCGGGCTGGACATACCGGAACTGAATCTGCGGCCCTTCCTTGCCCAGGAGGAGGACATCCTGGTCGTTGATGGGGGCGTGCTGGACTTTTCTGTCGTTGAGATGCACGCCGTTGGTACTTTCCAGGTCGTGGATCCACCAGCACTGGTTTGTGTAGTTGACCTCGGCGTGGGTTCGGCTGACGTGTTTGAGCGGTAGGTGGATATCGCACTCGCGGTCGCGCCCGATGCGAAACGGCAGGGTGAAGACGCGCTCTACCGGGGTCGCGTCCTCTTGAAGGATGCGCACCTGGATGGGCGGGAAGCCGGCACGTTTTGCGTCTTTGTTCCGTTTCATCGACAGAAGGCGCCCCCCATTCCGGGATCGGCGAAAGAGAATGAGCCCGCGATCAGGCCTGAGGCTTCCGAGCGCCGGCGGACATCCGAGCCAGGTACGCACGAATAAACGAAGGGCGGTAAGCGCGCCGTTCCGTAACGGACCAGTCCTCTCCTCGCAATTCCCTGAACTTCTCCTCCAGTTGCCAGGAGGCGACCAGACGCGCGAGTTTGGGGAATACCCGGTAAAGCCCGCCTTCGTTCGAAAGTTGCTCTATCGCGACATTCGGGTCGATCTCGCGTAGCATCATGTGCATACCCTGCTGGACAACGGCTTTGTACCCGTCCAGCATGGCCAGTTGATGGAGCACCACCTCGTCCGCCCCCTCCTCAACCAGGGCGAGGCGGCGTTCGATCTCCTCGGCCGGCATCGCATCGTCCAGCAAGAATCGACGCAGTCGGTCCTTGTCGTTGCCGAAGAGTACATCCGTTTCGGCAGACTGGGCGATCGTATGACCAACGAACTCGTGCCGGAACTCCCACGGGAGGCTCAGCAGCTTCGCCATTACATGGAAGAAGACATCGAGTACGCGCGGGGTGTGGTCGGAGGTCTTTGCCTGAGCGCCTCGACGCGCCAGGGCCTTTTCGCGGGGGACCGGCGTGGCGGTGTGGCCGTTCGAACTTGTATGGACCGCCACCGGCGTTGGGTCCGTGGCGTCGGGGTCTTTAAAGACGGCAAGGATATCCGCGATGCGCGTTTTGGCGTCGTGGGGATTGGCATCTAGCGCATCGGCGAACGCCTCGCGCAGGGCATCATCCCGTCGGTTTGGGGTTTCGCGATCGTAGGCATCGACAAGCGCGGCGATTGCCTGACTGAGGAGGGTAGCACCTTCGGCAAATGGGTTGACGAAGCCGCTATCGAACATAGTCCGATCAAACTCCTGCAGAAGCGCCGTCGGCGCCTCGGCAGCCGGCTCCGGTTCGGGCCGAATGACCACGAAGTGCACATCGTAATCCCCGATCCGGAAGATGTCGCCGTTGTCGATCGAATAGGTTTTGCCGGATTCGATGCGGGCGTTGTTCAGGTAGGTGAAGTTCTTGCTGCCGAGATCGGATATCATGAACCCATCCCTCGAGCAGTATATCTCCGCGTGCCTTTTACTCACCACGCGCGTGGGATCCACGATATGGACGTCATTGCCCTGGTCGCGTCCGATGGTGATCTGTTCCTGATCGAAGACATACTCTTCGCTCAGGGAGGGATCGGCGTTATTTGAAAGTATGAGCTTTACCGCCATAATTCACCGCAAACGAGCGTTCGCTACTATAGGGGGCGAGCTGCCGCATCGCCAAATTCGTATCCAGCCTGGGGGGGGCTTTACGATTTACAGGCCACGCTTCATGACCATGATTCCTAGGCGCGCGATCCGCGTCGTGGGTATCGAACCGGTAACACAAAAGGTAGCGATGCTCGTGAACCCAAATCAAGTCAACTCAGGGAGTAGCGGACTACTCCCCAGGAGGTGGGGCGAGAAGCACGCCGGGTCCTTTTATCAAGCAACGCTGTTGAATGTTCTTTTGTCGCAAAATGTCTTATTTTGCAGGTCGCGCGCAACGCGTTTTCGACGGCCGGCCCTGAAAAGCGCCGGCTCGTCAAAAGCGCAGGCCGCCGACAGCCCACATCAATACCCCCCTGTGACCCCCCGCGCGCGCCGCGCGCAACGTTTGTTCGGTACCCTATGTTGGCCCGCTCAACCCCCCGTCACGCCCTGCCTGCCCACCTACTCCTTACGTTCGGGTTGATTCTCGGAACGGGGGCGCTGCAACCGGCGCAAAGTCAATATCTGGAGATCAAAGTTCGCGCCAACGATGGGGACGAGCGCGACCGGCTCGGTGAATCCGCAGCAATTGACGGCACGACGGCGTTGGTTGGCGCATTCCGGGACGATGACGCCGGCTTCGATGCCGGCGCTGCCTACATCTTCCAGTTTGACGGCAGCGAGTGGCTCCAGGAAGATAAGCTCATCCCCTTCGGTCCGCCCTTCGACGGCGACCCGCTTGTCAGCGACCTCTTTGGCAGCGCCGTGGCCCTCTCGGGATCAGTGGCTGTCGTAGGCGCACCAGAAGCCCGGCCGCGTGGACAGCTTTCCGGCGCCGCCTATGTGTTTGAGCGCGTCGGCCCCGGAAACTGGGTCCAGACTGCGCGCCTGACGGCGTTCGACGCTACCGAAGGCGATAAATTTGGTGCCAGTGTGGCCACGAATGGCGACTATTTGATGATCGGGGCGCTCGATGACGACGATCGCGGCATCAACTCTGGCTCCGTCTATGTCTATTCCCGAAGCAACAACGGATGGACGCTCTCGGAAAAACTGTTCGCCGCCGACGGGGTTCAGGGGGATAGTTTCGGCTGGTATGTGGCGATGGACGGCGACCGCGCCGTCGTTGGTGCGCGGGACGTGGACGCCGGCGCCGCGAACACGGGGGCCGCCTATGTCTTTGAGCGCAAGGAAAACAGCTGGGTCGAAACGGCCCGGCTCGTGGCCTCCGACCGCGCGGCGGACGATAGCTTTGGCGAAGTGGTGGATATCGATGGGAACCGAATCGCCATCGGCGCTCGCGATGTCGCCGAGGGTACAGGTGCGGCGTATGTCTTCGATTGGTCGCCGGCCGGATGGGTCGAAGCCGCCCGGCTGACAGCCAGCGATGGTATCGCCGGCGACCTGTACGGCCACGCCGTGGCCGTATCCGGGGACCGTGTCTTCGTCACCACGCGAAACGACAACGATCGGCGCGGTGCCGCGTACCTGTATGAACGGATCGAAGGCGTCTGGCAGGAGACGACCAAGCTGGCCCCTGACGACCTGGAGACAGACGATCAGTACGGGCAGGCCGTCTCGATGGGTGAACGGTATGCCATCATCACCTCGAAACACGACGACGACGGCGCGCTCGATGCCGGCGCCGCGTATTTCTACGACCTCCAAAACACCGATCGCGGCGCCTTGCTTGCTCTGTACGACGCCACGAACGGCCCCGATTGGACCAACAACAACGCATGGGCCACCTCCACCGCGCTTGGCACCTGGGACGGCGTCACCACCGATGCCGAGGGCTTCGTCACCCATCTCATTCTACCCAATAACGGACTCCAGGGCTCCCTCCCGGCCGCGATCGGGACATTTGACCGGATCGAGGTGCTCGAACTCAACGACAACGCGCTCTCCGGACCGCTGCAGCCGGCGCTGGGCGACCTCTCCTCGCTCGTCACCCTTCGCCTCTTCGGAAACGCCTTCGCCGGCGTCCTGCCCGACGCCCTCGGCCAGCTTGCCAACCTCGAAATCCTGGCTCTGGGCGCCAACGACTTCACCGGCTCCATCCCCGAAGCGTTCGGGGGCATGACCCGGCTCCGCGAGCTGTATATCCCGGACAACCAGCTCGAAGGCGTCGTCCCGGACGCTCTCGCCGCCCTGCCCGATCTGGAAATCCTGCGCGTCCAGTTCAATGCGTTGACCGCGCTGCCAGACTTTTCCGCCGCGGCCGACCGGATGACCAGTCTTCGCGCGCACACCAACCGGTTTACGTTCGAGGACCTCGAGCCCAACGTCGGAATCTCGGGCTTCGAGTACATCCCGCAGGCCGATTTCGGAACGGCCACCACGATTTCTATCGACGAAGGGGAGGCACTGACGATCGACATACCGATTGGGGGGGCCGAGAATCGCTATGTCTGGCGCAAGGATGGCATCGCGATCGATGACGCGACGAGTCGCGTGTTCTCCCGCGTCGCGGCGACGACGGCCGACGCCGGCGTCTACACCCTGCAGGTCACGAACGCCCTCGTCACCGGTCTCACTCTCACTAGCCGGCCCGTGACGGTGGTTGTCAGCAACGCCGAGCGATTCGACGCCAACCTGCGCAGCGTGAACGTCCTCCCCCCGTTCTTCTCGCCGTCCTCCGGCGAGCTGACGGCCGCGCTGACGGATAGTCGGATGGTCGTCACGGGATCGTTCAAGGACCTGACGAACCCGTTCAACGGTGCCTCGCTCTACATCGGCAACCCGAACGCCAATGGCATTCAGGTCGGTACGCTCACCGCCACCCTGAGCGGCAGTGGGGGTGTGTTCGAGGCCGAGCGCAACAGTTTCACTCTCTCTGCCTCGCAGGTCGAGGCCCTCCGCGCCGGCCGGCTCTACAGCGTCATCTTCACTACCCGCACCGACGCGCAGTCCGCCGTCCAGGAGGAAATGCGGGGGCACTTTTACCTGCGCCCCAACGAGCCTCCGCCGTCGGCCGTGCTCACCGCGCCGGCGAACGGTACGACCGTCGATCTCGCGAACGCCGGCACGCTGACGGTCACCTGGACCGCCGATCCTGATCCAGACGGCCATCCCACGGCCTTCCTCTGGGCCTTCAGCCGGGAAGCGAGCTTCGCCTCTGTCGATGGCCTTTTTCGGACGGAACAGACGCCTTCGTTTTCCATCAGCCATGCCACCCTCGATGCCTTTCTGGCCTCACGAGGCGTGGCTCCGGGCGAGACGACGACCCTATTCCACGGCGTGGCCGTTACCGATGGGAGCCTCGTGAGCCTCAGCGAACCGCGCTCGATCTCCCTCAAGCGCAGCGTGAACAACACCCCGCCGTTTGTGCGCTCGGCCATCGCGGACCGCGTCCAGCTGGTCGGGAGCCCGGCGGAGCGAATCGCGCTCGCCACCGTGTTCAGCGACCCGGAGACCGATTTACTGACCTTTTCGGCCCAGTCGGACGCCCCGGATGTTGCCGGCTTGGCGATCGACCAGGACACCCTCGTCGTGACCCCGGGCGCGATCGGCCGCGCGCAGATCACCGTCTCGGCGATGGATCCGCGCGGGGGCACGACGCAGGATGTGTTTACCTTCACCGTCAACGCCGCGCCGCAGGTCGTCGTTGCGATTCCAGACCAGGCGCTCGTAGAGGGCGGCGAGGCCTTCTCGACGGCCCTGACCGGCGTCTTTACGGACGCAGACCCGTTGTCGTATACCGTGGGATCGAGCAACTCTGGGGTAGCGATGGCGGAGATCGATGGGGTGACGCTGCGGGTGACGCCGGGCGCTCCGGGGACGTCGCGCATCACTGTCACCGCGACCGACGATAAGCGCGCCGGCGTTTCCACCGCGTTCACAGTAACCGTCCAGGAAGACCGGATCACCCCACCGCAGAGCGTGGCAGAAACCGTGAGCCTCACCTTCGGCGACCCGACGCGGTCCACCAGCTACCGACTCGTCGGCCTCCCTGGCCAGGTGTCGCTGCCTATGGCCCAGGCGGTACCGGGAGTGTTGGATGTGGATTGGGTGGCCTATCGGGACCGTGGCGATCCGGATCTAGAGGATGATGAAGCGTTCCAGAAGTATGACGGCAGTGCACAGTTCGACTTCCGGCCGGGCCGGGGCTTCTGGCTGCTATCGAAACAGGCCTGGGCACGTTCCGACACTCGTACCACCGTGGCGCTGGACGCTCAAAACGAGTACGCGATCCCGCTACAGAACGGCTGGAACATCATTTCCAATCCGTTCGACATCGACCTGCGCTGGTCCGATATTCAGACACGGAACGGAATCGACGAGTCCCTTTTCGCGTGGAATGGCGCATTTTCGGGTGCGACCATCCTGGCATCGGCCCGGAGCGGACAAGCGTATTATTTCCTGAATGCAGATTCCCTGAGCACGTTGGCACTGCCCTACGTGCCTGCCGGCGTGGCAGGCCAGACCCCGCCACGCGGGCTCTCACTGACGGTGCGCCCGGGTGATGGTCCGCCAAGCCAGGTAGTGGCCGGCGTGAGCGATGCGTACGCCGACCAGCCGGCGCCTCCGCGCGGGTTCGAGTCGACGAGCCTGCGGCTGCTTCGCGGGGCCTCGACCGGGGCCGCCACCCGTAGCCGGGAGCTCATCGAGGCCTACGAGCCGGTGAATCAGGAAGGGTATCGGTTCGATCTCTCCCTTCAAAGCGAGGCCGGAACGCCGCTTACGCTACATGCCGAAGACACCCGGCTCTTCGCCGGTCAACGGATCGCGCTGGTGGACCCCAGACTGGGCAGGCGGTACGACCTCGACGTGGAGCCTACGGTGTCCTTTAACACCGGGGCCGGGCAAACCGCGTGGGTCCTCTTGATCGGCTCTGATGCGTATATTGAGGCGGAAGTGCGCGCCATGGCCCCGGCCGGCGTCGTCTTGACCCAAAACTACCCGAACCCTTTTTCGAGTGGCACCATTATTGAGTATGCGCTCCCGGAACCCACGCGCGTTAGAATGGTCGTTTACGATGCCCTCGGCCGGCTCGTTCAGGTGCTGGTCGATGGAGCGCGCGACGCCGGGTTCCACTCCATTCGATGGGACCTCACCGGCGGTGCGTCGTTTCCCGTACGCAGCGGTCTCTATATGTATCGACTTGAAGCGGGAGACGTACACATCGTGCGCTCCATGACAGTAGTGCGCTAACAGAGTCATCCGCTGGCGATGCGACGGGCTACCGCCCGCCGCTGTTTTTCATTCCCCCCTCGTTTAATCATGTATCCGCGCCCGGAATCCTTCATCGGAAAAGAAGTGGACGGGCACCGTATCGATGCGGTGCTCGGGCGCGGCGGTATGGGCATCGTTTTTAAGGCGGAGAACATCGAGCTTTCGCGGACGGTGGCCCTGAAGATCATCAACCCCGCCCTGGCGCAGGACGACTCGTTCATCCGCCGCTTCCGGCTCGAAGCGCGGGCGCTGGCGCAGATCCACCACCCGAACATCGTCCTGGTCTACGCCTTTCGGCCGTTCGATCTCGGGTATTACATCTCGATGGAGTATGTACACGGCCCCACGCTGGCCGAGTACCTCGAAGCCAATGGCGCCCTGTCGTGGAACGAGACCGTCTTTCTGCTCAAGCAGATGTTGTCGGCCTTCCACTTCGCGCACAGCGCCGGCGTAATCCACCGCGATATCAAGCCCCGCAACATCCTGCTGGCGCCGAACAATGTGGTAAAGATCACGGACTTCGGGCTCGCGAAGGTGGTTCAGGAGGGCACCGCTCTGGCGCACGACACCACCGTCACTGTGGCCACGGGTGGGACGATCCATTACATGCCGCCCGAGCAGATCAGGGGGCTGAAGAATGTCGACCACCGCGGAGATCTGTTCTCGCTGGGGATGTCGATGTACGAGTCGCTCGCCGGCACGCTGCCGTTCGACAAAAACGCCAGCGGCTACACGATCCAGAAGATCATCGTCGAGGAGCCCTTCCCGGATATCCGCAAGAACAACCCCGAGATCCCCCGCGCGCTCGCGAAGATCATCATGAAGGCGCTGGAGAAGGATCCCGACAAGCGGTACCAGTCCGCCGCCGAGATGAAGGCCGCCATCGAGGAGTTCGAGAAGGAGCAGCACATGAGCGGCGCGACGACCCTCTACGCGCAGGGCTCGCAGATGCCCGGCGTGACGTTGCGTTCCTCGCGCGGGAAGCTCTACAGCCTCGTCGCCGCGACAGCCGTGTGTCTGGCGCTGGCGATGCTCGTGTTTTATCAACCGGATCGGACCTCCAATGCGGATAACGGGGCATCGACCGACACAACACACGTCGTATCCCTGCCGGCCCTGCCCGACGACGCCCAGGCCAACCCGGACGACGACGCCACGGTGGCTATCGGGGGCATTCCCGACTCGTTGACGGCGCCCATCGACACCAGCGCCGTTGGGCCCGCACCCGTTGCCGCCGAGACCGGTGGGCTGCGCATCCGCACCGAGCCCATCGGCGTAAGCATCCGGATCAACGGGCGGTATTACGGCCGGACGCCGGCGAACCTGAACGACCTCCCCGTCGGCCCCATCCAGATTTCGCTTGAGCGGGAGGGTTACATGCCGACCGTGGTGGACGACCGGGTCGAGGCCGGCGAAATCCGGCGGACCTTCACGACACTGCTGCCCGTGCAGGGGACGATCGCGCTGTTCGTCCGCCCCGCCGGCGACGTGTATGTGGGCGGGCAACTTGTGCAGGCCAGCGTCCGAGACTCTTTCCAGCTCCAACTCCCGCCCGACACCCACCTTGTCTCCATCCGCAACCCTGATTTCGGCGAGTGGCGGAGTTCGGTTATCGTCACGCCAGGAGACCCGAAAGTGGTGTCGGTGGATTTCACGCAGACAATCCGCCTGGTCGTGACCGCGTTCGACCTCGACGGGAATCGCGTGGAGAGCGCGGAGGTCGTGCTCGACGACAAACCGACGGGCTACTACACCCCTACTCCGATTTCCATCCCCATCGGCATGCGCCGCCTCGAAGTGCGCGCCGAGGGGTATGAGCCTGCTTCCCCCGTGGAACCCCGAAATTTCGACGGATCGGTGTCCAACACCCTCCGTTTCACGCTCCGCAAACTGCCTGAAGACGGGCAACGCCCATGATGCGTACATCAACCGGCTGGCTGATCCGCGCCTTCGCGCTCACCTCGTTCCTGCTGCTTACGCCCCTCGCGGCGTTCGGGCAGGATACCGCTTATTGCCAGCGACAGCGAACTGCGGCGGAGAGCGCCTATTACAACGGCGACTTCGAGCGGGCCATCCAGCTCTTCACCCCCTGTATCGAGGCCGGCGCCTACACCGGCGAAAACGCCGCGACGCCGTATACCCTGGCCGCCCGCTCACACTACGTGCTTGGTGCAACCGACGAGGCGCGCGCGCTCATCGTAGCGCTCTACGAGCAGTGGCCCACCTACACCCCCGACCGGCGCCTTCCCCCGCCTTTCCGCGCCTTTATCGAAGAGGTTAAGACCGAGATGCTCGCCGACGGCCGGCTCACCCCGCCCGTGGCGCCTATCGACCAGACCGAGGACCCTCTGATCGCCCCGCCCGACACCCTCACGATGGCCACTCCGCAACCCGAGCCCCGGTCGCGCCGACGCGGCCT
>JBGSPJ010000116.1:0-1612 GCA_041738655.1 Rhodothermales bacterium | reverse complement strand
CCGGCGCCGCCTGCCGCTCGGGCAGATCGAATACCACGGAGAGCGCCTGACGGCAGCCGGCAAGCAACAGCACCCCGAGCAATATGAGCGGCCAAACGAGCAAGCCGTCGCGGGCGGCCCGTGAAAAGAAATGACGCATGGAGTGACCTCGTTGGGTGGGAGGCGGAGCCTACTTGATGTGGCAGGTGAGGCACAGGCTGCTGCCGCTGTTATTCACGCGGAGCAGGGGCGAGTTCGTGTTGTTGTGCGGGTTATGGCAACTCGCGCACTGCACCTTCTCCCCGAGCGAGGTGGGGTCGACAAATAGCTTCACGCCGGCCGCGCGGACGGAGGCCACCGCATTAAAGGCGGGGTCCTGCCCCGGATCGTACACGACGGAGATCGGATGGTCGTTGCGCAAGTCGGTGTCGAGCAACGCATTGGAGCTTGCCGGCATGGTGTTCGTCCCCGGAGTCGACCCCGGGACGCCGCCGGCGTACGAGTTCGGGGCATTCACGACCACGTCGAGCCCAATCGTCCCGTCGTGGCAGCTCAGGCAGGCCAGCGACGTGCCGCTGGGCTGGGCGTCGACATTCATGTCGATCGTCGAGCTGTGGTTCGCGTCGTACATGTTGTACGTGGCGGACGAGAAGTTGCGGTTCCACAGGGGGGCGCTGATGCTGCCGGTGTGCGGCGTATGGCAGTAGACACACACCTCGCCGTAGTCGACCAGGTTATCGCCCACCGTGGGGTCGTTGCCCCCGGAGAGCATCGAAAGATTGTGTTTGGTGATGAGCACGTTGTCCGTTTGTGCTACAGCATCCTGGGGAGAAACCAGCAGGCCGGCCAGCACGGCCAGGCCGGCAAACAGGCTCCATGTGCGCGAGGGAATCGGGTACGACATCATACGGGTCGTCTGTTAAAAGGAGGGTGAGTTAGCGTTGAGCGCCGGTAGAGTCTTCAGGAAGGGACGGATCCCCGGCCGGCGCCTGGGAAACCGCGTGATACTGGTAGATCTGGATCCGGCTGTTGTAGCGGTCGGCCACATAGATCCTGTCGCTGGCATCGATCGCCAGACCCAGCGGGAGCCACAACTGCCCGGATCCGCCGCCGATGGCGCCGAATGAAAGGAGCAACTGCCCCGCGGCATCGAATATCTGCACATTGTTAAAGGCCGCGTCGGCAACATAGACATGCCCTTCGCTGCTCACGGCCAGCCCCTTGGGCCGGGCGAACGCGCCGGGGGCATCACCCTGGCGGCCAAACGCGAAGCGGAATTCGCCCTCCCGATCAAAGGCCTGCACGCGAAAGTTCATGCCGTCGGAGACGTATACGGTCCCATCCGGCCCCACATCGATAAAGGCGGGATAGCGGAACTCGCCCGGGCCGTTGCCCCGGTTGTCCGTCAGGTCACTGGGCTCGCTCACCGGATGCCCGGGCGCGGCGCTCGCCAGCAGCGCGCGGCGCTCCATCTTCTCGTCAATGCTCCCCAGGTCCCGGCCGATGCGCCGCAGGAGTGTCCCATCTCCCGCAAACACTACCACCTGATGCAGGTAGCTATCGGCCACATAGATGCGGTCGCCGGCGGCCGTCACGGCCACGTCCACGGGGTTGAGCAACACATCGCGCCCGC
>JBGSPJ010000079.1:0-1862 GCA_041738655.1 Rhodothermales bacterium | reverse complement strand
CGAAGAAGCGCTTGGACTGCTCCATGACGCCGACGCCCGACGCGCCATGAGCGACGCGACGCGGCGGCTCGCGAAACCCCACGCCGCGCGAGAGATCGCGGCGGACATCCTGAATCGAATTGCCACGCCCTGACCGGGCCCATCGCCAGTTGTTTTGAAACACGAGCTTACACAAGATACCGGAGCCCACCGCCGCCAGCCCTTTCTTGGCCGGATCCGGCGCGTGCATATGGTCGGCATCGGCGGCATCGGGATGAGCTCGATCGCCGAGGTCCTGCTCAGCCGCGGCTACGCGGTGACGGGATCCGACATGAAGAAGAGCGAGATCACTGATCACCTCGAGACGCTCGGGGCGACGATCTATGAAGGGCACGCTGCCGGCCAGGCGGAAGGCGCCGACGTGGTCGTCTACTCGTCCGCCGTCCATCCAACCGAAAACCCGGAGACGCTCGAGGCCGAGCGCCTGCGGATTCCGCTCATCTCGCGGGCCGTCATGCTCGGCGAGTTGATGCGGATGAAGTTCGGCATCGGCATCGCCGGCACCCACGGGAAGACGACAACCACGACCCTGACCGGGCTGGTGGTGGCCGAAGCGGGGTTTGACCCGACCATCATCGTCGGCGGCAAGGTCGCCTCGTTCGGTTCGAACGCCGTCGCCGGCGAGGGGGACATTATCGTCATCGAGGCCGACGAGTACGACCGGACCTTCCTCCGCCTGACGCCGTCGCTGGCGGTGATCACCAACATCGACGCCGACCATCTGGACATCTACGAGGACATCGCCGATATCCAGAACGCGTTCGTCACCTTCGCCAACAGCGTCCCCTTTTTCGGGGCCGCCATCCTCTGCCTCGACGACCCGAAAGTACAGGAGATTGTGGGCCGGATTGACCGGCGCATCGTCACCTACGGGACGGCCCGGCAGGCGCACATACGGGCCGAGAACACGCGGCAGATGGGGTTGGAGAATCGGTTCGACGTCTACCGCGGCAAAGAGCGGCTGGGTGAGATCGTGATCAAGGCACCGGGCCTCCACAATGTGCAAAACGCGCTCGCGGCGATTGCCGTGGGGCTCGAACTGGATATCCCGTTTGAAAAGATCGCCAGCGGGCTGGCGCGCTTCACAGGCGTCCAGCGCCGGTTCCAGCCGATTGGCGAGGCGGCCGGCGTGATGGTCGTCGATGACTACGCGCATCACCCGACCGAAGTGAAGGCGACGCTGCGCGCGGCGAGCGCCGGCTGGCCGGAGCGCCGAATCGTCGCCGTTTTTCAGCCGCACCTGTACTCCAGGACGCGCGACTGCAAGGACGACTTCGCCCGTGCCTTTTTTGACGCTGACGTGCTCGTGCTTACGGAGATTTACGGCGCGCGGGAGGCCCCGATACCGGGCATCGACGGGCGCACCGTGGCCGACCTTGCGGCGGCGTACGGGCACCGCGATGTGCATTTTGAGCCAGACCTCGAGGCGTTGCCGGCGCTTTTGCGCGGTATCGTTCGGGAAGGCGATGTCGTAATCACCATGGGCGCCGGCAATATCTGGCGGTACGGTAGGCGGTTTCTGGATGAACTAAAGGCGTGAAGCGCCTGCGATCATCACAAACATTTTTTTGACACGATGTCGCGGATGCCGCCCGGCCGGCGGTCCCGCGAATAGAGGTCGGGAAACACCCGGAAAGCTATGAGAAAAGACAAAAAGGGATCGAAGAGCGGCGGGGGAGAGGTTCCTCGCAACCCCGTCTGGGGGAAGCCGAGCGAGCCGCCCCAGGGCACGAAGCCCGCGAAGGACAAACGTCCGGAGTCGGCGCCCGTACGGGAACGCCGGCCCGAGTCTAGGAGCACGTCGCGGAGTGCGCCGCGCCCGA
>JBGSPJ010000061.1:0-13760 GCA_041738655.1 Rhodothermales bacterium | reverse complement strand
CTAAACGAGGCCGGGATCAAGCAGAGTGTGGTCAATCCGTTGGTTGTCAAACATTTCGCGCGTATGCGGATGAAGCGGGCAAAGACGGACGAAGTAGATGCCCGGCTGCTGGCCGAGTTCGGGGAGCGAGAATCGCTTCCTTTGTGGCGGGCGCCATCGACGGATGTCGTGTTTTTACAGCAGCTTAACGCGACGCTCCAGCACTACATCGGCGAGCGAACACGTATCAACAACCAACGGGAGGCTTTCGAGCACACCGGTCGCTTGAATCCAACGGTTCATGCCTCCTTGCGACGAATGCATGAGCGGGTGGAGAAGGAGATAACCAAGCTGGAGCGAGAGATCGAAAAGATCATCCGCTCGCATCATGGCGACCTCTACGATCGGCTGCAGAGCATTCCCGGTATCGGCCCGAAGACCGGCATGCTGCTGATCCTGGTCAGTGACGGGTTCACGCGCTTCGCGGAGGTGAAGCAGCTGGTAGCCTACGTCGGACTAGCGCCGAGGCTCAGCAGCAGCGGCCGACGAAAGCAAGGCCGGGCGAGCATCTGCAAGCTGGGCATGAGCCGATTGCGTGCCTGCCTGTACATGGGAGCACGGCAGGCCGCAAAATGCAACCCCGCGTGTAAGGCGCTTTACGAACGGCTCCGGGCAGCCGGTAAATCACACCGAGTGGCCCTGGTAGCTGTCGCACATAAAATGCTGCGGCAAGCGTTTGCCGTGGCCATCCAAGGCGGATGCTACGATCTCAATAAGTCAATGAACAACGTAGGATGACACTTGATTTTCGACACAGTTCATCCTGATGATGCGATTTACCCCACCGTGATGATCCCCTCCTTTTCAAAGGAGGGGCAATCCCCGAGTATCGGGGATGGGGTGGTTCTTCGTCGGATGCCAGGCGTTCGAAGGGAGACGCCCCACCGGGGCGTCTCTACATAAGGTGGCAAAAACATCGCGACGATTCGCAACAACAATCCCCGAGAATCGGGGATCGGGTGATCGGCCGTCGAGCGGGCGGAGTGCGTGATACTGAACAAAGGCCCCTACATCGCCGAGGCGACCCGTTTCTTGAGTGGCGTATTAACCCGGATGGAGGCCCACCAGTCGAAGAAACGCGCCCTGCTCCGCCGGCTGTCGGTGTCGGAGTTGGCGTGAGAAAATTGCACGCCTATGCTTCACGGATCGTAAATCGCGCAGTTTACCCCTTATAAATCGGTTGGGATTTGCACACCAGCATAAAAAATTGTCATTGTGCCTGCACTGAGCGAAGCCGAAGTGAGCCGATGGGGTGGTACATCACATCGTGTCGAACAACCCCTCAAAACGACCGCACTGAGGAAAAACATGGGGGCGGTCCGCTTCAGAGGTCCCCCCGCCTTCGCGGGGGACACGGCCCGATTGGCATCGGACCGCCTCACCCCTGATCCTCATTCAGATCCTGTTCCGAAATCCCCAGTTGATCGAGCACTTCACCAAGCGAGTATCCACCTTCTCGACCAAGCGCAGCAAGCAGCCGTTCCCGCATCGCAGGACTGCCAAGCAGGTGCTGCGTCTCCAGTTCAGAGGAAATTTCACGCCACGTGGCAATGGGCACTACAACGGCGGTAATGTCGCCTCGTTCATCGGCAAGATAGTGCAAGGACGCTTCGCTCATGACTTCTCACCGCGGTTAGTCGATCTATTCGCTACGTCAACGCGCATGAGAAGAATTGGTTTAGAGAGAAAATCTCAGCGTCATTAATGGGGGCATAACGATTAGCATCACCATGTTTCGGCCGGCGATGCGCCGACTTCAAATCCGTACCAACCACAACTCCGGCGCATGCCCGAGTTAGCCATCCATCGTTGTGGCTGCCGTATGGTACCAACGTCGGATGTACAAAATGGACATCGCCATATCCGCCATAACGGACTAAGGATTAAACTGAAGAGCGGATACCCCACTCAAGATCGGCAAAATGCCAATCTGATGGAGGTCGCTGCACTCCCGCACCGGCTGGCGCCGTTGCGTGTGGTCGCGATGACGGGCAGGTTCTTTAAAAACCACCACTCCGCGCTGGATCCGACAGGCCGTCACTATTCGGTGGCGAAGTCACCGACGCCGCGATGAGCAGTCTGGCAAACAGCGACATGGGCGGAGGCCCAACCTGGGTCGCAGTAGCCAGGGATGGCTCGCCTCCGTCAAGGAAGGAGTCGGGCCAAGTTCCCATACCGGGAACCTGACGTAACGTGCGGGGTTGACCATTCATGATCAGAACGATCAAAGACGGCGAAACGGAGAGGATCTTTCGTGGCGAAGTCTCTAAACGGCTTCCGCGCGAGATACAGAAGCGAGCTCTTCGAAAGCTGAGGATGATCGATCAGTCCCGGCGACTGGAGGATTTGCGCGTACCGCCAGGTAATAACCTTGAAGCGCTGACCGGGGATAGGGCGGGAGAGCATAGCATACGAGTAAACGACAAGTGGCGGATTTGTTTTATGTGGAAGGATGGCGATGCCTACGAGGTCGAGATCAACAACCACTATGGACGCTGAATACATCGAAATCGAACATCCGGGCGTGATTCTCAAAGAGGAGTTTCTCGATCCGCTCAAGGTTACGCAGAGTCAGCTCTCCGAGGTGACCGGTATACCCAAGGGTCGCATTTCTGAGATTATGAACGGGAAGCGGGCGATAACCGCCGAGACGGGCATCCGTCTTTCGCGAGCCTTTGGCCTTTCTGATGGCTTTTTCTATGGCTTGCAAACCGATTACAACTCGCGCCTGGCGCAACAAAAGCTCGAGGGCCTGGGCATAAACGTGGTGTCGGTGGTTACCTGATACCGACCCCTGAGGACTTCGCTTTCCAGCAGGATTTACGAACTGGGGCCAAAAGCTTGCTATTCGGCCCGTTCAGGCGGATATTCTTGTACAGAACACACCCGCTGTCTGTGAAAAGTATCTTTTACACCCGGTCTCTTTCATGGGTCTGATGAAACTCCAGGTTATCTCGCTGCTATTGGCTTGCTTCATTTGCTTGGAAGGATGTTCACCGGCACCCGATACTAATCCTAACGATTTTCCCTCCGAACTATCTGCTCGCATCGAGGAGCGACTCAATCGGCTTGATGCAGTAACATCTTTATACGCGAAGCACGTGCCCAGTGGTCGCGAGATCGCCGTGCGTGCGGATGAGCCGATGAATACGCTCAGCGTCATCAAAATACCGATCATGATTCAGGCATTTCGAGATGCAGCCGCAGGCCGACTTAACCTGGACGAGCGTGTTCATTTAGAACCCGAGGATATGCGAAACGGGAGCGGGCTTATTCAATCCTTCTCATCCGGTCTCAACCCCACCTTCCGCGATTTAATCACCCAGATGATCATCACGTCCGACAACACTGCGACGGATATAATGATCGAGACCGTCGGCATGAGGCGGGTAAATGCCCTTCTTGAGGAGGAAGGGTACAAACAAACTCGGCTCAGGCAAACAACGGGCGAATTATTTCGTGAGGTTTGGGTTCGCATTGACCCCGCAAATGCTTCGCTGACTGACCGAGAAATATTCGAGCGAGGCTTTCCTTCAGATGATGGAGCATGGCAACGAGACCTCGAACTGAATGGCGACTCCACTAAGTGGCTCGGTCGCACAACTGCGCACGAAATGGCCCGCATGCTAGAACAGATTCTTAATGCCGAATTGGCCGATGAGGCTTCAAGCAACGCCATGATTGGAATTCTCAAGAACCAGTTCTCAAGCAGCCGACTCCCTCATCGCGTATGGTCAAAAGGGGTCAGTGTAGCACACAAGACGGGCGACTGGTGGACAATTGCAGGTAATGATGTAGGTATCATGTATTATGAAGGTGGCCCAACCATCATTTCAGTGTTCACGAATCAAAACAAAGGGGATTTCTTTGAGCTTGAAGAGACGTTAGGTATTATCGCAGAAGAAATCATTCAGGTGTGGCAGTGAGGTGAGTTCTAGGGCGATACGCGATGGTGCTTACCTGAAAGGATGGAGCGTTGAAAATATTTCACGGCCGGATATCTTCGATTGCGGAGAGTAGGAAGGGCTTGAATACGCTCGACAAAATTCCCGAGGGATTTAAAGTAAAAATCAAGGACGTTTCGTTTCGTGCGCGGCCTCGCGCCTACCCACATTTCACTCTTAACTTTTCACTTTTCCTTCAAACAAATCCCTCCCCTTCACCAGCGCCCGCATCTTCGCGTCGGCGATGGAGCGTTTGAGCATCCAGAAGCCGCAGTCGGGGTGGACGTAGCGGATCCGCTCCACGCCGGCAACCTTCGCGGCAGCCTCGATCCGGCGGGCGACGAGTTCGGGGGATTCTACGACGGTCGTTTTGATGTCGATCACCCCGATCCCGAGGCCGATCTCGGGGCGGATGTCGCGGAGGTGGACGAGCTCACCCTCGCCCCGGAACGCGAACTCGAGTACCATGTGGTCGGTGTGTAATTGGTTGATGTAGGCGATTAACGTCTCCCAGTGGCCTTTCTGGATCGACTGCCCGCCGTAATTCCCAAAGCAGAGGTGGACGGCCGGCTTGGTCGGAATGGCGTCCAGCATGACGTTCAGCGCGCTGGCGGCCCACTCGGCCTCCTCGGGGGAGCCGGTGATGTTGGCCTCGTCGAGTTGGACGATCTCGGCGTCGATCTCGCGGAGCTGCGCGGCAAGCACGCCGGCCAGAGCATGCGCCAGCTCGGGGACGTCCGCGTAATGCCGGTCGAGCAGGGTCTTGCTGAGCATGTGCGGACCCGTGACGGTGAACTTGAGCGGCGTCGTTGTAAGCCGGCGGACGCGCCGGTAGTCGTCCACCAGGTTCAGCATCCCCTCGCCCAGCGGACCTTCGACGACCGCCGCCGGCCGGGTCCGGAATCCCATCCCCTTGATCTTCCGAAAATCCTCCACATCCCGCCGCGTCACCCGGCTGCGGACGCCCTCCAGGGGGTTGACGAAATACTCGATCATCCCATTCGTCTCGGGGTGGTTGATGTCGAACCGGTACAACTCGCCGTCGGCGACGACGTCGATGCCGGCGAGCTCCTGCGTTTTGAGCACGACACTGGTGGCGTCTTCAAGGGCCTGCCGGCTCGGGGCGGCCACGAGCCAGTCGAGGATGGGGTAACTGCCGACGACGGTGGTTTGGATCATTGGATATTGTCTGGATAATCGGATTAGTTAGAATCAATAGAATGGCGTTATTCACACCACAAAACGCATTGTCATCCCGCACTTGATGCGGGATCCAGCCGGATTGCAATACGGCTGGATCCCCGATCGGGGTCGGGGATGACAATGAAAGAAAGGTATTTGCTGTAGAACAGAATATCACCCCTTCAACCCGGTCAGCGTCACGCCGCGGATGAACTGGCGCTGCATGAGCAGGAAGAAGGCGACAACGGGAGCGACGGCCACGGTGGCGGCGGCCATCATCTTCACGTAGTCCGGGTTGTTGATGTCGGAAAAGCCGAAGATGCCCACTTCGACGGGCTTCAGCAGTTCCGAGTTAATGACGATCAGTGGCCACAGAAAGTCGCTCCAGGACCACATAAACAGGAAGATGCTGTACGCGGCAAGGGTCGGGCGGATGAGGGGGAGCACGACGCTCCAGTAACTCCGGAAGAGGCTGCACCCGTCGATGCGGGCGGCGTCGAGCAACTCGTCCGGGATGCCCTTGATTGTCTGCCGGAAAAGGAAGATGCCAAACGGCTCCATTAGCCCGACGGTTGCGACGGCCCAGTAGGTATCCACCCAGCCGAACTGGACCATCATTTCGTAGAGGGTGAGCATCTTGATCTGGAACGGGACCATCATGGTCGCGATGATGCTCCAGAACAGCACATTCCGGCCACGGAAGCGCGTTTTGGCAAACAGGAAGCCGGCAAGCGAGCAGAAGAACAACCCGGGGAGAATCTTGAGCCCGGTATACACGGCGCTATTCAAGAAGTAGCGCAGCATCGGACGCTCGGTGAACACGGCGCGGTAGTTCTCTCCGGTGAGTGGGTCCGGCCAGAGGCTGCGGAGGACGGCCAGCAGCTGGCGCGGGGTGTCGAAGAAGGCTTCGGCATTGGCCGGCGTCTTGAGTGAACTCAGCACCATCCACACCAGCGGCCCGACCATCACGACGCTGCCGAGGATGAGCAGGGCGTGAACCAGGACATCCACCACGGGCGATTTTCGCCGGACGGCGCCGGCCGGCACGGGACGTATATTCATCGCTCCGCCCCCAATCGCCACTGGACCGCCGCCAGCAGCCCCACGATCAGCAGCAACACCACCGACGCCGCCGAGGCATAGCCCATCTCATCGTACTGGATACCCTGCTCGTAGATGTGGTACACCACCGTCCGAGTGGCATTAAGCGGACCGCCCGCCGTCATGGCGAGGACGGTCGTAAACACCTGGAACGACCGGATTACGGCGGTGATGACGACCAGCAACACGATGGGGCGGAGCTGGGGCAGGGTGATAAAGAGGAAGTCCTGCCACTCGTTCGCCCCATCGAGGCTCGAGGCCTCGTAATACGACTCCGGGATCGCCTGCAGCGCCGCCGAAATCAGCACCAGATCGAACCCGATGTTTTTCCAGACGGTGAGCGCCACGAGGGCCGGCAGCGCCAGGTCCTCGCTCAGCAGCCAGGCCTGCGGACTGAATCCGAACCACGTGAGCACGAAGTTAAACAACCCGTTCGAGGCATACAGCCACCGCCACACCATCGTCGTGGCCAGTAGGGAGACGACGACCGGGATAAAAAACAGCGTCCGATAATACCGCGCCCAACGGCCCGTCCGCTCCACGAGGATCGCAAAAAACAACGCCAGCACCACCC
The DNA here is from genome assembly GCA_041738655.1 of Rhodothermales bacterium. Taxonomy (GTDB): domain Bacteria; phylum Bacteroidota; class Rhodothermia; order Rhodothermales; family JAHQVL01; genus JAWKNW01. The sequence goes on along the minus strand of JBGSPJ010000061.1, from coordinate 6,920 downwards.
CGAAACCCACCGCCGCGGCCACAAACACGAGCGTATTGACCAGGGCCGACAAAAACAGCGGGTCCTGAAACTGGCGCACGTAGTTGGCAAGGCCCACAAATGGTGTATCCCGCCTCAGCAACCCGTAGTCAAAAAAGCTGATGTAAATGCTTTTTAGGATCGGGTAATACTGAAACAGCGCGAAATACACCAGGACCGGCAGCAGCCACCACACAGGCGCATGCCGCTCGGCGCGGGCGATGAGTCCGGTGGGTGCTGGCGTCACGCTCAACCTTACCGATTAATCCGCAGCGTGAGCCGGTTCACGTTGTCGAGCAGGTCCATCTGGGTGAAGGCGTAGTCGATGGCCACGTTGTAGCCGCCCATGTTGTACTGGATGCCGGCGCCGACCGAAGCGCCCTCGATCGTCGTGCTGACGGCATCCCGGCCGATGGCGCCGCCGTCGTCGACGCCGCTGTAGTTGAACTTGTAGCCGCCGCGGAGGAAGAGCAGGTCGTAGAACGACAGCTCCGCGCCGCCGTAGAGCAGCTGCTGGGAGTCGAGCGGTTTGATTGTGTCGAAGGCTAGCATGAGCCGCGTGTTCTCGGTGTTGACCGGGTAGATCGACGTCCCGATCGAGAACGTAAATGGCAGCGGATTTTCCTGGTTGAAGAACGTCATGTCCGTCCCCAGATTGCTGAGGCGGGCCGCGATCTGCCATCCCGAAAACCCGACGCTGTAGACCGACCCGAAGTCGAACGCGACGGCGTTGGCGTTTACCCCGTCGATCGACTCGTTGATCACCTTGAACGTGGCGCCGAGCGAGAGTCGGTCGATGACGTAGCGGGCGTAGGACAGGCTGAGGGCGATGTCCTGGAAGCTGTACGTCTCGCCGGTCTCCGTGTCGGTCACGAGGTCCTGCAGGATCGGGTCCGCATACCCGTTCTGGCGGTTGGCTTGAATGTCGGACACGCCGCCGAACTGGACGCCCAGGGTGACGGTGCCGGCATTCTGCATGCTGTAGCCAAACGCGAGGGCGCCGTAGTCGAGCCCGGCGATCCAATTCGTGAACGAGAAGGCCGCGCTGAAGGCGCGGTCGCCGGCCAGCGCTGTGCCGGCGGGGTTCCAGAAGATGTTGTTGGCATCCTGGCTCATCGAGCTGGCGGCCGAACCGAGCGCGACTTCGCGGGCTCCGACGCCAATCTCGAGGAACGCGGCGCCGCTGCGCCCCGCTTTGCGTTGGGCGAGGGCCGGCAGGGTCAGCAGGCCGGCCATCAGCAGCAGGACGAGGCTCTTTAGAATCCTATTCATATCGTTCTCCTATTAAAGTCTGGTGACGCGCGTTCGCACTACCGGAGGATGGCGAAATGCCCTGAGGCCTCTCCACCGCTGAATGAAACATGGTAGAGATACAGGCCGCTGGACACCTCCACCCCATCCTTGGAGAAGAGGTCCCACGTGTACTTCCCGTTTACCGCGCCCTCGACAATCGTCTGGAAGACGATCTGGCCGGCGACATCGAGGATCGTCAGCGTGTAAGCATCGGGGAGGTTCAGGAAGTCGATGTTGTGGCTGGCCGCATCGCTTCGGATGTCGTTCAGACCCGTGATCTTGTACGGGTTCGGGGTGACCGTCACGAGGTTGGCCACCTGGTCAATGGGCGCCACGGGCGGCGTCACTGTGAACGACGGGCCGATATTCTTAAATGTCTGCGTGCCGGCGATCGGGAAGGCCGCGTTCCGGAAAGCATACGGGTAGGTGCCGGCCCAGAGCGACCCGGTCCCGATCTCACCGTTGGCTGCGCCCGGGGCGTTGCGCCCGTTCCGGTTCAGGTTGGCGGACTCGACGTGGCCAACGGCCACGGGACCCTGCGGCCCGGTGAACGAACCCTCTACATACGACGACACATAGTACCAGTACGTAAAGCCGGTGATCACCTGCGGGTCATCGAAGGCGTAGTCGTAGCCGTCCGTCGCGTCGAGGTACTGGCTCAGCTCGCTCGTGGGGATTCTCGCGATGAGCTCGTAGGTGCCCCACTCCGCCGGCTGGTACGATCCCTGGAGATCACCCGCGAAATACTCCTCGACATCGCCGACATCGAAGTTCGGGTTGATGGGATCGAGGTACGCCGCGGCGTACGGATCGGCGCCCGGCTCGTGAAGGTGGTGGTACTTGTCCATCACCCGCATGCCGGCGTCCAGGTACTCGGTGCGCTGGAACTGGGAGGCGCGCCAGATCTTGTAGCCATCGACCGGAGCGATGCTGCTCACGTCCGTCCAGCGGACGAGCGCGCTGCCGGTTTCGGTGCTCACCGGGAGGATATCCGGAGCCGGCGGCGTCGGCAGCTCGGCGCTCACGTCCCACCCACGCGCCCACGCCCAGCGGGCAGCATCGACGGCGTCCTTCACACCCTCGAGACGGAAGCCGGCGGCATGCACGAAGACGAGCGTCATCGATTCTCCCACTTCCAGGCTAAACGGACCCGTGCTGTGTTGCGGGGCCTGGCCGAAGGTGTACTCCTTCGTGAAGCCCTGGCCCTGCGAGTAGAAGTCGCCGCTGGCGGCGCCGGGGTTCCATGCCGGCTCCCAGATCGGCTGCTCGATAGCCACCGCCACGCTGATATCCTCGTGGGCGTACTTGAAGTCGCCATTCGGACGCGCATCGGGGTTGCCGACGACAAACGTGGAGATATCGCCGGGGGTGCCGCCCGAGAAAAAGGCGGGATTCGGGGCGAGGTTCGGGAACACGTCGCCGCCGTTGGACAGCTTGCCGTAGTCCTGATACCAGGTCGCCGTGGCATTGCGGAAGGCGATGTCGGAGTTATTCCGGTTCGCGAGGCCACTCTGCCAGTGGATCGAGTTGTACCAGCCGCGCCGGCTGCCTTCGCCCACGGAGTGGGTGCCGAAGACGGTCGACTTATCCGGTGAGTTCGCCGTCACGGCGCCCAGGTTGGTGTCGTCGATCGACCCCTGGCGGGCGCCGACGAAACTCCAGGTATTCCAGATGTCGCTGTAGCCCATCCGCTGGTTCGTGTTGTCGATGCCAAACGAGCGTTGGCCAGCAGGCGGCGTGGCGCGGTTGGTCGTCAGCGTCGGGACGACGTTAGCCATCCACACGAACATGTCGTATGGGGCGCCCGTTTCGTCTGGCGCGGCGACATACCCGAAGGAGCGGCCGGCGGCAATACAGTTACACCCGCGGTCGCCGGCGTTGCTGATCTGGATACTGGGCGACACGTCGCCCGTGACCGTCGCGGCGATGCCGTCGACCACGTTGCCCGTTTCATCCACCACCCCATCGGCATTGCTGTCGACGACGCCGGTATTGGTCATGGTGATTTCGATGGCGATGAAGTCGTTCAGGTTTTGCTCGTTCGAGGAGTACTGGTGCGCGCGGATCTTGTAGTCGATGCCAGCCGAGGTCGGCCAGCCGGCTTCGTAGATCATGTGTGCACGCGTCTCGTCGGTGAAGCGCGCCGGACGGGTGTAGTTGCGAGCCGGATCGGTAGCGCCTACGACGGCAGGGCCGTACGTCGGAAACATGAACCGGCTGGTGCTATCTGCTCCAGCGAAATCGAGCGTTCCATCAAGATCTCTAAGTCGGTTTCCTTTTCGATATGACGCCCAACCGTCCTTATCGAAGACGGAAAAGAAAAAGAGCGGCGAGTTGCGGAACGTGTTTGTCCACGGGTAGCCGGAAGGCCAGGAGCCGATGGGCTCCTGCCAGTTGCCGGTGGAGCCCAGCATCATGATGTAATTCAGACCGATTGCGGCGTAACGGCTACGGAGTTGTTCGGGCACCGAGGCGTTAAACGGGTGCACGGTGCTCCAGAAGTCGCCGGCGGTGAGGTAGCCGGAGCCGGCGCGGTCGACCGCGGACGTCCCGTAGTTGAGCAACGACGAGGGCTCGTTCCGCTTCTGCGCGGAAGCCGGCCCGGCCGTCGCCACCACGAGGAGGCAGAGAATGCCTATCGGCAGGAGGTTGTTCTTCATGACAGACTCAGATATCGAATGCGTAAGAAAGGGAGCGAGCGCAATTAAAAGCGCAGGCGCGCCCCGAAGAAGACGTTGCGGGCCGGGCCGTAGAGCGAGGTACCGTCGCTTGTGATCAGGCGCGGACCGGGGCGGCCGAATTCCTCGAACACCTGCCGCGTCCCGATCGTCGCGATTTCGTAGGCGACGATGTTGTCCCGATTGGTGAGATTCGTGATGTCGACATACACATCGACACCGTACCGGCCCTGGAAGGTGAACCGTTTTTCGAGCCGGACGTCGATCTGATAGTTCGTCGGGCCCGTGAGCAGCTCGCGGTCGCGCGGGTCGGCGTTGATCTCGCGCGGGTACAGGAAGCCGCTTTCGAGGCTTCCCGTGAGGCCGAGCGAGAGCTCGTAGGGCAACGAAGCGACGGAGCGGAGCACCAGCCGGTGCGTGCGGTCGTAGCCGCCGGTGAGGGTCGACGAAGTGCCTCGCACGTTCTGCGGGAAGTTCTTGTAGTCCACCGCCTCATCAAACGGCAGCGTGGTCACGGTGCCGTCCGGCGCAATGAAATCCCGCGTGTTCGCGCCGGCGATAAGTGCCTGCTCGACCGACGAGAATGTGTACGAGGCCGTGACGCCCAGGGCGACATCCTCCGCCAGCCGCAGCGGCCGCCGGCGCAGCACAAGCTCGATGCCCCGCACGTCGGCATAGCCGAAGCTGGTGGCGTAGGTGTGCGGACTGCCCACCAGAATCGGCAGGATAGGCTCTCCGACAGGCGCCGTGCGGCTCGCAGCGGTGAGGGTGGTCTGGCTGTAGTTCTTGATACTGCGCATGTACGCGTTTACGTCCGCCCCCCAGCCTTCAGCAAACTCCCACTGGACACCCACCTCGTAGTTATTCGACGTGATCGGGTCCTGCTCCGGATCCTGGTAGCTAAAGAACCGGTTGTTCGAGTGGTTGCCGTCGTAGAACTGGTACAGCGTCGTGTACGGCAGCAGTTGCTGCGTCCGCGCGTACGAGAAGTACATGGCGCCGTTGGTCCCGATCGGGTGCGAAACGCCAATCGACGGGATGAACAGGAAGTCCAGCGGCACCTTCCCTTCGCGGCGGAAGTTATTCCGGGCGAGGGTGCTCGTGAGCGTGGGATCGATGGACGAGGTAACGGTGACCGTGTCGCGCTCGAAGGGGTAGAACAGGTCAGCGATCTTCTCCATGTCGCGGTTGACGAGTTCAACGCGGAAGCCCAGGTTCACGATCAGGCCGGCATACTCCATCCGGTCCGACGCATAAAACGCGAACTCTTTTGGATTCCGCTCCCACTGCTGGGGGATATACGGCTCGGTGACGCCGTTCAGTTTCGCGCCGGACTGGTCTACGCCGTAGATCTGTTCGTACTCAAATCGGCGACGCTTGAACTCTCCACCTACCTGGATGAAGTGGTTCGCGGTGATCTGATTTGCGTAGTCGAGCTTGATGCCGAGGTTGGTCTGGGTGGCGTCTTCCGAATACGGCTGCGGCTGGGCGGCCTTGAAGCGGCCGCCGCTGGGCAGGAAGAGCTGGGTGTCGGAAAAGCCGTCGGAGATGTTTTCGTAGAACATCTTCGAGTGGTCCGCGCCCGTGCCGATGTACTTCTGGATGTTGGCGGGATCGGTGAAGTCGATGAAATCGCCATTTTCACCGAGTTCGGTGAAGCCGTCGCCGTCGTCATCCACGTACCCGTAACGCGTGCGCTTGTAGGTGTTGTAGACCTGGACATCCACGAACGACTTTTCGCCAATCAGCCAGGTGAGTTTTACGGATCCGAGGTAGCTGCCGCCGTCGTTCTGGGTGACGCCCTCGAGGTAGTAGCGCCAGAAATCGAGGTAGCTGCGGTTATTCCAGTTTCCCCAGAGGCCGTTGTCCTCGGCCATGCCCAGCGCCGTGACACGGACGTTTTCCCCCAGCGAATAGGTCGTCTTGAGCTGGCCGTTGAGGCGTTTCCGGAATTCGTTCGGCTGGAAGCCGTTGGTCTGAAACCACTGGCCCGACGCAAAAAAGCCCCAGTTGTCGGTGATCGAGCCGCCCACGGAGAAGCGGGCGTCGACCTCGGGGTCTTCGGCGACGGGGTATTTGCCCTCGGTGTAGTTAAAGAGGCCGGCGCTTGGCGCGGCCGCGTCGATCTTGGCCTGGCGCTCGGCGAAGTAGAGGTCGGTATCCTGGTAAAAATCCAGCGAATCCGGACCGGGCCGATTATACGACGGAGTATACCGGAAGGAGGCCGTGCCGCGAATGGGGCCGGTGCCTTCGCTCAGCGCCACCGTCACCACGCCGCCCGAGGCCGCCGCGTAGCGCGACTCGTTCGCTCCGGTATTGACCGTCACTTCCGAGACGGCGTCCGGGTTGATCGAAAAGAGGCTCGGGTTGGTTTCGCTGGACTTATTCGTGTTGCTGTACGTGGCGCCGGCGTAGGCTGTGCCGGTCGCATTCGGCGCGATAGGGTTAAACGCGTCGGAGATGTCGATCCCGTCGAGGATCGTCTTCGTCTCGTAGCGCCGGCTGCCGCGGATGAAGCCCTCGTACGAGTTCGAAGTGCGGGAGATCACGTCTTGCAGCGTGGCCACGGGCAGGCGCGAGATCTCCTCTCCCGTGACGATGGCGCGCGAGGTCGTCTGGTTCACATCCACCACCGGGCGCTCGGCTTCGACGATCACCTCGCCGGCCTCCACCACCTCGGTGCCGAGCGCGATGTCGAGCGGAGTCGTGCGGCCCGAGGTGACCAGGATGCCGTCGATCACCCGCGTCGTGTACCCGACGAAAGAAAAGCGGACGGTATAGGTCGTCGGCGACAGGTTGAGGATGACGTACCGGCCATCGACGTCTGTGATGGCGCCGCGCGTGGTGCCGTCGATCACGACGGTGACGCCGGGGATCGGATCGCCGCTCTCGGCGTCGGTCACCAGGCCGGCGAGGCGGCCCGTCTGCGCC
>JBGSPJ010000046.1:0-12967 GCA_041738655.1 Rhodothermales bacterium | reverse complement strand
AGTGCACGAGGTATTTCGGCCCTTTTTCAAGCTCACCACTGCGAACCAGCAGACGCGTGTGAGCGATGTTGAGTGCTCCCGCGATGTGGCCGGCTTCGTACTCGGCCAGCCGGCGGACGTCCAGCACGACCGTGCCGGGCTCTTTCCGGGCGGCTTCAATGGCGCGGGTATCGATCGCCGTGATCGACGCGAGGTCCAGCCCCGCCAGTTCGGAGGCCAGCGTGTAACCCGCGATGTTGTCCAACCCGATGCGAATCAGATCCAACACGGCTTCTCGCACGTCGTTTGCTGATTCTACCACCAGGAAGATCGTCTGTTCGGGTACGATGTACGAGCCGGCGATCGTGCTCAGGGTTTTGCCGGCAGGCGCATACAGCGACCCCGGGACGTGCCCCTTCATGAAGGCATCGGCGCTGGCGCGGGTGTCCAGCACGATGGTGTCGACGCGGCCGGCGGCTTCCTGCAGGGCCGATCCGCTGATGGCATGCGGGTTTGGCAGGGCGCCCAGAATCTTCGGGCCGTTTTTGTTGTCGTGTTTCATCCGCGCGAAATACATCGGCGGCTCGGGCTGTCCGTCGAGGATCCGCTCGACGAAGGTGTCCTCGCCCTCTTTAGCGGCCTGGATAGACGCGTTGAAGCGCCGCTCGTAGCCGACGGTCGATTCCGGTACCGCGCCAAGGGCCTTGCCGCAGGCACTGCCGGCCCCGTGGCCCGGCCAGATCTGGAGGTAGTCCGGCAGATCGAGGAATTCCTGTACGGAGGCGTAAAGGCGGCGGGCCGACGGCTCCATCGCGCCGGCCTGGCCGGCAGCCGACTCGAGCAGGTCCGGCCGGCCCAGATCCCCCACAAACACAAAGTCACCCGTCGCCATCCCCATCGGCTCGTTCGCCCCGCCGCCGAGGTCCGTGATCAGGAAGCTGATGTGCTCGGGTGTGTGCCCGGGCGAGTGGATCGTCTCGAACTGGATGTTGCCGATCTTGAATCGATCACGATGCTTGAGCGGCCGGAAGTCGTAGCCGCCCGCCATGGCCCAGCGGTATTTCCAGCTGGCGTCCCCCTCGTCGGAGAGGTACAACGCCACGCCGAGGCGCTCGGCAAACTCCCGGGCCCCCGAAAGGTAGTCGGCATGGATGTGCGTCTCGGCAATCGCCGCGATGCGTAAGCCCTCGGTCTTCGCCACATCAATGTAGCGGTCGATGTCGCGCATCGGGTCGATCACCAGGGCTTCGCCGGTGCGCTGGCACCCGATCAGGTAGCTGTACTGGGCAAGGTTCGGTTCGAAAAGCTGACGAAAGAACATAGTCTCCTCTCGTATTGATGGACCTGTCGGTGCGACGCGGGCCGGGTTTGAAAGATAGTACGTGTAATTACAAGTGCCCGAAAATAAGGTTCCGGGCCGATTAGCAGGGGGATGTTGCGGGATGGGGGATGGGTTAGCCGTCAGGTCTGTTAACAAAATTCCAAAACGACCCCTAAGGCAGTTTGTCATCCCGGACTTGATCCGGGAACCAGCCGAATGAGCCATTCTTCGGGATCCCGGATCAGGTCCGGGATGACATTGCCCTGGTAATTGGCGTTTTGTTAGCACTCCTGATTGACCATTAATTCTTAACCATTAATCCGTACCCCCTCAATGCGCCGGCACCGTTCGGTCCCGTGCCCAGGCCCGCATCGCGTCGATCTGCTCTTTCATCACCACCGATAACGGGCGAGTGGAGCGGAGTTCGGCCATGAGGATCAGTTGATCGATCTGGCCATCCCCACCGAGGGCCGAGTAGAGCCCGGCCACGATCGCCTGCTCGATCTCGGCGCCGGAGAAGCCCTCGCTGGTATCGGCCAGCGCCAGGGGGTCGAACCCCTCGACGGGGATTCGGCGTTTTTTCAGGTGGATGGTAAAGATGTCGGCGCGTGTGTCGCGGTCGGGCAGGTCGACAAAAAAGATCTCGTCCAGCCGGCCTTTGCGCATCAGCTCGGGCGGGAGCGACTGGATGTCGTTCGCGGTTGCGACGATGAACACGGGCGCCTTGCGCTCGGCCATCCAGGTGAGGAGCGTGCCCAGGAGGCGTTTGGAGGTGCCGGCGTCGTTATCGCCGGTCGAGATGCCTTTTTCGACCTCATCCAGCCACAACACACAGGGCGCCATCACTTCCGCCATGCGGAGCGCCTCGCGGGTGCGGCGCTCGGTTTCGCCGTGGTATTTGTTGTAGAGCGCGCCGAAATCCAGCCGCAGCAGGGGGATGCCCCAGGTGCCGGCCACCGCCTTCGCGGCGAGGCTTTTGCCGCCTCCTTGAACGCCCAGCAGCAGGATGCCGCGTGGCGGATCCAGCGTTCCCGCATGGGCGCCCTCCATCGCGGCGCGGCGTTGTTCAAGCCACTTCTTGAACCGATTGAGACCCCCCACTTCCGAAAAACGGGCCGTGTCGGGTTCGTAGGACAGGACCCCTTCGCCGTTCAGCAGCCCGTGTTTCGCCCGGGCCACCTCCTCCAGGTCGTCCGCCGTGATCGCGCCGTCGTCGTAGATAGCGGTACGCGCCAGACGCTCGGCCTCCGTGAGCGTCAGGCCTCGGAGGTTCTGGACAAGCAGGTTGAGCGCTTCCCGGTCCACGCGCAGCCTCTTGTCCTTCTGCTCCTCGGTCCACTGACCGGCTACCCGGGCGATGGTGTGGCGGAGGACAGTCTCGTTGGGCAGTTGGAGTTCGAAGCGGGACACGAAGGGGCGGATTTCGTTCGGCACGGCGATGGCGTGGCTCATGAAGACGAGCGTTTGCCGGCGTGTTTCCGCCTGGAGCGCCACCTCCTTGATCTGGCGGACGTGTTTCGGGTCGTCCAGGAACGGATGAAAATCGATGAGCAGGTAGATCCCCGAAATCTGCATCGCCCAGATGTGCCGGAGCACCTCGCCCGGTTCCATGACGGCCTCTTGCCGGCTCTCGCGGTCGCCCTGCCGGCGCAACCCCTCTGTGACCGTCCACCGAAACAACCCGCGCCCCATCCGCGCGGCCGCTTTGGAGAGCAATTCTACCACCCGGTACTCCTCGACCGATTCAACCACGACAATGGGGGCGCGCGACTGGACAAGCGTGACGAGTTCCTGGGTTTCCGGCATGGGGCACCGCTAGAGGAGGATAATTTTTTCGATCCGGGCGGCCCGGGTGTATACGTCGATGACTTCGGCGCTGGAAGCCACCCGAATATGAGTCGTCACACTCACATAGTTCCCCTTACTCGATGGCCGCATTTCGATCGGCTGGTCGTGACCGAACAGGGCCCGGACCTCTTCCACGCCGGCGCTGGGAACGATGAACTTGAACATGTACTCGTTCGGCCATTCTACCTTTTCGTCCAGTAGCGCCTGAAAACGATCCCACCATTCCTGGTTCTGCTGTGGTGCCTGGTGCATGAAACGTACGTTGGATGAGCGGTGCAATAACAACGGGCCACAAACTCCCGGGCACGAAAAAGCCACCCGGGCGCCACGACACCGGCCGTGGCAGGGTAAAACGAGGAAAGATCACGTGGGTTCGGGACAGCCTAAACGAACGACAGCAAAATGCATCCCCCGCATTTAGCCCGCCTTCCACCCGCCGATACGACCAGAAAGATCCCCCGAGGCCCTTCTGATCAACAGCCCATGACATGACCTAACGCTCCCCGACCAAACCAGGGCAAGGCCTGCATCTACCATGATAGGCTCCGACTACGCGACGATATCCGACGCCATGTACCTGGCTCCCGCCCTACAGGCGGCAGCCGGCCTCCAGTCAGCATCCCGACCCGAAGCCGTTGACGCTTCACACGAAGAACGCATCAAAGCCGGCGCGTCGGACGAAGTGTTCCTCTTCCGAAAGCCGCGGGAGCGACCGGAGATTGCGATCGAAGCCGGTGAGTCGTCCGGCGAGCAGGACGCGGCCCGGGGCGAAGCGGCCGGCGCGGGAATCGACCGCGAGTTGACCGAAGAGGAGCGCCGGCAGGTCGAAGAACTGAAGAAACGAGACGAGGAAGTCCGCCGCCACGAGGAAGCCCACTTCCGGACCGGTGGCCGCTACGCCAGCAGCCCACAATACGAATACCAGACGGGGCCGGACGGTAGGCGCTACGCCGTCGGCGGCAGCGTCGATATCGACACCAGCGCCATCCCGGACGATCCCCGCGCCACCCTCGAAAAGGCGCGCATCATCAAACGCGCCGCCCTCGCGCCCGAAGAGCCCTCCAACCAGGATCGCAAGGTGGCCCGCGAGGCGGAGCAGATGGCGGCCGAGGCGATGCGCGAAATGGCCTCCACGCCTGTCGCGCCGGAAGCCGCTCCGCGCGAGGCCGGCACAGGTACGACTTCGGAGACATCATCGGCCGCGGCCGCGGAGCCGGCGTCCCGGCTGGATATGGAGGTGGGGTCCGCACAGGAGTCGCTCATCCGGTACAAAACCTCCCGGCTTCAACATTTTTACGTGCCTGTCGCCTCCCGCCTGAACGAGGATACGGAACGGATTCCACTCTTCCGGCTCTTCGATCGCTATGCGTAATGCGCTGCCGCGACACGGAATTTTTTTCGCCTCACCCCGTATGCTCCCCGCGCCCGAAAGGCTCTGAACGGCTTTCCGGGCCGTTTTTTTCCCGTCGTCGAGTTGGGCACGGCATTCCCACGTAGCCGGCCGAACCGGTTTTCACGACGCTGTACGTATGGCTGCTCCAATCCCTTCCTATACCCTTGAATACCATAAGCTCCGTGAGGCGGCGGAGACGTTTGGATTCCATCGGGAAGCCGGGCTGATCGCACGCCGGCAGGAGTCGCTGGGCCACCCCTTCATGCTGTTCGTGGTGGGCGAACAGGGCGCCGGCAAATCGGCGCTCATCAACCTCCTCCTCGGCCGTAAGCTCGCGCCGGTCGGCCGCTCGCTGCCCTGGCTCAATATCTATCGCCGCCCCGAAGGCGCAAACGAACTGGCGGAGGTCATCCTCCAGGACGACCCGGTTCCGACGATCCTCTCGATCGGCGAGGCCCACGCGCTGACGCAGGAAGTAGAAGCCGACGCCACGATTGCCGGCGGCACGATCGACCGGATCGTCTGGCATGTAAACGCACCGGGGCTTCCACCCGATGTCGCGTTCGCGGAAGCGCCAGCCGGCGAGGGCCACGAACTCCACGAACGCTATTTCTGGCAGGCCGACGGCCTCCTGTGGCTACTCCGGGCCGACCGGCTCGCCGAGCAGAAGACGCAGCTGCTCGTCGGCTCGATGCAGCAGAAAAAAATCCTGCCGATCATCACCATGGGCGTTCTCACGCACATGGACACCGTTCCGGGCAACAAGTGGCTGCAACTCGTTCAGGACGCGCGCACCAGTTTCGCCACGGCGTTGGATCTCGTCGTTCCCTGCACGATGTCTCAGGCACGGATGACCAGCCTGTTCGACGACCCGAATGCGCTCCTCTATCGCGAGCTGAGGAATCGGTTCTTCCTCGGCGCCCGCTCCGCGCGGCAGCAGAATCAGGCGCACTTCGTCGAGGCCATGGGCGACGCGCTGTCCGGCCGGTTCGAGACCTTTGTCGACCGGGTGCTGACCAATCGGTGGGCCTATTTCGCCTTCCAGCGTGCGCTGGACGAGCATATCGAATCCCTCGACCTGGCCCTGGGCGAGCGGGTTCAGCAGTATGCGCATGCACTGAAAACATACGCCGTGGAGCAGGCCGCCGCGCTCGAAAAGCCGTCGTACGCCCCGCCCCAACTCGCCGAGACATCGGAAACGCCGCCCTCGATCGTGGAGCTGCGGGCAACGATCCAGCGCGACATCGCGGAGACGAGCCAGCGCATCTTTGCCCACCTCGCGTTCGACAGCCGGCCCGTCACCCAGTGGCTGCCCGGCGCGGATGGCCCCGTACCTCGCAAGGCCGGCTGGACGCTACACGATCCGCCTGCGGCGACGTTTAAGTTGCCCGAGATGCCGGCCGACCATCTGGCATTCCTGCGCGGGCAGGCGCCGGCTCAACAACCGAGCACCCGGGTGGCCGTAGAGGCTTCGATTTATGCCCCAGGCTCGGAGGGGGATGGCGCCCCGCATCCGGCGGAATTGTGGCAATCCGTCCAGGTATGGTTGCCCCGGTTCGCCGAACGGGCCGAAAGCGAACTCGCTGCCTGGAAAGAAGAAGTGGTGCTTCAGGTCCGCCGCAGCCTACTCGACAGCGCCGCGCTGTCCTTCAAGGCGCTGCACGGATTCCTTCCGGGCGAGGCGTCGGCCGTGCTCATGCCGCTGGAGGAAACCTACGAGCGCCTGCGCGACGAATCGTGCCGGGTGCCGACCCCGCACCTGCCGGGCCATGGCCTCTCGCCGGCACTGTTCCTCTGTCGGATGCAGGAAGAGGCGTTCATCGAACGCTGGAACACCGAGCTGACGAATAAATGTTACGATGCGGTTTTACCCCGCCTCCACAAGCAGATCGTGCACGACATCGAGTTGCTGCGGGAACTGCTCGTGGAGCAGTGGGAGCGCTCGCGCGAGTCCGTCCAGCGGCGGGTGGAAGTGGCGTGGAGCCAGTACGGACGCCGGCTGGCGCTCAAGAACGCCGTCAAGTGGTCGGTCCCGTGGATCTCGTCGCTCATCCGGGATCGTCTGATTGACCCGGTCGAACACCTTGCGCGCCGGCGGGCATCGCTGCATCCGCCGTACGACACGCCCGTGGCGCTTTTCCTCGACAAGGAAGGGACGTCGTTCCTCGAGCCGATCTATAAACCGATCGGGCCGCCCCTGAACCCCGATCAGTACCTCGCTCAGCGCGTGCAGACCGCGATCCGCGAATCCGGCAAACAGATCTGGCGGGTGAAGGCGCCCATCACGGTCGAGATGGAACTCCGCAAATCGCTCCGCCGGCGCACCTCGGTGGCCATTGGTACGCTGGCCGGCTTCGCCCTCATCTGGATCATGTTGTTCGGCACCAGCACGGTGAGCCTCTCGTCGCTCAGCGTCATCGCGGCGCCGTACATCCTGGTGGTCGGCTACGCCATCAAAAACGCCATCGACCACACCTTCGAGACAGGCAGCGAGGAACAGGTGGAGCGGGTGTTCTCCATGGTCCACCGCCACATCAATGAACGGATGGACGTCTGGCGCGAACATCTGGACGACCTCCTTTCGAGCGACGCCTTCCGAGAAACGATCGCCAAGGAGCTGGCCGCCCAGTCGGCCGAGCCGGGCGGTCCGTACCTCCCGTACGCAGAGCTGGTACGCCGGCTGCGAAAGGTCGGCGAAGTGCGGGTCTGACCGGGCCTATCAGCACCGCCGGGTGATGCGGGGCAGAATCTCTTGTTTCCACGCCAGAAATCGACCCTCGAGAATCGCGGCTCGGGCCTCGTGCATCAGCCAGAGGTAAAACGCTAGGTTCTGGAGGGAGGCCAACTGGAGCCCGAGCAGCTCGCCGGCGATAAACAGATGCCGGAGGTACGCCTTCGTAAACGTCTGCGACGCGTAGCGATCCAGCCCGGGATCCACCGGCGAAAAATCCCGCTGCCACTTCAGATTCCGGATGTTGATGATCCCCTCGGTGGTGAACAGCATGCCGTTGCGCCCGTTCCGGGTGGGCATCACGCAGTCGAACATATCCACCCCTCGAGCGATGTTTTCGAGCAGGTTTTCGGGGGTGCCGACGCCCATGAGGTAGCGCGGTTTGTGCGCCGGCAGCCGCTCGTTCACCACCTCCACCATGGCATACATATGCTCGGCCGACTCGCCGACGGAGAGCCCCCCGATCGCGTAGCCGGGGCATTCCAGTTCGATCAACCGGTCGGCGGACTCGCGCCGGATCTCGGGAAAAATGCCGCCCTGGACGATCGCGAAAAGCGCCTGCTCGTACCCGTACAGCGGCTCCGTTTCGGCCAGCCGGCGCCGGCACCGCTCGGCCCAGCGCAGCGTCCGCTCGTGGGCGATGCGAACGTGTGTCTCGGGCGCATCGCCCGGTGGGCATTCATCAAAGGCCATGATGATATCTGCTCCGATCGCCCGCTGCATATCCATCACGTTCTCCGGCGTGAACTGATGGTACGAGCCGTCGATGTGGCTCTGAAAGCGGGCACCGTCTTCGGTCAGCTTGCGCCGCTCGGCAAGCGAAAAAATCTGGTAGCCGCCGGAGTCCGTAAGGATCGGACCGTCCCAGGCCATGAACCGGTGGAGGCCGCCGGCTTCCTTCAGCAGTTCGGTGCCGGGCCGGAGGTAGAGGTGATAGGTGTTGCCCAGGATGATCTGCGCCCGCACCTGCGTCCGCAACAGATCGGGCGCAACCCCTTTCACCGTACCGACGGTGCCTACCGGCATGAAGATGGGTGTCTCGATGACGCCATGCGCCGTCGTCAGCCGGCCGGCTCGAGCGTGCGTAAGCGTGTCGGTCCGGTCGAGGACGAACTCCATATAACCTTCGGGGATGCCGGGCGGGTGGAAGAAAGGCGTTCTATACGCCCGCCACGGCGGTACGTTCTCAGCCCCCTCAGAGCATCGCGACCGGCTCGGCTTCGGCCGGCTTCCGGGCCCGCGTCAGCAACCCGACGAGCATATCCTGGGCCGCGGCGGGCAACCCCAGCACCAGAGGGGCCTCGCAGGTCTCGACCAGCACCACCCGGGGTTCCGGCGCGCCGATGTAGGCGCGGGTGCGTGCGTATCGGCGGTAGTGGCGGTGGTAGGTGAGCAGCGGGATCGTCGTCACGCGTTCGATGTGCGCCAGGGGAACGACCCGGGTACTTCCGGACTGCTCGACAATCAGCGCAGCGTCATCGACGCGAACCGTGAAGGCCGGCCGAAAACCAACCACTCCCCCTCCGAAACACAACGCGGCCGCCAGAAGCTGTGTGATCCAGTAGACAGCGCCTACCGATGGGCTGGTGGCGGACAGGGCCTGCGTCGCAGCCCACAACACGTTCTGGGCCATCGCCAGCACGAACAGCAGGAGGGTCAGCGCCAGCAGATACACCGCCTCACCCTTTCGTGCATCCGGCGTGTGTGCGCGTACCCATCGCCCGAGCAGCGAATAGCCCGGATGAAAACGACGGGGCACCGACAGAGTAAATGGCACGATCGCTTAGCTTTGCACGAGGTCGACATCGGCCGTTTCGAGAATCGGCGGCCGTTCCTTCCGTTCTTTCTCGGGGGAGATTGTTACGCCGCCGGAGGCAGGGAAGTTCGTCTCGCCGGCCGGCGCGTGGGGGGTGGCGTATTCGGTGAGGTCGAAGCTGACCTGTCCCCGGTAGGTTTGATACACAGTCGCGATCAGCGCCATGGCCGGCACCGCGACAAACAAACCCAGAATGCCCATCAACGCCCCGAAGACAAACAGGGAGAACAATATGAGCACCGGGTGCAGCCCCACGTGGTGGCTGAGGATCCGGGGGATGAGGACGGCTTGCTCCAGCAGGGACTGTCCCATCAAGATCGTGACAACCAACACCACATCCAGAATTCCTCGTTCGCCAAACACGAGGGCGATGCTGATGCCCACCAGATTGGTGATGATGGCGCCCAGGTTGGGGATCATGTTGAGCAGGCCGGCCATCATCCCGATCAACAGGGCAAACGGCACGTCCGCGATCATCAGGGCGGCGGTCACCACGATCCCTCCAATCGCGCTGATCGTCAGCTGCCCGCGCAGGTAGTTCCCGACGATGCGGCTCACCTTCTTGAGGTACTTCCGCTGCCCGCCAACCATCGGCAACAATTCGATGACGCCGGCCTTGATGACGCGGTAATCCTTCAGCATATAAAACAGGATCACGGGCATCACGAGTGCGATCATGAGCACATTAAAGACCGGGCCGAACGACTGCACCATCTCGGTGACGTTGGATGGGATACTGGCCGTCCACGCCCCGGCGTAGGACTGGATCGACTCGGTCAGCCGGCTCGCCAGCGCCTCCTTTTCCAGATCGGACGGCATGGCGTAATTCAGTAGCGGCGACCCCAGCATCCACGAACGGAACTGCTGGAGGCTCGCCGTCACATGCCCCCCGATCGAATCCAGTTGATTGAGCACGTTGGGGATCAAAAAAACGGCGAACAACGCCACCACGCTCACGATCAGCATGGTCACCACAAACGATGTGAGGCCCCGGTGCACTCCGTACCTGCGATGCAGATGCGTTACGATGGGGTCGAACAGGTACGCCAGGATATAGACGCCGACAAATGGGACCAGCACGCCAGCCACTTCCACCACGAACCAGACCAGCAGCAGAAATCCGCCAGAAAACAGGATGGCGTGGGCGATCTTGTGGTGACGGATCGGCCAGAGCAGAATCACACACGCGCCGGCCAGCATCGCGGGGTTGAGGATCGCCCGCATGACGAACAGCAACGCCAGAAAGAGCAACGCCCCGCCCCCAAACAACAACATCTCGGGCCCTGAAAGCACCGATGGATGGCGAGCGATAAATTTATTGGGCGACACGGTCATGACTTGCAAAAATCGGCACGGGGAAGAAGAGGATGCCCGCCAGTCGGACTCTAAAATCATTCCTCACGCCAGGGCCGATTCCAGATTAACGAGTACGCGATTAAAGTTCGAGTGAGCTTCACGGGAAGGGTTCAAGGTTCGAGGTCTAAGGTTTAAGGACTTCGCACAATGAGCGCGCCCTTGAACCTCGAACCTTAACCCTTGAACCCTTCAATACGCGTGCTGCCACAACAGATTGATCTGGATGGTGGACTCCCCCCCCAGGAGGCGGAGCAGGAGGGCGTTGACGAGTTGCAATTCGAGGGTGACGACGGTCCCGAATTCTTGTGTCGCCCCGCCGTTTTCGGCGCCGCCGATGGGTTGGCTGACGGAAGTATATACCCTCGGGGTGACATATTTTCCGGCGGTGACGGTGGCACCGCGGCCGCTGGCGCTGGTTTCGATCTGGATGACATCCAACTCCAGGCCGGAACGGCTCACGAGGTTCTCGATGGCCCCGGTCAGCAGCCCCACGCCCTGACTCACGGCGAAGCCTCGGCCGGCGCTCGCGAACGAACTGTTGGACGACCCGCCGAGCAGCAACGCCTCGCTCGCCGGCTGGCCGGTCGCGATATAGCTGACGATATCGGTCAACTCCATTGTCGGATCGGAGCTGAGTGTAAGGTTGAGCTCCTCAAGCCGGCCCTGAGCGTCCAGATTGATGAGCACAGCGTTTTCCTGGCTCCGCTGGTTGGGCACCTCGTAGCGGGCTTCGATGGCCATGACGGGCTCGGTGGCCGGCCCGTTGAAGGATAGCGTCCCCTTCCGGATCGCGAATCGCTTCCCGAATTCCTTGATGTAGCTCCGCTCGGGGACGACCTCGATGGCGCCGAAGATGACTTGATCCTGGAACGGCTCCTTCGTGAGATCCAGGCTGCCCGTGAACTGGATGGTCATTTCAGGATTGAGGCGGGATCGCAGCCAGATGTCGCGATCCATGCGCACATCGATGTCCATCGACATGGCCTCGTAGAGATCGAACGACGTGGTATCTTTTTCCGTCACGCGGACGCCAAACGTCCGTTCGAGCATCAGCAGATCAGCCGGCGTGAAAACGACGGCGCTTTCCTCGTCGCTCGTCCACGCGTCCAGGTAAATGTCGCCGCTGCGCAGGTTCAAATCCCCGCTGAGCGCCGGATTGGCAAGGGTGCCTTCGAGGCGCATCGTGGCGGAGGCGACGGCGCGGTATTCGGGGGAATCCACCGCTAGAAATTCGCGGGCCGAGATGTCGACATCGAACGCGCCGGCCGTCAGGCTGGTCATCACCAGCACGCCGGCGGCATCAACCCGCCCGCCGCGTGTCCGGGCGTGCGCATCGTCGATGTAGACGATGTTGTCCCGCGTGGAGAAATCCACGTTCAGCGCATCGTACGTGACGCCGAGGAAAGGCGCACGCACATCGGAAAGCCGGAGCCGCCCTTCCCCCTGCAGGCGGGGTTCGGCCGCCGACCCATCCACCCGGAGGCGCGTGGTCAGGGTGCCCCCGAGCCGATCCACCAGCTCCTTGTCCACAAACGGCAACACCCAGCCGATCGCGAATGAATCCGCCCGAGCATTGATTTCAACGGGCCCTTCGGCGATGCTCGATTGCAGGGCCATGGCTTCGGCCGCATCGGAGAGGACGAGATTGGCCGGCAGAAATCCATTTACCGACAGCGTGCTTCCATCGATATGTTTCATCAGCACATCCAGGTGCAGCTTCAGGCTGTCGTAGCGTGCCACCAAACCCAGATCCCCCACCGGCTCCCCTTCCGACCCCACGGCGAGGTTGACGCTGGAAATGAGGCGAGGCGCCGCCGCCGGCCCGCGCAGGTCCAGATTGCCCGAGAGCCGGCCGGTGAGACCCTCGTAGCCCAGCATCTCGGTGACCGCTTCCAGCCGAAAGGCGTCCACGCTGACGCCCAGGTTCTGGTCGCCGGCGAGGTCGACCACGCCATCGATCGCGATCTGCTGGTCGCCGCTCTCCAGCAGGAAGTTGCGGACGCGATACCGTCCGCCATACGAAACCGTGGCGACGCGGTCGAGGGTCCAGACGTCGCGGTCCAGCACGATGCGAAGCTCCTCCAGGTCGACCCGCTGGCTGTCGGCCGTCGTGTACGCCGTCCCGGCCAGCCGCGCCTGGCGCCGGCCGTCGATGCGGGCATCCATGGCAAACGGGAGCTGTTCGTCCTGAAACGATCCTTCGAAGTTGACCTGCTCGACCACAAATCCGGGCACGGAGGCCACTTCGATGGTGCCGAACAACTCGCTGTTCACCAGGGTCCGGTCGGCCGTCAGACCGGCGATCCATCGTGCTCGGGCATCCGCCACGCGCACCGCCCCATACGACAACCCGGCCACGTCAAATCGCGTCTCGAGGCGATAGTCTTCGAGCCGGCTATACAGCGTGGCCGACACCTCGCCGCGCTGGGCGGACAGGGCATCCACCTCAAAGAAGCGACGCAGCGGCTCGAGATCGCGCACCTTACCGGAGAGGTTGAGCGCGCCGCCGCGCCGGCCGGGGCC
>JBGSPJ010000026.1:0-10412 GCA_041738655.1 Rhodothermales bacterium | reverse complement strand
GTCGGGCTCGGCGCCGCCGGCCACGCGGACGGGGCCACTGGCGTCGCTGATGCCGGTGATCTGGCCGTTTTCGTCAAATTCAACGACCAACTGGCCGATGTATTTGTAATTGCCGGCCGTGGTCACCACGGGTACGTCCACGCCGTCGGCATTGGCGACGAGGAGCGGGTAGGGGCCGTACGGGTTTTCGTCGCCCGGCACCAGCGCGTCGTCGTCGTTGGCGAGGAGTTCATCGCCGCCGCCGGCGATGGCGATGTCGAGGCCTCTGAGCATCGGGATCAGCTCGAGGTCCTGCTCGATGCCCTGCAGGTGGCTGATGAGGATGATTTTATCCACGCCGGCTGCTTCGAGGGCGTCGATCTCGGCCTGCACGATGCCGGCCACGTCATCCATCACCACCACACCGCGCGGGCTGGAGATCGTCGGCAGCGCCGGCGTCGTCGCGCCGATCACGCCGATCATCTCCCCATCTTTTTCGAGGATGGTGCTTTTGGCGATGCGGCCGTTGTCGACCAACGCCTGGAGGCCCGCCTCGGCGGAGAAGTCGAGGTTGGCGCTCAGGAACGGCGTCGGGGCGGCGAAGTCCTCGATCAGGCGCTGGAGCACGTCCGGCCCGAAGTCGAACTCGTGGTTGCCGATCGCCAGGGCGTCGTAGCCGATGGCGTTCAGCGCGCGGGACTCGTACAGCGCTTCGGTCTCGGGCTGGGCGAGGCTGACGCTGAATTCGGGGCCGGCGAGGAAGTTGTCGCCTGAGGAGAGGGTGACGACCGCGCCGGCGGCGTCCGCATCGGCGCGGAGGCCATCCATCCGGGTTTTAAAGCGGGCCACGCCACCGAAGTCCGGCTGGCCGGGGGCGCTGATCAGCTGCGACTCGCCGTCATTGTTGTGCAACACGGTGAGGGTGAAGGCGCCGGCCGTCTGCTCGGGCGCAAACGAGAAGAGCGACACCGAGCCGCTGACTTCGTTGGCGACGGCGATCATATTGTCGCCGGTCGGGCTGTCGGCCGGATTCATGAAGACAATGCTCTCGGGGGCGAGGTCGCCCACCATTTCCAACTCCGCCGGCGTGACGGTATCCGGATCAAACAGGACGGAGAAATCGCGGTTATTGGCGTAGTCGACAAACGCCGGCGCGGCCGGGTCGGTCACGTCGTACACCATGACGCCGCCGATCCGCTCGAGTCCGATGAAGGCGTAGATGCGGCCGTCGATTTCACCGATCGTGACGGCTTCGGGTTCGGGGCCTTTGTCGTCGCTGCGGTTGTCGAACGAGTCGTTTTCGGAGTTCGTGGCATTGAAGTCGTTCGGATAGATCGCGGCGAGGCGCGTCTCGAACTCGGAGCCGCTGTCGAAGACCACGTTGCCCTGGGTGTCCCAGATGGTGAAGGACCGGGCGCCGAAGGCGTGGATCTCATCGTAGTCCCCATCCCCATCCGTATCGCCGGAGCCGGTGGTGACGTTGAGCCGGCCGAGGTTTGCGTCGTCCTTGAGGTCGGCGGCGTTAGGGAAGACGCCGGGGTCGAGCACGTAGTCGTCGTTTCCGAGGCGAAGCACCTCCTCGTAGGTGTCGTACTCCCGCGCGTCGCCTTCGTTGGCGGTGACGAGGTAGGTCTGGCCGTTTGTTACGTATGAGGCAATGGCGTCCGGCATGTAGAGGCCGTGGACGGGCCAGGGCTGGATGGTGATTCCGGCGTCCTCGTTGCTGGCGTCGAACGCGTTTTCGAGGAGGGAGTGGTCCTTCGTGCCGAGGGCGACGATGGCGACGACGCTGGCGTTGGCGACATCGATGACGGCGACGGCGTTGTTTTCCTGGAGGGTGGCCACGGCGACGGTACCGAACGGAGCGATTTCACCGACGGTGATGTACTCCGGCTCAAGATCCTGCGCGACCGACGCGCCGGGGCCGAAGATGCGGACGCCGGCGGGCAGCTCGGCGGCGCGGGAGCCGCCGGCGTTGAAATCGGCAAACCCAACCGTCGTCACCGCGTACGTCGCGGCATCGACGATGCTGATGCCGCCCTCGGGGTCGACCGAGTAATCACTATTCGGCTCGCCTTCATTGGCCACGATCACCTTCGAGCCGTCCGGCGTGAAGGTGAGCATGTCGGGAAGCGCTCCCACCGTAGCCGAGGCGATAAACGCGCCGTCGGTCGTGAAAAACGCCACGGTGCCCGGGTCGGTCTTTTCGTCGGCCGGGATGGCCACGGCGACGACACCGTCATGGACGTCGACGCTGGTGGGGGCGCCGCCGTACGGCGTCACGTCGATTTCGAACAGGAGAGAAGGGGAGGCCGGGTTGGAGATGTCCAGCACGCCGATGGTGGCGTTGGCCGAGTTCGTAAAAAACAGCCGCTGGGTGGCCGGGTCGTGGGCGACGATCTCCGCGGCGGCGGCGTCGAATGAACCGGTGTGATAGGTGCCGACCGGGGTCAGGCGCAGCGATTGCGCCCAGGCCCCTGGAGCCGACAGAAATAGAAAAAGCACAGCCATGGCTGCGCCGGCACGGAATCGTGATAGCATGAGCGTTCTGGAGTTTGGAAGGTGGAAAAAGCGCGGAAAGCGACCAAAAAACCCGGGGATAGGAGCGGGATTAATATGCGGGTTTTTGGACGGCGCGCTGTTACTCCAGCGTTATGCTATCGTTATGGAGACGTGAAGCCCTAAACAACCTGCTGCTTCCAGGTCCCACGCCGGAAGAGGAAGATCGCGATGCCGGCGAGTGCGGCCTGGGCGACGGCGATGGCGATGAAGGCACCACGCGGGCCCATGCCGGCGTTGTGGGAGAGGAAATAGGCGATGGGCAGCTGCAGCATCCAGTAGCTGATCACGTTGATCCAGGTGGGCGTTCGGGTGTCGCCGGCGCCGTTGAACGACGACACAATCACCATCCCAAACGCGAACAAGATGTACGTGTAGCTGACGATGTGCAGGCAATCTACCCCGAAGGCGACCGCCGCGGACTCGTTGGTAAACAGGCGGATGAGCGGCTCGGCGAAGACATACATCCCGATCGATACCAGCCCCAGAAACACCGCGTTGGCCCCGCAGGCAAACCAGACGGCGCGCTCGGCGCGATCCGGCCGGCGGGCCCCCAGGTTCTGCCCGACAAGTGTCGCCGCGGCGTTCCCCATGCCCCAGGAGGGCAGCAGGGCAAAGAGGATGATGCGGATGGCGATCGTGTAGCCGGCCAGCGCTTCGCTCCCAAACGAGGCGAGGATGCGGAAGAGCATCATCCAGCTGGCCGTGCCCACAAGGTACTGCACGATCCCCGGGCTGGCGACACGGGCGAGCCGGCGCATCATCTCGGGATCGACCCGTAACTGGGCGCGCGTCACCCGCAGATGGCCTGTTCCTCTGAACAACAACGAGAGCTGATACGTCACTCCGATCCCCCGGCCGATGGCGGTAGCCACCGCCGCGCCGGTCACGCCCATCGCCGGAATCGGCCCCCATCCGAAGATAAAAAGGGGATCGAGGATGAGGTTCAGCAGGTTGGCCAGCCACAGCACGCGCATCGCCTTCGCGGCGTCGCCGGCGCCGCGGAAGATGGCGTTGATAATGAAGAGGTACAGGATGAGGATGTTGGATCCGAACGCGATGGCGCAATAGCCGGACCCGATCGCGATCACCGACTCCGTTGCCCCCATGATCCCCAGCAACTGGGGCGCAAACAGGACGCCCAGGATGGCTACCGGCACGGACACAAGCGCGCCGGCCACCAGCGCCTGCACGGCCGCCACGCCGGCCTCCTCGGGCTTTTTCTCCCCGATCCGCCGTGCCACCATCGCCGCCGCCGACATTGCGATCCCCATCCCCACGGCGAACAGCAGCACCATCAGCGAGTCCGTCATCCCCACCGCCGCCACGGCATCCGGCCCCAGCTTACCGACGAAGTAGACGTCCACCACGCCAAAAATGGATTGCATGATCATCTCCAGCACCATCGGAATGGCGAGGAGGACGATGGCGCGACCCAGGCTGCCGGTCGTAAAATCCCGCGGCCGGCCCTGAAACATGTCCTTCAATTCGGACAAAAACCGGCGCGGGACGGGAGATGCGGTGGTCTGATCAGATAACATACCGGCGGCGGATCGATGGAGAAGCCTGAACGAGCCTCCCTAAACGGTCCGCCGCCGGCAAAGGGTTCGGGGTATATGTGAGAAAAATGTGTGAACCAGGAATGGCTTAAGGTCTAAAGTTCGAGGTTCAAGGAATCAGGCCCTTAAACCTCGAACCTTAATCCTTAAACCCTTCATTCCCACCACCCCTCACTATTGATCGTATCCCCGCCGATGCGCTGGGCGGCTTCGGCGTAGTTGGAGGCGTTGAGCGACTGCTCGATGGCGGGGTAGAGGAAGCGGCGGGGGACGCGGTCGCCGTTTACGTTGGCCGGCCCGGGCGCGATCGCCGGCAGACCCGTGCGGCGGAAGTCATACCAGGCTTCCAGGCCCTGGGAGAAGAGCGCAAGCCACTTCTGCTCCATGATGCGCCCGAGCGAGCCATCGTACGGGCGTGTCGCGGTCAGGAAGTCGGCCGGCAGCTCGGCGCCCCATTGCGCGAACGACGCGGCCACCCCGGCATCGTAATGGGCGCCGGCATCGGCGGCGATGAGGCCGCGTTGGGCGGCTTCGGCGAGGATAAACTGGACCTCGGCGTACGTCATCAGGATGGCATCGGCCGCCCCTTTGTCCAGCAGAAACGACCGATCAAAGACGGAGACGTTGTTTTCGCCGCCGTTGAACTGCTCCATCCCTTCCTCGGAGAGGCCATTCGGCAGGCCGATATACAGCTCCGCGGCGCTGCCGGCCGAGTTGTCGGTCGGGTCGGTCCAGACAAACAGTCGCGGGTCGGAGGTCTCCAGGAGGAGATCCATGAGCCGCTGGCTGGGGACCGTCCGGGTGAAGTCGTAGTCGCGCTGCTGGGACACCGGCGAGTCGTTCGGGATCTGGTCCGTGAAGTCGTAGATCGCGTTGTCGGCGTTGCTCTCGAAGATCGGGGCGTTGGCCACGATGGCGGTCATCCGGGCGCCGGCATCGGGGAGGCGGTTGGAGGCTCGGAGGAGGAGCCTTAGCCGGAGGCTGTTCGCGAACTTGCGCCAGCGCGTCATGTCACCGTCGTACAACAGATCCCCATCCACCGTGCCCGATTCATCGATGAGCGCGTCCGCCCGCTCGAGGTCCAACAGTAGGCCGGCGTAAATCGCCTCCTGGGTGTCGTACGCCGGCTGGGAAATGCCCTCCTCGGCGCGGCCGGCCTCGGTGTACGGCACATCGATCCAGCCGTCGGTGACGTTGTGCATCATCCATGATTTTAAAATCAGCGCGACTGCTTCGTAGTTCGGATTGCCGATGGCGATGCCGCGGCGCTGAACATCCATCACGTCGCTCAGCGAACCGTAGAAGTTATTCCAGAGCGACCCGGTGCCGTTATCCCACTTGTACCGATCCCAATCCCCGAACTGGATCTGAGCCCCGTGCTGAGCGGCGATCACCCCGATATTCCAGTTGTCCGCCAGGTAGGCATAGGACGTCCGGTAGATCGCATTCGGAAGCAGCAACGACGGGCTGACGTCCGTCGGCTGGTTGTTGTTGTCGTTGACGGCCTCGAAGCCGTTGTCGCACGCGCCGGCCAGCAGCGTCAGCGCGATCAAAAAGGAGGTTGTTTTCATTGCGTTCATCGTAAAGGTTTTCATCGCTCACATACGGACACGCCATGGCGTGTCCGTAGAGGGCATCCCTATAATTCCACGTTTACATTGACCCCGAAGCTGCGGGTGGACGGCAGCTGGGTGACCTCGAAGCCGGGCACGAGCGATCCGCTGTTGTTGGCGAACGACTCGGGGTCGATGTCGGGCACGTCGGTCCAGAGGATCAGGTTGCGGCCCACGAGCGAGACACGCATCGAGCGGATGCCGCTGTTCGCGCCAAAGAGCCGGCGGGGGATGCGGTAGCCCAGCTTCACCTCGCGGAGCTTGACGTACGAGGCGTCGAAGCTGTTGGCCTCGATGTTGTCGCGCCGGTAGTAGAGCGTGTAATAACTCCGGGCGTCGACGATGATGTCGTTCACGCGGTAGGAGCCCTCGCCGTTGTCGACCACACCCTCCCCGATGATCCCATCGTTGCGGGTGTTGCCCTGGGAGTCGACGTACTCCAGCCCGCCAAACCCTTCCCTGCCCGGCAGGGTATGCTCGAGGATGCCGCCCTCGGAGCCGGTGGCGCGGGTGTACGAGTAGATCCGCCCGCCGCGGCGGATGTCAAAGAGCACATCGAGGCTGACGTTGCCGAGGCGGAAGCCGTTGCCCACGCCGGCCATCCAGTCCGGATTGTAGTTGCCAATCTTGCGCGTTTCCTCGGCAAGCACCGGGATCCCGTTGCCGTCGTACACGATCTGCCCGAAAAAGGGGCTGGCGGAGTCCTCGACGCGGAGGAACGTGCGCCCGTACAGGTCGCCCATCCGGCCGCCGACGCGGGCCTCGACGGTGTTGCCGTCCGGCCCGAAGGCGATGACGAACGTCTCGATGCCGTCGGCGAGCTCGACGACTTCGCTGCGGTTCGCGGCGGCGTTAAGCGTGATATCCCAGCTAAACCGACGAGTGAGGTTGCGGATGGGGGTGATCGTCAGCGTCCCCTCGACGCCGCGGTTCCGGATCTCGCCGGCGTTGATCACGCGCCGCGTGAAGCCGGTCGTGAGCGAAAGCGGGATGTCGAGGATCTGGTTGCGGCTGACGCTGCTGTAGAACGTGGCGTCAAGCCCGACGCGGTTGTCGAACCAGCGGAGATCGGTGCCGACTTCAAACGAGCCGGTGATCTCGGGCTTGAGGTCCGGGTTCGGGATCAGGCTCGGGTTGGTCACCGTCCGGGGGAGCGTGCCGAACCGGTAGGCGCGTTCGAGGCGGAAGGGGTCGGTGTCGTTGCCCACCTGCGCCCAGCCGGCGCGGACCTTCGCGAACGAGAACGCGGCCGGCAGGTTCACCCACTCGCTGATCACGATGCTGCCGGAGACAGACGGGTAGAAGTAGGAGTTGTTGTCGATGGGCAGGGTGCTCGACCAGTCGTTTCGGCCGGTCACTTCCAGGAAGACACGCTCTTTCCACGCCATCTGCCCGAGGCCGTAGAGGCTGTTCAGCTCGCGGCGGGCGTCGAACTGGAAGAGGGCCGGCTGGGAGGCGATGTTGCCGAGGTTGTACACACCCGGTACGCCGAGCGAACGGCCCTCGATGATGTTGTTCGCGCTCTCCTGCCGCATCGCGTTGCCGCCGGCGGAGACACTGAGCGTCCAATCGGAACCGAGGTCGGTCGCGTAGTTGAGCAGGAATTCGGTATTCCGTTCGGTGAAGCCGACCTCCTGTTCGCGGTACATCCCCTCGCGGAACTCGACGGAGCCCATCGGCCGGCGCGACACCCTCCGCTCGTCGCTGTAGTCGATCCCCGTCCGCAGCAGCAGCGACCACTTCGCGGTCAGCTCGGCGTTTACGGCGACGTTGCCGAAGAGCCGGTTCCGATCGAGCGCGTTCGTGTGCTCGTTGACGATCAGGTAGGGATTGTCCGCCCAGGTGAAGTAATAATCCTGCTGCTGCTCCTCGGCGCCGGGCGTCCAGTAGTTCTGGAACGACCCGAGGTCCTGGTTCCGGTACCACCAGATGAAGTTGTACATGATGTTCTGGCTGCCGTACCCGTTCGTGGGTAGATTGTCGCTCGCGCTCTTTACATAGTTTCCGGAGGCCGTCACCGTGAGGCGGTCGGTGAGGGCGTAGCCCGAGTTCAGCGCCAGCGTGTTGCGGTCCAGCCCTGTGTTGGGCACGATGCCCGTGTTGTTCAGGTTGGTGTAGGAAAGGCGGAAGCTGCCCTGCGCGTTGCTCCCGGCGACGGCGATGTTATTGGAGTACGTCGTGCCCGTCTGGAAGAAGTTTTCGATCGTGTTGGGTTGTGCCACGAACGGGGCGGTGGTAGTGGTACGCCGGCCTTCGTCCACCAGGCAGTCCTGCGCGATGGCCTGGCCGTCGAGCGCCGGCCCCCAGTTATAGCCCCAGTCGCAGACAAACTCCCCGCCAACGCCGCCGCCGAATTCGTTCTGATAGGCCGGCAGGCGGAGGACATCCTCGGCGGTGGTGGTGGAGTTGAAGCTGACGCTGAAGCCGGGGACACCGGTCCCTTTTTTGGTGGTGATCAGGACAACCCCGCCGGCCGCACGCGATCCGTACAACGCGGCGGCGTTCGGGCCCTTGAGGATCGACACCGTGGCGATGTCATCCGGGTTCAGCTCGGCCGCGCCGTTGCCGTAGTCGGTCGGCAAATCCCCCTGATTCGTGCTGCTGCCGCCGATGCCGACGACCTCGTTGTTGATCGGGACGCCGTCCACGACAAACAGCGGCTGGTTCTTGTCGATATCTAACGACGACTCGCCGCGGATCACGATCCGGGCCGAGGACGCCGGGCCGGCGCTGTTGGAGGAGACGAGCACGCCGGCGGCCTTGCCGGCGAGGGCGCTGACGAGGTTGATCTCCCGTGCCTGCTCCAGATCGGCGCTCGTCAACTTCTGCACGGCATATCCGAGCGCTTTCTGCTCCCGTTCGATGCCAAAGGCGGTGACGACGACCTCGTTGAGCTGGCCGACATCTTCCGCCAGACGCACGGTGAGCAGGCTTGTCAGCGCGGCCCCTGAGACGGGCACCTGCTGCGTCACGTAGCCGACGTAGGAGAAGAGGAGCGTGTCGCCGGGCGTGGCGTCCAGTGTGAACGACCCGTTCGCCGTGCTGGACACGCCGGTCATCGTGCCTTTGACGACGATGTTCACCCCGGGCAGCGGGGCGTCGAACGCGTCGGTCACAACGCCCTGGATTGGTTGGGCGGAGGCGCCGGCAAGCGGCGCCAACGCGCAGAGGCCGGCCAGGAGGCCGCGTATCAAATGAGTGAGTAACGTCTTCTTCATGCGTATCGGATTGGCCCGAAGCCAATGATGGGTTTTCAGGAGCCGAAAAGCTACCCGAGCCCGGCATGAAGGGCGTTACCGCTCCTTTAGCAAAGCATTACCGTTCTGTGTGGAAGGCTCTGGACCACAATCATAATCAGGGCTTAATCCTTTGGTAACCCTATTTTGTCCACCGGGAATTATCCTGTTAGCGCCTCCCTCATCGGGTCCCCGCCCAACGTTCTACCCCACCGCGACGTCCCATGGAAATCACCAGCTACATCGAGCGGACACTCCTGGAGGTTTTTGAAAACTATACCCTGCGCGGGCACATCCTCTGCGAGGAAGGGCTCACGTCCGCGCACCACATGGCCCGGTGCGGCGCCATGGCGCAGGCCGCCGGCTACGACGAGGAAGTCGTCCTCGCGGCTTTTTTCCACGCCATCGACCGGCTCCTTGACCCGGATGAATGCGAAGAGGCGGGTGCATTCGAAGAGACGGGCGGAGAGTACGACGAAGTCACGGCCGAACACCTCGGCGCCTCGTATCTTCGAAACCATGGCTTTTCCGAGCGAATCGCAGGGCTGGTGGAAGGTCAGGTCGCCGCGAGACGCTACATGGCCTATCGGGACGCCCTGTGCTCTCCCGCCCGAGCCACAGCCGGCGGCGGATCCATCAAGCCGATGACGCCGGCGGAAGTGACGGAGTTCGAGGAGCGACTCGATTTCCTGATCTGCCTCAAACTCAGGGAGTGGGCCGAGGCGGCGCGTCGACCCACGCTGAATCCCGTAAGCCCCATGCGGTACAAGGAGATCGCCCGCCGTCACCTGTTGCTTCAATTTGGCGATTTTACCCTCGCAAGGCGATGACCAAAGCCCCGGCCGTACGATTTGGCGACGGCATGCTCGAGGAGCTTCCGGCGCTGCTCGAAGAGGCCGGCGCCCAGCGGGTGTTTCTGGTAATCGATCCCACCGCATGCGCCGCCTCGGGCGCCAGCCGCATCGTCGATCAGGTGGAACGCCAGTTCTCATCGACCCGTTTGGACGTCTTGAGCCCGCTCCCCGCCATCGATGTCGCCGAAGCCGGCTACCGACTCGCCGCCCGCCAGCAGCCGGATGCCGTTGTGGCCGTCGGCGGCGGAACAGCGATCGACCTGGCCAAGCTCATCCGCCTCGCGGCGACACACGAAGCCGGTGTGTTATCCTGGAACGGAATGGTTCCGGGTGATACCATCGCCGAGACGCTGTTCATCGCCTGCCCGACCACGGCCGGATCGGGCAGCGAGGCGACGCACTTCGCCGTGTTGTATGACGGCGGCGCGAAACGTTCGATCGAACACCCCTCGCTCCTGCCCTCCCACGTCATCCTCGACCCCGAACTCACCTGGAGCCTGCCGGCCTATCAGACGGCCGCCACCGGGTTCGACGCCCTCGCGCAGGGGATCGAGTCGTTCTGGTCGGTGCGCGCCACGCCGTCGACCCAGGCCATCGCCTGCGGCGCCATCG
>JBGSPJ010000681.1:0-19011 GCA_041738655.1 Rhodothermales bacterium | reverse complement strand
CCTCGAGCGGGAGCGGCGGTTCGGAACGGCCGAAGTCGACCATCACGGGCACGCCGGCCAGCCCGCCGGCTTCGACGGCGCGGTCGACGGGCATCCAGTCCGGCCCCTCGAAGTGCGCCAGCTTCACCCCCACGATCTCGTTTGGATACCGGGCGATCTCCATGGCTGTCAGCTTCGCGTCCATGTCCCCCGTGTTCTGCTCCGTCGGCCCGCCCTTCATGCCGGCGCCGACGATATTGATAAACGCCAACACACGAGTCTGCGAATGGGAGATGGTCTGTTCATGGAATTGCCGAAAGGTGCGCCAGCCGGCCCCGCCGGCGTCGACGGCCGTGGTGACGCCCGTCCGAAACGTAAACCCGTCGGGGGGCAGAGCGGAGAAGCCGTTGCCGAGGTAGGCGTCTTCCTCGGTGCCGTAAAAAAGGTGGGCATGGAGATCGATGAGCCCCGGAGTGACCACGAGCCCCGAGGCCTCAACCACATGCGCGGCGTCGCCGGCGGGAATAGACGGCGCCACCTGGGCGATGCGCCCGTCGGCGATGCCGACATCTTGCACCGCATCGATGCCATTACGCGGGTCGATGACGCGGCCGCCTTTGATGAGCAGATCGAGGCGCTGGGCCTGGGCGGGGGACACGATAACGAGGAGGATCAGGAGGATCCATGAAGCGAGTGGGTGTGGACTGCGGGGCATGGATGCGGTTGATACTTCTGGTCATTGTCATCCCCGACCCCGATCGGGGATCCAGCCGAATTGCAATCCTGCTGGATCCCGCATCAAGTGCGGGATGACATTATAAAAAAGAAGGGGATCGGAAATCCCGAGGTTTCATCAGGGCTCTTCAGGATGCGGCCGCCGCGCGCAGCACGGATTCGAGTCGTTTGGCGACGACCTTTTCCTCTCCGGGGCGCATCATCCAGGTGGTGATGTCGAGCCGGTCGTCGTTGCCCATCATTTCGATGGAGGGATCGCCGGCGCGCAGGGCTTCGCGCAAGGCCGGCGCGGTGATGCGGACCCGATCGGCATCCCACCAGATCCGCAGCGAGGGCACGTGGTTGGCGATGGGCGGAACGTGGATCTCCGTCTCTACCCCAGGGACCGCACGGGCGCGCTCGGCGATGAGCTCGACCTGCCGCTCCCACAGCCGGCGTTCTTTGTCGTGATCCTTTTCGAGGTACAATTCAAGGGCGACGAGCATCGCCAGGATCTCCTCCTTGTTAATCTTCATACCGCGGCCGACCGTGTCGCCCCGGGGCGGTGCGCTGAGGCGGGCGGCGGCGATGAGGTCCTGCCGGCCCAGGAGCAGGCCGGCGCTCTGCGGCCCGCGAATCCCCTTGCCCCCCGAAAACGCGACGAGGTCGAACCCCATCTCCGTGTACTTCCAGAGGTTCTCGACCGGCGGGACGTCCGCGGCGCAGTCGTTGAAGGTCGGGACGCCGTGTTTTTTGCCGATGGCGACGAACTCGGCGTCCTTCACCTGGCCCTCCTCGTTCAGCGCGTTGATAAACAGGAGCAGCGCCGTACGGTCCGAGATGGCGGCTTCAAGTTCGGCGGCGGAGTCCACATAGACCATCGTCACCCCGCAGTTGCGGATGGCGTGGACGTAACCGACGTAGTGGGCGCGTTGGAGGATGACCTCGCTTTTCATCCCCCTCACATCCGGCAGCTGGGCGGCCTTTTTTTCATCGAGGCCCGTCAGCACGCCGGCAGTGCCGAGCGTCAGGGCCGAGGCGGCGCCGGACGTCACTGTCGCGGCTTCGCACCGGAGGAGCGACGCGATGCGGGCGCCGACGGCGTCCTGGATGTCGTCGAGGCGGACGTACCGGGTGGAGGCGTACCGGATCGCATCGGTCACTTCGTCCGGCATCTGCGACGCCGTCAGCATCGTGAAGGTGCCGGCGGCATTGATGAACGGGCGGAGGCCGAGTTCCTTGAAGTAGTCGCGCGCCAGCATCGCCGGCGCGGCGGTCGTCCACCCGAAATAGGTGGCGAGGTGGCCCAGGACCGGAGTCGTGGCGGCCAGTTGGAGGAGAGCGCGTCGGGAGAGCATGGGGGAATCAGTCGAGGGCGGCGATGCAGTCGATCTCGACGAGCGAGTCGCCAGGGATGCCGCCGTAGCAGGCGACGGTGGTGCGGACGGGAGGGTTTTCGCCGAAGCGTCCGCGGAAGACCTCGTTCATCGCCGTGTAGTCGCTCAGGTCGTGCAGGTACACGTTCACCTTGAGCACCTTTTCCATCGACGAGCCGCCGTCCTCGAGACGTTTTTTCATCTCGGTGAGCACGTGGTCCGTGTGCGCCTTGATGTCGCCCTCGAAGTGGGCGCCTATGCCCGAGACGTAAAGCAGGTTGCCGAACGCCTTCGTCGACGAAAACAACGGGATGTCGTCGTGGGTGATGACCTCGCCGGCGCGAGGCCGCTCACGGGCCGGCTCGGCGGAGGCCGCCACGGTTCCCACGCCCAGCGCGGAGAACCAGGCGCCGGCGCGTTTCATAAACGATCTGCGCGATTTCATAGGTAGAAGGGGTTGGGGGATGTATGATGCCTTCATGATACAGGCCCAAGCGGAGGAATGAAAAGGGCCGCGCAAAAAATGTCGCCCCGGGACACATTGGACCCTTTTTTCGCGCGCTTGACCTCCCTGTAGCGAATACGTAGGTTGGACACCACCCACACCGACCCGATCGCTCATGCCCGACACCCACGTCCTCCTCGCCTATCTCCCCGAATCCGACGCCCACACCCGGCGTATTCGGGCCCTCGCCGAAGCCTTGCGCGCCGCCGACATCGGCGTGCTCTCTCCCCAACCAGGCAGCCCGACGGATTCGCTGGATACTCTGTTTGAAGGCGTGGGAGCGGACTGGATGCTGATCATCTGGTCTCCCGGGATGGCCCGCCTGTTCGATGACACGTCGATCCCCATCCGGCACGCTGTCCTCTCGTTTGAACCTATCGATAACTCCGCCCTGCCCGAGGTGCTGCGGTATGCTCCACGGCTGATCCTGGACGGGGACGACGCCATGCGCCGCTTGATTGACCGGCTCACGGCGCGGGCGTCGATGGCCCCCCCTCCCGAGGCATCGCCTCCTCCTCCACCTCCTCCTCCCGCACCCGCCCCTTCGCGTGGCGGGGGAGCCGGCGGCGCCCTCGGGCCGCCCCGGGACATCGAAAAAGAGGAGATCAAAAAAATGGGCGAACCGTCCACCGGATCCGGCGCCTACGGGCCCCACGTGCCGGATCCGGGTATCATCTACCCCGTGTGGTACGGCACCAACCGCAAACCGGAAGAGAACGCGGGCTTTTCGGGCGACCGGTACTACAAAACGCTGTACGGGCGGGTGGATGTGCGCATTCCGGAGGCGCATCGGTTCGGGGAGATCGGGACGAGTTTCTGGAAACGACTGCTTCGGATGGACCTCCGCGACGACCGCCTGCGGATCCAGGAGATCGTGGACCTGGAGCACGATGCGTGTTACCAGGAGATCCACGCCGCCCTGCAAGCCGCGTTCGACGCTGGCAACCAGCCCCATGCCCTGCTCTTTATCCATGGCTTCAACGTCACCTTCGACGAGGCCGCCATTCGCGCGGCGCAGATCGGCTACGACCTGAAAGTACCGGGCCCGACGGCGTTTTTTAGCTGGCCGTCTAAAGGAGACGTCCACCGCTACAAGGCCGACGAAGCCAGCATCGAAGCAAGCGAACAGGCGATTACGGAATTCCTCGTTGACTTCGCCGCGCAGTGCCAGGGAGCGAAGATCCACCTCATCGCCCACAGCATGGGCAACAGAGGCTTCCTGCGGGCGCTTCAGCGCATCGCCGCCAACGCCGCGATCCGCGGAAAGGTCTGGTTCGATCAGATCTTCCTCGCCGCCCCG
Source organism: Rhodothermales bacterium (assembly GCA_041738655.1). Taxonomy (GTDB): domain Bacteria; phylum Bacteroidota; class Rhodothermia; order Rhodothermales; family JAHQVL01; genus JAWKNW01. The sequence goes on along the minus strand of JBGSPJ010000681.1, from coordinate 15,137 downwards.
GATGTCGACCGCGATCTTTTCCTCCAGCTGGCGCACCTCTACCCCGAACACGCCGGCCGGACGACCCTGTACGCCTCAAACGGCGACCTCCCCGTGTTCCTGTCCGGCAAACTCCATGAGGCCCCGCGCGCCGGCTACTTCCGCCCCTACACCATCGCCCCCGGCATCGATACGATAGCGGTGCCCGACTTCGACGTCGACCTCCTCGGCCACTCCTACTACGCCCAGGCCGAAGCCCTCCTCTACGACATCCAGGCCCTCATGCGCCACAACCCGAACCCCCCAGACCGCCCCCGCATGCACGATGCCCTGGACGAGGGGAAGCCGTTTTGGAAACTGGGGTTGTAGCCGGGGTAGCGCCTCAACGTGCTTCGAGTTGCCGTCGAACCGAGCCCTCCAAATCAGTGGCGTAGGCCTCGTCCAGGCAAAACGTCGTCACTTCAAATCGATGGACATTATCCTTGATCTCGAGATAATGTACATACGGCTCTCGGCGAGGTGAGGACCAGAACGCCGTGAGCGCCGCGGAGCGAATCCGGGATGTGAGTACCGCGACAGACTCAGTCGCCTGCAGTTCGAGCACAAACGTGTGTGCGCGAGCTGACTGCGACCGGTCGGCTGTAGTCAATGCCCCCTTTCCCATATCGCTGTAAGGGAGTCGGACGCGCAGTCCGGCATCGGTCTCCAGCTCCATTGTTCGGTAGCCCAGCGACGCGATAAACCCCGACGCCTCTGCCGTTTGGACCCATTGCCCGGCCTTGTACGCATTTTCAGACCGCAGGATGATCCCGCTGACGAGATCCCGCACAGCGAACCAGCCCGCCCCGACGAGCCCCAGTGCTACCGCCCCGGACGCCCACCAGAGCGCGTGGCTATCGGCGGGAAACACCAGCCAGACACACCACAGCACGAAGCCAATGACGCCGACTGTCTCCAGCGCCGGCAGCATGTGGTCGAGCCGTTCGCGCAGCGCGGTCCGCAGACGAACGACGCGTAATCCTTTGCCGATCAGGAGTATGGCAGTCAGCACGGCAACGATCGCAACCAGGTGGGAGACATCGAGAAACAGGGATCTAATCATCCGATCAACCTCCGCTCAACGCAGGCATGAGTGAGATGCGGCAGTAAAAAGCGATCGATTGCCAACACCCCGTTTTCACGTTCGCAAACCCATCCAAGACGCAGCAAGCTTTGTATTTCATGCCGCAGAAGCGCCTCGTCAAGCCCGCTTATGCGGCGCATCCGCACACCGGTCAACGTCCCATGCAGCAGCAGGTGCACTATGATCGCTTTCTGGATTGGGGACAGCGTATCGACGACCGAGACGTCTGGGGGGATCAGCGGTTCGACGGTAAGGCCTTCCGACCCAACCCGACTTATCGCAACGATCCATCCCTGAAGCGCCGCGCCCACGTTGCCCCGCGCATAATCGAACAAACTGGTAAACAACCGGGCGATGGTCCACGCGGAGACGTGATCTTCTGGCTCCCCATCGAGGGTAAAGGTCATTCCAGCCGAACGATGGCGCAACATAATAACGTTTTTGATCTGTTCGGCATTGGAAGGTGCCCGGGTGATGATATCCAGAAACAAACTGGACACCGGATAAATGCGGTCGATGAGTTTAAAGGCGTGGAGATTGGCGTTAATCAAGAAGAAACAATGTCGGCCATGGCGCTCCATCAAGCTGGCGATCATCGCAAGCGCCGCCGTGCCGTCAGGGCTCCGTTCCCACCACCGCTCGAGGTCGTTGAGGATGAGCACGCTGTGGGACGGCAACTGGGCGAACCCCTCTTCGAGCGAGCCGGCGATGCCAAGTAAATGCTTCAGTTCGCGTTCGAGCACGGCGGGGTCGCTGGATCCACCCGGTACTGGAAATAGCTGGAAAATCGCTTCTCTCTTGAAATGGGTCTGTGCCACCAGCTGACAAAGCGCGGATTTGCCGGCATACGCATCGCCAAGTACAAGGAGCCCACCGTGTTTCCCACGCGTCCATCGATCGACGGCTTGATGCGCCCGCTCGATCTGGGACTCGGCGCCCACCCAGAACTCCTGGGTGATATTGGGAAGATCAAGGAAGAGCTGACGATAATAAAGCGGTAGCGCGCGCATCACCGTCGCGTTCGGTGAAACGGCATCCACCAGTCGGAGCCCCTCGTGCGCGGCCGCGCCCAGATACGGATCAGCCTCCTGGAGCTGCCGCGCGAAAAGCACGCCCTCGCTGCGACTGTAGAGCAGACGGACGAGCCCGTCACGAACCACTCGGCGAGCGCGAACCCAAGTGGCGCGAAAGCGAGATTGAATCTGCCGGCCGGTGTGCCCGCGAACGTAGCGCTGCAAATCGCCCTCCGTTCGAGTGACCGTATACGGGTTGAGTTGTTGGACGGCCGTGTCCAGCCGCGCGCTGATCAGCGCTCCGAGGTCCTCGCTCTCGGCATCGAGTTGCGCCAACTGTGTCCGAAGCCGCTCCAGTCCCTTTTCAAGCAGCGGGTGGACGGCATCGTCCGTGCCGGCAATGTCGGGCCCACCGGTATCCTCATCTACATGAAACGAGACGAGACGCAACACATCCTGCGCGATCGAAAAAAGGCGCTGCGCCTTGCCGGCCCAGCCGGCCAGTTCATCGTGGATAGGCCCGAGTAGCTCCATCTCGACAACGTAATCCACGACGCGTCGAAAGGACACGGTGATCACTTCGACCTCCTCCAGCGGCCGATCTAACAGCGGCTGGACGGCCTTTTCGGGTAGCGTACGCACCGTTTCGGGAAGTTCTTCCACGGCAGCGCGTACATCAGAGACAAACTGACCATGAATGGTGTCCAGGTCGAAGGTTTCAGGCCATGAAAACGCCGGCCGTGCGCGCTTGGTCGCGTCCACATGAAGCGACGCCAGCGCGGCCTCGACCTCTTTTTCCATATCGCGGACCGGCCGCGCCAACGTGTTCTGGAGCGTGAGGGCCACCTTTTCCTGGTAGCGCTGCGTTATCGTTCGCAGACGCATCTGGAAAGCGATGAGTTGGATCCCAAGTGTAGCCCGCGTCATTACCAGACGCTGGTTCTCCTCCAAGCGTCTCGGGGTTTCGAGGATCTCGGCAGCGACACGGTCCTGTTCGTTGCGGTTCCGCAACGTCTTGCCAGAGCCGCTGCTCACTTCCTCGGCAATCGATTGGACAAGCGCTCGAACACCAAGCTGGAATGTCTTGCGCCGTTGCGCTTGCTGACGCTGGTAACCCGCGATGAGGTCGCTCCAGGACGTTTCAGACTGTTTTATTTCGTCTTTTAGCGTGGGCCCGACTACCCCCATTTCGTCGATATTGCGGGCCACGCGATACATCGCGTCGAACGCATTCTGCAGCTGGACGAGTGCTTGCTCGGAAAACGCGTGGATCTCGCCACACGTATCCCCAACCTGTTTGACGATTAGCTGCTGCAGCGCTCCCATCGCGCGCGCCTCTACGAGGTCGCGAAACGGAATAACGACCGTCCGCGGGCCGCTTGTAAGCCGATCGAAGATACCGCGACGTTTCGATGCAGCAGATTGGTCGATAGGCCGTCGTAATTCTTCGGGGGTCTTACGGATCAGGTTGCGGGCCTGTGAGCGTTCCTTCACCAGCGCTGTTTCGAGCAGTCGGCGCTGGATAGGCAGCTGCTCTTCGACGAACGTGGCGAGCAGGTCGCCCAGATGGAACGCAAGCGAGGCCTGCGCGCGTTGGATGGTCCGGCGGGCGCGTGGACGATCCTGCTTGTCGAGGGTACGCGCCAGTGAGTCGAACGAGCGTTTAATGGCTCCACTCATCGAGGTGCCCAGATCGTGGTACCTGTCGGCAAGCGCGGCTAGCGATGATTCGGCGAGTTCGTGTGAAATGGCCTCGATACCCTCGCCGGCGTGCTGGAGTGCCCACCGTAGCGTCTCGTCCCGCGGCAGCTGCAGCGCCGGCAACTCGGTGTTTTCAGGTAGCGTTTCCCGCGTTTCTCCTGCCGCCCGGGCCGACGTATCGATCCCCACGGACAGATCATTGAAGAAGGACGAGGCACGCACCAGCAACACCGTCCCGAGCCGGCCGAGCAATCGATCCGTGTCCTCAATGTACGACGTCGCATTCTGCGTCGTGATAGCCGGCATGCCGATGATCGTCAGATCCGTCTTCGCGGATTCATACCCGATGATCTCTAGAATCGGCTTCCGTGCGACGATGTTGCTGATCACGATGGCGCGTCCCTGGATGCGGAACGATTCGAGAATGCCATCCATCCGGCTCTGAATCGCATCGCTGTAGGCCGTGTCGCCTTCGTTGATCACCAGAAAGCGAATGCGTGCGCCCGCCCAGCTATCCGTACTGGTAAGAAACCGAATCAGGGCCAGCGTGAGTGATATGTTGTTGTTTCCCCCGCGCCACCACACGTCGATCGTGCCATGCTCCCCGTAGCCGCGCTCCGAGTCGATATTGAGCAGCAGCAGGTTCAGATCCAGCTCCGCGTACCGCCTGATGAGGGCCAGAAAGCGCTCTGGCTGCCGGCTGTTGCCAGCCCATCCCATGATGACGGCGTTCGGCTCGACGCCCGCAAACCCATGGAATGTAGCGATGGACGCCATCGCCTCGAACGTGTCGGGGCATTCGAGCCGGCGAGAAAAAATGCCGGACTCCACTTCGGCCTCTTCGTCGATCTCCTGCGAAACCTGTGGCTTAACGTGTGCGGACCTGGGGTTTTGTGCGAGATCGAAAATTGACAGCAACCCTCGTTTGTGCACCAGCCACGTCGCAAACGCCATCATGGAGTCGCGAGCGTTCGTTCCGAGACTAAAAAGGAGGATGTTCGGCCGCCAGTTGCGCTCGTGGACATCACTCTGAGCCAGGCGTTGCAGCCCCGCCCTCAGCAGCGATGACCAGAACCCCTCCCACGTATCCCCGGTCTCAAGGGTCAACTCCTTGCGCTTCAGATACAGAAATACCAGCCCGAGCAGCACCGTGGCACCAATCATCGCGACAAAGTCCAGCTGGATCATCACCACGAAACAGGCCACCGCGCCGAGGAGACTCACGGTGCGGGGAATCCTGAAATCGGGGCGAAAATCCGGACTAGCCCAGCTTTCGATGTAGCAGCTAAGATTCAGAAATCCATAGGTGGTGATAAAAAACATCGACACGATGCGAGCGATCACGTCGAGCTCGCCGATCAGGATGCCAGCCTCCGCGATGAAAAACGTCAGGATGAGCGCGTTGCGGGGCTCGTTCTCCTTGCCATATCCGGCCGCGAAGAACCGATGCACGACCCGGTCCGACGCGGTGGCCTGAAGGATCCTCGGCGCGCCGAGGATGCTGCCGAGTGCAGAACTGATCGTGGCTCCCCAGATGCCGGCCACAACGGCGGGCGAAAACAACGCGATATCAAGTAACACGTTTGGGTTGTTCGCAAGCTGATCGGCGCTCACCGTCATAGAGAAAAAAAAGGCCAGACCGATATAGACGAACAATCCCACCCCGATCGCCCAGATCGTGCCCGCCGGGATCGATTTTTTGGCGTCCCGGAGATCGCCGGACATTGATACGCCGGCTTCGAAACCCGTCACCGCCGGAAAGAAAATCCCAAAAAGCACGATGAACGGTGCAGCCGTGGGCAGGCTCTCGATGAGCGGCGCGGCCGGCGCAAACTCGTGGCGGCCGAAAAAGATCGAGAGCAATGAAAGGATAATGGCCGCCATGATAAAGAACTGCGTCTTCAATGCCAGCGCCGTGCTGATCAGTGTGACGGCCGTCACCGCGACCAGGGTAATGCTGCCGGCAAACCGAATCGCATTCTTCGAGACCTCCCACCCCCAGTAGCTCAGGAAACTCTCCGAAAAACCGATCACGTACAGGCTCACGCTAAACGAGAGGCCCACGAACAGCGCCAGCCCCAGCGTCCCGCCGATCGGCAGCCCCAGGCTCCGCGAGAGCATGTAATACGTCCCGCCGGCCTGCACTTTTTTATCCGTGGCGATCGACGCTACGCTCAGCCCGGTGGCCACCGAAATCACATGCGCCACCACGATGATTCCGATGGTCGCCCACAAGCCGGCCTGCCCGACAATCGTAGGCAGGCGAAGGTACATGATGACGCCGAGGATTGTCAAAATGGAGGGTGTGAAGACCCCACCGAATGTGCCGAATTTTTTTGCCGTTGCCATGGGCCGAGGTCTTGCCATAACGCCGGCCGGTGAATTCCGATTGGCGATCCAGAAGCCAATATAGCGTTTGCCTACACAGAAAGGGGTCCGGGGCCCGGGACACCCCGTTACAGCGACTCATCCTCCGGGTACACTTTCTTTTCGCGAAAAGGCATGAAGGGGATCCTGAGCATGGCACCGATCCGGCCGGCCTCGGGCTCGGCCATGTGGGTATCGACCCCGTAGACGAGCCGGTCGTTGTCCGCCTGCATGAACGTCCCGAAGAGGCGATCCCAGAAGCTGAAGATATTGCCGAAGTTCGTGTCGGTGTAGGGCATCCGGTAGTGGTGGTGGACGCGGTGCATGTTCGGGGTGCAGAAGACCATCACGAGCGCGTCATCCAGCCAGGCCGGCATGCGGACGTTGGCGTGGTTGAACTGGGTGAGCACGACGGATAACGTCTGGTACAAAAACACCATCCACATCGGTGCGCCGACGATGAAAACGGCCAGGGTGGTAAATGCAAATCGGAAGACACTTTCGCCGGGGTGGTGGCGGTTGGCGGTGGTGGTGTCGACGTGTTGATCCGTGTGGTGCACGAGGTGGAAGCGCCACATCCATTTCACCCGGTGTTCGACATAGTGGACCAGCCACGCCCCGATCAAATCAAGCAGCAGCAATCCCACCAACGCAAAGAGCCAGAGCGGCATCTCAATCCACTGGATGAGGCCAAATTCGTGCGCCACCACCCAATCCGACGCCCGCACCAGGAGGAACGCCATCGAGAAATTGACGACAACCGTGGTAAGGGTGAAGAAGATATTGACGCGGGCGTGGCGCCACTTGACGTACCGGAAGGCGAACAGAGGCACAGCACTTTCGATCAGCCAGAACAGCGTCAGACCCCCCACCAGGAACAACGTCCGATGGGTCGTGGGCATGTGGGTGAAATAATCGACAAGCGTTTCCATGAAGGATAAGGTCGTACACGCCGGAGAAGGACGCAATCCACGCCGGGGAAACGTCCCTTTCGTTTCATCGTTGACTCGGTCACGCCATAATAATTTGGTAACAATTTAATAACATGACTCGATGACGCCTACCTGTCGCCGGCGATACGTCTTCTTGCTCTTCGTCAGCCTGATCGCCACAAAATCCACGTTGGGCCAGGATACGGCGGAGGGGTCCGATCTTCAGCTTCAGTGGTCTGCGGCCGTACAGGTGCGGTACAGCTACGCCTCGAGTGACCAGGACAGCATCCGGCACGCCGGCTTCGGGCTACGCCGGGCCCGTCTCCGGGGCGTGATGACCTATCGGCAAAAGCTCGGCATCCAGCTCGTCACCGATTTTTCCTCGGGCAGCGCTTCGGCGGTCGACTTCTTCGCGTTTTACTGGTTCTTGCCCACCATCCGCTTCCGCGCGGGCTACCTCGTGGGCGCGCAACCTCGGGGCTATGGCCTCACCTCTTCCTCCGTTACCGACGGCGTCGAACGTGGAGCCATTGGCGAGCGGTGGGCACGAGGGGGGATCGGCAGTTCGGGACGCGACTTCGGGGTGGATGTCCTTTACGACGATAGCCGAACCCGCGTCATGGCCTTCCTGCACAACGGCGACGGCGCATTTAATACACTTCGCAGCAACTTCCGCGAGGGCATCACCAATCTCGCACCCACCGGCGGCGTTGATCGCCGTGGCATGGCGATCAGCGGCTTTGCCGACCATAAAGTAGATGGGGTGGATGGGCTGGAGATTGGTGGTTTCGCCGGCTTCAACGGCTCACGCAACCCGAACACCGCCGCGGTGGAGAACGGGCCAGGCCGCGTCTACACGTCCTATTCGGCGCACGTATACTGGGGCGCCACGCCAGGCAGCCAGTCCGTGCGCCTGAAAGGCGAGGTGATCGGGATGCACTATGCCGCACGCGGGCGGGCCCCGGAACAGCGTTCGGTTGCCTATGCGCTGACCGCGGCAGCGCGGCTCTTCGAGGGCGCCGAACTCGCCGGCGGTTATGAACGGTATACGGCAGACACCGATCGGCCCACCGACACCTACGTCGTCGTGAGCCTGAACCTGAGCTCCAGCGCGCGTCGCGGCCTGCCTTTCAGCCGGGAGCGCCTCACGCTGGCGTATATGCGTGGCGAAGGAGGAGACACAGCGGGCGCAGAACAACTCGCCGTACTCCAACTCCAGCTGGCATTCTGACAGGGCCGGGGCCGGAGGGCTTCTTGTCGATCCACCCGCCACAACCTAGATTACGCCCGCCCCCATCACCCCCCCGACCCGCCATGCGAACGCTCAAGCCGCTCTTCGAGAACAATCGGAATTGGGCGAAGACGATCCACGAAAACGACCCCGAGTTCTTCGATAAGCTGTCTCGCCAGCAGTCTCCCCAGCACCTGTGGATCGGTTGTGCGGACAGCCGGGTGCCGGCGAACCAAATCGTCGATCTCTTGCCGGGCGAACTGTTCGTCCACCGCAATATCGCCAATATGGTGATCCATACGGACCTCAACTGTCTCTCCGTGATGCAATACGCCGTCGATGTGCTCAAGGTGAAACACATCATCGTATGCGGGCACTACGGCTGTGGAGGCGTGCGGGCGGCGTTGGACAATCGCCGGCTCGGGCTGATCGACAACTGGCTGCGCCATATCCAGGACGTCGTCTATAAACACGAACATATTCTGGCGCAGATTTCCGAGGACGGAGCCCGGTTCGACCGCCTCTGCGAGCTCAACGTGATCGAGCAGATGCTCAACGTGTGCCAGACCACCGTCGTCCAGGAGGCGTGGGAACGGAACCAACCCCTTTCCATCCACGGCTGGATCTATCGGCTCACGGACGGGCTCTTGCGCGACCTCTCCGTCTGTGCGACGAACCAGGACGAAGTCGTCCCCGTCTACCGCGAAGCTATCGCCAGGGGGCCGGCCGCCGCCTGAGCTTCCCGCAGCCACGACCCGATGCCCCTCCAATCCACTATCGAACTCTTCCCCCTGATCACCGGCCTGGCCGGCGGGCTCGCGCTTTTTCTGTTCGGGATGGATCTCATGACGGCCTCGATGAAGATCCTGGCGGGCGGCCGCCTGAAGGCGACACTCGGGCGCGTTACGGGCAACCGGTTCAAAGCGGTGCTCGCGGGCGCGGTCGTCACCGCCATCGTCCAGTCGTCTTCCATCACCACGGTCCTGATCATCGGCTTCATCTCGGCCGGGTTGATGTCCCTCAGCCAATCGATAGGCGTGATCCTGGGCGCAAACATCGGCACAACCATCACCGCGCAGATCATTGCCTTCGAGGTGACGGCCTACGCGTTGGTGCTGATCGCCGCGGGCGTAGGCGTGTCGTTTATGAGCAAAAACGAGCGGTGGCGAGGCTATAGCCGCGTGCTACTTGGCCTGGGTCTGGTGTTTTTCGGGATGAACCTGATGAGCGAGGCCACGCAACCGTTGAGCAAATACGCGCCGTTCGTCGAGACCATGCAACGGATGGACAATCCGTTGGTGGGGCTGGCGGCAAGTGCGTTGTTTACCGCATTGGTGCAGAGCTCGTCCGCGACGACGGGTGTCATCATCGTCCTGGCCAGCCAGGGCCTCATCACGCTGGAAGCCGGCATCGCGCTCGCCTTTGGCGCCAACGTGGGCACGTGTGCCACCGCCTTCCTCGCCGCGGTTGGTAAGCCGCGACAGGCGCTCCAGGCCGCCGCCGTGCACATCCTGTTTAACGTCGCCGGCGTCGTGGTCTGGATCGGATTGATCGATCCCCTTGCCGGGATCGTCCGCGCGATCTCGCCGGCATCACCGGAGCTCGAGGGTCTCGCCCGCCTCGCCGCCGACACCCCGCGCCAGATCGCCAACGCCCATACGCTCTTTAATATCGCAAACACGCTGTTATTTATCGGGTTCACTGGGCCGGCGGCTCGACTCATCCGATGGATCATACCCGACAAGGCCACGGCCGGAGACGAGGTGCGGCCAGAGTATCTGGATCTCGCGTTGCTCTCTACACCCACGTTGGCGCTGGACCGCGCCCGGATGGAACTCCTTCGGCTGGGCGATCGCGCGTACGAGATGGTCGAACGCGCCCTGCCGGTCGCCCTGCGCGGCGACCGGGCCGATCTGGAGGCCCTCGCCCGTTGCGACGATGAGATCGACACCCTCCACGAAGCCGTCGTCAACTATCTGGGTAGCCTGAGCAAAAAACGCCTGCTTCAACCCGAAACCGAGACCTTGTACGACTATATGGCCGTCGCCAACAACCTCGAGGGAATCGGAGACCTGGTCGAAACCGACATCGTCGCCGCCGGCATGGAGCGGCTCGACGCCAACGTACGCGTCGGGTACTCCACCGAAACCGAGCTGACGGCCCTCCACCGCCGCGTCTGCGAGACTCTTGCCCTGTCGCTCGAGGCGCTTGATGCCTCGGACCAGCAGCGCGCACGCGAGGTTCTGGACGCCAGTGAAGAAATTAACCGGCTGGTGGACGGGATCGAGCAACACCTCGTCGGCCGACTCACGGCCGACGCCGCCGACCGGATGACGCATTATCGCATCGAAACCGACATCACCCAGTATCTCAAAAGTGTGTACTATTTTTCCCGACGCATCGCCCGCTCCCTGGTTGAAGAAAACGGAGCCGGCGTAGCCACCACCTGAACCTCCCCCATGGAATCCTCATTCACCCTCTTTCTGCGCCTCGGTATAGAGCACATCTCGGACCTGAAAGGGTACGACCATATGTTGTTCATCACGGCCCTCTGCGCCGTGTATCAGTTCAACCAGTGGAAACACCTCCTCTGGCTCGTCACCGCGTTCACGCTGGGCCACAGCGTCACGCTGGCGCTGGCGACGCTGGATCTTATCACGATCAACGGGGAGCTCGTCGAGTTCCTCATCCCGATCACCATCTTGATCACCAGCCTCGTCAACATCGTGCTCGAGCTTCGCGGGCGCGACGGGGAACAGGCCGAGCAGCGCAGCGAATATGCGAAGTACGGCCTGGCGCTGGGTTTTGGGCTCATTCACGGAATGGGATTCTCCAACTTCCTGCGCGCCATGCTGGGTGGCGAGGAGAGCATCGTCGCGCCTCTGTTCGCCTTTAACATCGGGCTCGAGCTGGGCCAGATCCTGATCCTCGCCATCGTCCTGCTGATGTCCACCGCCATGGTGCGATGGGTCGGGCTGGCGCAGCGCGACTGGTCGCTCCTGCTCTCCGGCGGCACCGCCGGCGCCGCGCTGCTGATGATCGTCGGGGCCCTGTAAAAAGCCCCATAGTCCGACAGGCGCCGTTGAGAATCCCCCCGGCAACGAAATCGGGCGACGTCCGTATCAGGTCCGATATTCCATGCGTTCCGTTTACCCGTTTCCAACCACTCCCTTCCGGTCATGGTAGCTCGCATTCCCTCCTGTGCCGCGTTAACCGCCGCGCTCCTCCTCCTTCTTCTTGCCGCGCCGGCGTCGGCGCAAAACTGGCGCAACGTCGACGGCGACGTCCGAAGCCAGAACCACTCGATGTTCAGAACGCTCGATCAATGGGCGGATCCCACGTCGTCCCGCACGGCCGCCGGCTTCCCCGGGAAAGACTACTGGCAGCAGCGGGCCGACTATCGGATCGAAGCCGCGATCGACACGGTCACCCACAGCATCCGCGGCTCCGAGCGCATCACCTACCACAACAACTCGCCGGACGAGCTCGACTTCCTGTGGGTACAGCTCGATCAAAACGAGGTCTCCCGCGAACACAGCCGCTCCTACCAGATGCAGGAGGCCCTACCGGATAGCATCCCCGCCCGCTTCCGCCAGTTCTTCAACCCCACGCCGTTCGACGGCGGCTACACGATTTCGCGCGTGCAGCTCGTCGACGCAAGCGGCAGGCTCCAGGATGCCGACTACGTGATCCGCAACACGATCATGCGGGTGGATCTGGACAGGCCCCTCACCTCCGGCGAAACCGTCCAGTTCGAGATCGACTGGAGCTACCCCATCCCGGATAACGGCCGCGGCGCCAAGGAACGCGTCCGCGACGGCTGGCTCTATGAGATGGCCCACTGGTTTCCGCGCATGAGCGTCTATGACGACGTGAATGGCTGGCAGACCGAGCAGTTTCTCGGCCAGGGCGAGTTCTACCTCAACTTCGGCAACTACGATGTGAAACTCACCGTGCCGTGGGACCACATCGTCGAGGCCACCGGCCTGCTCCAGAATCCGGAAGAGGTGCTCACAAAAACCCAGCGGGATCGCCTCCAGCAGGCCTACCAGGGCCAGGAACCCGTCTTTATCATCGGGCCGGATGAGGTGATGACCCCCGAGAGCCGGCCCAAACAGCGCGGCACCCTCACCTGGCACTTCAAGGCCGACAACGTGCGCGACTTCTCGTGGGTCTCCTCGAAAACGTACGTGTGGGACGCCGCCGGCTTCACCTACCGCCCGGGCCAGACGCCCATCCAGATCCACTCGCTCTACCCGCGCGACGCCATGCCGCTGTGGGACAAAGTGTCCACCCGCGCCACCATCGTCACGATGGAAACGTACGGGCGGATGTCCCTCGAATACCCCTACCCGAAAGCCGCTAACATCCACGGCCCGGTATTCGGCATGGAGTACCCGATGATCGCCTTCTGCGGCGCCCGCCCCCAGCCGGATGGCACCTACTCGGAGGCCGTCGAACGCGCCCTCATCGGCGTCACCATCCATGAAGTGGGTCACAACTGGTTCCCCATGATCGTCGCGTCCGACGAACGGAAATGGACCTGGATGGATGAGGGGCTGAACTCGTTCCTGCAGTATTACGGCGAGCAGGACTACGCCACCAAGTTCAAGAACACCCCCATCTGGGCCCAGACCACCGACGGGACCTTCCCCAGCCGGCGCGGCCCGGCCCGGAACATCGTCGACTACATGCGCGGCGACGAACAGGTGCCGATCATGACGGAGTCGGATATCGTTCAGAACAACTTCGGCAACAACGGTTACTCGAAGCCGGCCGCCGGCCTGTTCATGCTCCGTGAACACATCCTCGGCCCCGAGACGTTCGACGACGCCTTCCGGAAGTACTCCGAAAAGTGGGCCTTTAAACACCCGCAGCCGGCCGACTTCTTCCGCTCCATCGAGGAGACCGCCGGCGAGAACCTCTCCTGGTTCTGGCGCGGTTGGTTCTACACGAGCTACGCCAACGACCAGGCCATCGCCGGCGTCAGCGAGCAATCCTCCGAACAGCTCCTCGGCAACGAGGAAAACGGGAAACACTACTACCGTGTCGAGGTCCAGAACGACGGCCAGCTCATCATGCCCGTGGAGCTCGAGGTGACCTACGAGGACGGCACCACGGAACGCATGGACATGCCGGCCGACGTATGGCGCTCGAACGAAGTGACCTTCAAGAAAGGCTTCTTCTCGGACAAAAAGGTCGTCCGCGTCGAACTCGACCCCGACGAGGCCTTTGCGGACGTCGACCGCGAGGACAACGTGTGGGAGGCGCCCGAAGTGACGCCGCCCGCTGAGGACTCGAACGAATAACCGAAGCGCGTTCCGGGTTCAGGATTTCGATTCGGCGAAAGCCGGTTCGGCCCTGAACCCGGGCAGACGACATCCATGTTCCACCGCATCGCCCCGCTCGTACTTTTCCTGCTCGCCGCTGGCCTCTCGATGGCCCTCAGGCCGGCGCCGCCGCACGAGTTCCACGTCTCCTACGCCCGGCTCGCGGTGGAAGGACCGATGGGCATGATGCAGATCCGGCTGTTCAAGGACGACCTGGAAGCCGGCCTTCGCCAACGATTTGCCCTCCCCGAACTCACGATGCGGGCCGACGCCGAGGTGGACTCCCTATTCGGCCTCTATTTGAACGAAAAACTGGTGCTATCGGCCGGCGGCGCACCCATTCAGGGCGTCATCGTCACCAGCGGCGAAGAACTGCAAAACGGCATCCCCGTCTGGTGGTACACAATATCGTACGAGGCGCCGGCCACGTTCGCCGCGATCCATATCCAGCACGATGTGCTCATGGAGGTGTTCTCGGACCAGAAGAATGTCTTCCGGGTGAAGCATTTCCCGAGCGAAAAAGAGTGGTCCCTGTATTTTGTCCCCGGAGATTCGGATTTTGATCTGGCGCTCGAGTAGCGGGCCGCGCGACGACGCCGGCTTGCACGCCCCCACCAGGCGCGCCCTGTTTTGCCGGGCCTGACCCGGACTACCTTCCATCCGCACCCGGTATCCGCATGCCCGCTCCACCCGGCAAGCCGCCCGCCACCCCCCCCGCGGCCATGGATCCGAAGGCACTGGAGGCGCAGCTGCTTGCCGAACGCAAGAAGCTCGTGCTGGTCCAGGAAGTCGGCCGTGCCCTGTCCTCGGGCATCGACCTGGAGGCGCTGCTCGTGCTCATCATGGAGCACATCACGGTGCTGATGGAGGCCGATCGATCGACCCTCTACCTGCTTTCCGAAGATCGAAATTCCCTCTGGTCTCGGCTGGCCCAGGGCGACGACTCCGTCGAGATCCGCCTCAAACCGGGAGAGGGCATCGCCGGCTGGGTGGTGGCCTCGGGCGAGACGCTCAACATCCCCGACGCCTACAAGGACCCCCGCTTCCAACCCGCGTTCGACCGCAAATCCGGCTACCGCACCCGCACCATCCTGTGTATGCCGATGCGCAACCACGACGGCCAGACGATCGGCGCCGTCCAGGTGCTCAATAAGCGGGAAGGGACGTTCGACGCCGGCGACGAGTCGCTCCTGGGCGCCCTCGCCAGCCAGGCGGCCATCGCCATCGAAAACACGAAGCTCAACGAGTCGCTCCTGACAAAAAACGCCGCGCTGTCGCAGGCCCGGTGGGATCTCGAGCAGCGCAACCGCGAGATCAACGTGCTCTACGCCATCGAGCGGGAGATGCACGCCGCGGACGACCTCGACGAGTTGCTCGACCGCATCCTCCAGCAGGCCATCGCGGCTGTCGGCGCCGAAGCCGGCTCCGTCGCGCTTCGCTCCCGTCGCCAGGGCGACCTCC
>JBGSPJ010000663.1:0-1557 GCA_041738655.1 Rhodothermales bacterium | reverse complement strand
GTCGGGGATGACAATGAAAGAGGGATTTTTGCTGTAAAACCGATCATTTCTGAAGATTGCCGTTATTTCCTTGACGCCTATGCGATCGGGGTCGGGGATGACAATACAGTGGTAGTTAGCGTTTTTGTTAACAGCCTTGATCGATTATTGATTACTCTCTTTCCAGATAAATCCCCTCGCAGATCCTGGACAGATGCCGGATGTCGACTTCGCTGACGCGCGAGGCAAAAAAGCTGGTTACGCCGCTGATGTCCGGGTGCATCACTTCGAGCAGGGCGAGGCCTTCGCGGGTGATGGTGTGCAGCGCCACGCGTCGATCGACATCGGAGCGCCGGCGCTCGACGAGGCCGCGCTCCACGAGCCGGTCCATGAGCCGGGTGACATCCGGACTGCGGTCGATCATCCGGCCCTGCACCTCGCACCGCGGGTACCCGTCCTCTGGCGCACCGCGCAGTATTCGTAATATGTTGTACTGGCTGCGGGTGATGTCGTACCGCTGCGCGACACGCTCGAGGCGCTCGTTGATGAAGGCGGCGGCCACGACCAGATTTAACACGGCCTCCTGCGCCTCGCTCTCGAACGGAGCCGCCTGCTTGATCCAGGTTTTTAGTCCTTCCGGCATGACTACCACCCCCGACTACTTGTCAAAACACGAATTCGGGTTTACGGCGCGCCTCAACGTCCGCGAGATCGGGGCCGGCCCGGAAACAAGATAGCGTTCGATCCGAGTCTCGCCAAGGGGCGCTCCCGTTCAAAAGCGCAGATCCGATGAAATGCGCGCCGCGGCGCGAGCGCGCACCGGGATCATACCGATGAGATCGAGGAGGTGATTGACCGAGAACGGCTTCGCGAGAAAATACTCGGCGCCGGCCTGCTTGCTCCGCTTCCGGCTGAGGTCGTTCGGCATCCCGGTCATCATGATAATGGGGATATGCTGCAACAGGGGGTCTCCCTTGAGTGTCTGCAACGTGGAAAACCCGTTCATCTCGGCCATGCGGATATCGAGCAGGACGACATCGGGCACGACTTCGCAGGCGATATCGAACCCTTCGCTGCCGTTGCTGGCCTCGAACACCTGGTAGTCGCGATCCTCCAGCACGAAGCGAATGGTCCGGCGAAGCAACGCATCATCGTCAATGATCAGAATCCTGGTTTTCATGCGAGCGGAAGAATCGGTGAGCGGATGATGGGGCCGGTTAGCCGGCGAGAACGGTGCGGACGAGCCGGAGGAGCTCCGGCGCGGTGTACGGCTTCGCGAGAAAGTCGTGCGGAACGACCCCCACGCGTTCGAGCACCTGTTCGCGTGTGATGCCCCCGCTGACGGCGAGGATACGCGCCTCGGGGTCCATATCGTACAGAGCCTGCATGAGCCGGGCGCCATCGAGGCCGGGCATCATGATGTCGGTGATGACGGCCGCGATCTCGCCGCGGTGCCGGGCGTAGGTTTCGAGCCCCTGCTTCCCGTCGGCGGCGAGGAAGACACGATAGCCGTTGTCTTCCAGGACAGACTGCGTGAGGGCGCGCATGGCCGGCTCGTCGTCGATCACCAGGATCGCC
>JBGSPJ010000640.1:0-17982 GCA_041738655.1 Rhodothermales bacterium | reverse complement strand
GATGGCCCGGTGGATGGCCGTCCCCAGCAACTCGCTGGTGCCCGGATGCGCGGGATGCGCCTTGGCCACCACCGGACACCCGGCCCCCAGGGCCGCGATGGTATCGGTGCCGGCCACGCCGATCGCCAGCGGAAAATTGCTGGCGCCAAACACCGCGATCGGCCCGATCGGCATCAGCATGCTGCGGACGTCCGGCTTCGGAAGCGGCTGGCGCGACGGGTCTCCCCTGTCGATGCGCGGCTGGGCCCACGAGCCCTCCTCGATCAGATCGGCAAACAGGTGTATCTGATTCACCGCGCGGGTTCGTTCCCCTTGCAGCCGGCCCATAGGCAAGCCCGTCTCGGCGTGGGCGCGATCCAGCAACGTATCCCCCAGGGCCAGGATCTCCTCGGCGATGGCGCGGAGCAGCGCGGCGCGGCGCGAAGGGGGTAACGCGCGTAACGCGGGGAAGGCGCCATCGGCCAGGTGCAGGGCGTGATCGACCTCCTCGGGCAGGGCCTCGTGGAAGCCGGGCTCCAGGGGCTCCCCGGTGGCCGGGTTGATGGCGTAAAAAAGACGCGGGCTGCCGGCTTCCGGCACCCCTCCCAGCACGTGCTTTCCGTGTATCTGCATGCGATCGACGAGCGGTTCTTGGACTCGATTCTTTGCTAAGGCAGGCAATATCGAGCTAAATCTCGACGATCCCAAAAGCGGCGCAGAAGCCCGGGGCGAGAAAGGCCTAAAAGACCGCGACGGTGTTGATGAGCGTACCGATCGGCTCGATCGTGATGTGCACCGAATCGTCATCCTGGAGCGTGAAGGTATCGGGAGGAACGATGCCCGTCCCCGTCATCAGAAAACATCCATCCGGGAAGCTCGCCTCGCGGTAGAGGTATTCCACGAGCTGCTGCGGCGTCTTACGCATCTGGGAGAGGGCCGTGTTGTCCTCGAAAAGCAGCCGGCCCGATCGGTATATCTTCAACCGGATGGCGGTCGAGGCTTCGAGCGGATCCGAGGAGATGAAGATGCCCGGCCCGAGGCCGGCGCATTGGTCGAAAGTCTTGGCCTGGGGGAGATAGAGGGGGTTCTCGCCTTCGATATCGCGGCAGCTCATGTCGTTGCCGATCGTGTAGCCGTTGATCTTTCCCATTGGACTGATCAGCAGCGTGAGTTCGGGTTCGGGCACCATCCACCGGGAATCCTTGCGGAGGCGTAACACGCCGGCGTGCCCGACCACCCGATGAGCCGTCGCCTTCATAAACAGCTCCGGTCGGTCGGCGTGGTAGACGCGGTCGTAGAAGCTGCTTCCTCCGGCCTCGCTCGCCTCCTCCATGCGCGCCGTGCGGCTCCGAAAGTAGGTTACGCCGGCGGCCCAGACCTCCTGTCGCCCGATGGGGGCCATGATGTCACGCAGGTCGTCCGGCTGCGCGGCAGGTCCCATCGCCACGATGTGATTCAGAAAGGCAGGCAGGTCTTCGCGCCTCAGAAGGTCGTCCCAGTTCATTTCAGTCACCTGGCGCCAGCCGGCCAGATGGTGGATTACGGGACCAATGGGTGTTTTGTACAGCAGCATGAACACATGGATGGGTTGTGCGCTCGAAGATAAGGCTGGAAGCAGGGAAAAATGCAAAATGGAACATGCAAAATGAGGCGGTGCATCCCATGCATTAGCCCTCACCGCTTCTAACGTTCAACGGCCCAACGTTCAACGTGTTCAGACCCCGAAATTCACGTTATCCACCATCAGTTGCTGGACGCTGTTCAGCACACCGCGTTGGTGTTCGCGTTCGAGGTTGCTGAGGAAGGGCAGGAGGGCGCCGGCGTCGGCGATGCGGGCGAGGTGGACCGATTCGTGGACGACGCGAACGGGGTGGTACCGTTGCATGAGCCGGTCGAGCGGAAGGAACAGTTCGCGGACGTTTTCCGCGATCTCGAAGTCGCGATCCTGGATGGCACGGTGCATCTTCCGGGCCAGCCGGGGAGCGACGCAGACGCACCCGGAGACGAACGTGCCCATCCCGAAATCCCGCATATGGGTGATGGCCGTATACTCGCCGCTCCCGCTGATGAAGGTAAGCGGGTCGATGCGATCCGTGAGGCGGGTCAGATAGGGGTCTTCCTGCGGCTCGTCACTGCGGACGCTGTAGATGACGGCGGCGACGAGCCCGTCTCGCACGAGGCGCTGAAGATCGCCTACCTCCATCGCGTCGGGCTGATTGAGTTCGATGATGACCGGCTTGCCCAGTTCGTCGATGAGCCGTCGAACGCCGCGTTCGATCCCCTCCGAATTCGCGGCGAAGTTCGCCGGCAGCAACACGGCTGCGGGGAAACGAGTTTTTCGGAGCATCCGAGCCTGGGCGATCATCGTCCCGAATGCGGGCCCAATGGCAGGAAGGACGAGCGTGTTGGCGGAAACAGTTTCCTCCAGAAACTCCAGAATACTGGCATATTCGCCGAGGCCGACATGGTGGAAGTTCGCATTCGCCCCGTACAACAGCGTGCTCAACCCGCCCTCTTCAAGATACCGGACAATCTTGCGATTCTCCTCAAAATTGACCGACAGATCGGCCTTACGCGCCAGCGGAGGCGCGGCAATTACGCTCGTTTTCAGCGTTGCGGGTGTTATTGGACGTGTATTCACCGGTTCCTGCGATGTGCTGCTGGGACGCGGGGGCCTGCTCAAGCCGGCGTCGTTCTGGCCGTTCCGAAATGAATTGAAACGAGATTGTTACGAAATGTTAATCCAATCGGCGTGCCATTGTCTCCCGTCCAGTGAACTCAGGCCCCTTGGCGTGGACGCAGTGACCAGAAGTCAGGCCAGATTCGAATCCGTCACCCACACTGAGACGGCGGCATCCCGTACTTTTGCTGAAACAACCGCGCGAAGTGCCTCGGGTCCCTGAATCCCACCCGGTACGCCACCTCGGACACATTCCCGGCTTTCTGCTCCAGCAGCAGCCGGGCCCGCTCCAGCCGGCTCTCCTGGATGAAGCGATGCACGGTCTGCCGGGTTAGCTCCTGCATCTTGCGCTGGAGCTGACGCCGGCCCAGCCCCACCTCCTCCGCCAGCCGCTCGACCCCGAACTGGCTGTCGCCCATCCCCGACTCCACGACGACCCGCACCTTCTCCTTGTCGCGCCGCAGCGCTGCGCAGAGCGCGTACCCGTCGAGCTCGGGCATCATGACGTCGCTGATCACAGGGTCGGGCAGCGCCGAGACCGCCAGCGCCAGGCCGGCCTCGCCGTCCTCGGCTTCGAGGATGCGGTAGGCGGTCAGGTGGCTCTTCAGGTAGGCGCGGACGTCGGCGTTGTCTTCGACAAGGAGGATGGTGGGGGCCGGCTGGGCCAATGGAGCGGGCAGTGTAACCGGGGTGGACTCCAATTGGGGCAAGGTCGGTCAGGCGGCGTCTATCAGTTCGTTCCGCACGAATCGAGCAACAGGCGCTGGCGCTCATCCGGATCCATCAGGTGGGCGATTCGCCTCTCGACGAATCGCTCGCCCCGCCTTCGTTCTTCGGGAGTTAGGAGAGGGAAGCCCGAAATTACTGTCCGCAGATCGTCTCGTTGGGTCTCGATTACCTGCAAAGCGGGGGTCAACTCTTCTTCGTTTCTACAGAAGGAATTAAACAGCAAGTAACGAGGCGAAGTCATCCCGAATGGCGGCATACGGTCGGCATAGTGGGCGCCGACGAAGCCGGCGTGATCAAAATCGTAGGGGACGGGCACAACAGCATCGAATGCTTCCTTCTGAAGAAGTATCGCATTATGTGGCTCCTCCAACGACCAATCGATATTCCCGACGATGTACGAAAACAGATGGAGCAACGTCTCCTGCGAGTGATCGACCGGGGTGGGTCCCATCTCCTGCATCTCGGCCATTATGAGCCCCAATCTTTCGGCCAGAGACTCGTCCTCTTCGATCAGAATACCATGCCGCGTGATGGCTTCTCGACCACCCGTCGAATCGGCATAGGTGACATTCAAGAGGCGCACTCGGAAACTCGCGTCGGTCAGGGTATTGTATAGCCGGTATATCAGATATTCGCGCAGCACGTATCCGATGAAACGGGGGTCGTCATCCTGGCAGTGGGTGACGAGTTTTAGCTTGTCCTGCTCTTCGAAGAGGGTGCCGGCCACCATCTTTTTCTGAAAGTTCAGACGAAGCGGGGGAAAATTGCAGTGGGCTGGATTCCGTCGCCAGTTCCCTCGAGTCCGTACGCGTACGGGAAGTGTGACGGCCTCCCCCATCGAGTCCTTGTAGGATAGGCTAAGCGTGTGTTCGAGCCGATCTTCCTCGATGTCCGCGAGTAAGGCCGGAAAATCGCCCGTGATACGAATGGACAGGATGTCGTCGCTGGCAAACAGAGCTGGAATGATGGCTTGCGCCGCAACGTCATGCCAGCTGCACACGCTAAAGCAGACGAATAGGAGCGATAGGAAAACGCGCATGGTTGCATCTCACTGGCCAGTGGATGCCCACTTCGGGCTGAACCCTTTTATTCTAACACAAGATATACTCTCATTCAAGAGCCCGCAGAAGGGGATGATGTTTAATGTCAGGGCAAAGCGGGCGGCGATTGCCAGGCTTGCATAACCTCGGGCAGCGGGATGCCATCCAGATCGGCCGGCATAGGGATGCCGAGCAATTGAGCGATGGTGGGAGCGATATCGACGGCGTGAACAGGTCGGTCGATCGTGCGCGGCTCTACCCGGGCAGAGTAAAACACGATCGGGATATGGGTATCGTATGGATAGGGCGACTCATGGGTGGTGCCCCGAGGTACCACCGGCAGCCGGAATTCCTTGAGAAGCGGCGTCACATCCGGACTGCGGTCCGGGTGAAAGCTGCGACGGAAGACGGCAAGAAACGGGCGGGCGGGGGTCGCGGGATCGGCCAATTCCTCGTAGGTGAATGCATCGGCAACATCCGGATGCTGCATCAGTGTATCGGCGATAAAGCGTCGGATGAGGCGCAGTGTGTCCGGCGGCAGGGTTCTACTACGATGATCGATGTACAATCCATTGGCATTCACAATCTTCAGGTCGGGCATGGCGAAGGCCGCCTTGGTCGCTTCGAGGATCGGCGTTAACAATGCGCGGGTGTCGACCCGCGCCGCATCGACGCCCCGCCGCTTCAACTCTTCTGGCATGGGCATTACGCCATGATCGGAGGTTAGAACAAGTACATAGTTGCCGGCGCCGACCTCTCGGTCCAGAAGATCCATCAAGATCCCGATTTCGATATCGAGTCGCAGATAGTAGTCTTCTATTTCCTGGCTGTAGGGGCCATAGAGATGCCCGATTCCGTCGGCGGCGGAGGCGCCGAGAAAGAGGATGTCCGGCTGTGAGTCCTTACCCAGGCGTTCCGCTTGAATCAGACGCATCGCCAGCGAAAACGACAGTTGGTCACCGATTGGCGCGTACCGAACTTCACCGAAATATGCCATACTGTCCGATGAAAGCGTATGCGGGAAGGTCGTATGAACGCCGTCCGCTTCCGCGGGGAACGCATCTTCGCGCGAGGCGGTGTAGGTCGAGGAATCAACGAGGCGATCCCATACCCCGCCCAAGCCTTTGCGTACATCACCATCCCCGTTAAATCGGGCCAGCCAGGCGGGGTATCGATCGGCCTGATACTGGGTGGAGGTGACGAAAAACCCGAGTGGGTCATAATACCAGTAGGCTCCGTCCGCCAGACGCCCTGCCATGAGGATCGAGGCGCGATCTTTCAGGCTTACCGAGAACACCTTGCCCGCCGGCGAAGCATCCTTGAGCCAGTCGCCCACTGTACTACGAAGTAGCAACGCTGGGGAGGTGCCCTGCGCATTTGTCAGCCCCAGAATAGGCAGGGAATCCTCCACCGCGTAGACAGATCGTCCCTTCAAGCGGTCCCACCACGCATTGGCGACGATCCCGTGTTTGGCGGGATAGGTGCCTGTGGCGATCGCAGCGTGTCCCACAGCCGTAGCGGTAACGGCATGATTCTGATGGGCATCGGTAAACAGCATCCCATGGCGCCGCAGACGATCCAGACCGCCTTCGAATCGGCCGGCGAATCGATCGAAATAATCGGCCCGCATCTGATCGATCGAGAGGACCACAACCAGACGTGGTGGCCCAGATACCGGATCAACGCGACTGGACGAGCAGCCTGCGGCGAGAAGACCACATAGCCCTAGGAGGATCCCGCTAACTACTTCGAACCTGGGAGACGATGGCACGGCGAGAAAAAGGAGGTTGGAGGGAAGTTGCTACCGTTTTACTCTTCGCGCCCGACTCAGGATACGCTCGATCTCGCTCAGGCCGCGCTGATGGGCGATATCCTGCGCCGTTTCGCCGAACGCCGTAGTGATATCCTTGTCCGCGCCGGCCGTCAATAACTCGCGCACAACCTCCGGGTGGTTCCGAAAAACGGCGTAGTGTAAAGCCGTGTACCTGGCCTGGGGTTCCTGGTAGTCGAGCGGGCTGCCAGCTTCAATGAGATCCCTCACCAATGATTCGTGTCCTTCGAAGGCCGCGTACAATAGGGCGGTCCATCCATGGAATTGATCGGACAGCGCCGGGTCCGCGCCGGCGGCCAGCAATAGCCTCGCTGCGGCTGCTCGCCCCTCGGACGCCGCGCAATGGAGCGCCGTAGCACCAAACTGATCCACGGCGTCCGGCGAGGCACCTTCCGCGAGCAGATAGGCGACGGCCGATTCGTGCCCATCGAGCGAGGCCAGCATCAGCGCCGTTCGCCCTTCGCTGTCGATGGTATCCACCGGGATTCCTGCCTCGAGGAATGAGCCGAGCGCCGTCACATCACCATCCTCGGCTGCTTCCCAGATGGTGACTTGTGTCGCCCCCGCCAGCCCGGGCCAGAGGCAGAAACAACTAAGCAGCAGTGCGAGGCGAAGTATGGGTTTCATGACGTCTCAGTTAGGTTTCCGCCTTCCCGAACGCTTTTCGGAAGGTTGTCGCCGTCAGGAGACGCTCCACAGGAGCGTCTCTACGATCGCTGTTTTCAGGGCGCAATCATCGTCGGACGCCGTATATCGCGTCGAAAGTGACATCTAATGCGAGACGCCCCACCGGGGCGTCTCTACAGAACGGGCGATCACAGTGATTGTAAAATCAAGCGACCTTCGGCAACCTCAGGAGGAACAACGCCCCTTCCCCTTCCTCCCCCTCCACCGTCAGACTCCCTCCATGCCCCTTGACCACGATATCGTAACTCAGACTCAGCCCCAGACCCGTCCCCGAGCCCGCCGGCTTGGTCGTGAAAAACGGCTCAAAGACTCTGTCCCGAGCCCCGCGAGGGATCCCCATTCCGTTGTCCTTCACCCGGATCTCCACGTAGTCCTCGCCACGTATCGTCTCCACCCATACGATGGGTGCATAGTCTGGACCGGCCGACCGGGCCTTCTCATACACCGCCTCAAACGCATTCGCCAGGATGTTTTGCAGGACCCGCCCGATCTCCCGAGGGGCGATCGTCAGGGAGCCGGCCGATGGGTCCAGGTCTTTCTCAATCGTGACCTCCAGGTCGGGCCTCCTGGCCTGCTGGCTACTGTAAGTGAGTGCGATGTACTCCTCGACGAGCGGATTGAGGGCGACCTCAAAGCGTTCACCCCTGCCTGTCGAGGCATGCTGCATCATCGACTGCACGATCTGGTCGGCTCGCTTGCCGTGTCTGGCTACCTGCGCCGCATTGAGTTTGATATGCGCCAGCTCATCCGCGATTTCAATGACCCGAAGTTCAGGGTTTATCCGGGATTGATCCTCCAGTTCACGTACAAGCTCCGCGTTTAACTCGGCGAAATTGTTGACGAAGTTGAGGGGGTTCTTGATCTCGTGCGCAATCCCGGCGGTCAGCTGCCCCAGTGAGGCCATCTTCTCCGATTGGATGAGCTGTTGCTGCGTGGACTTCAGCTTCGAGTAGGCGGACTCGATCTCGCGCGCATGGGCCAGCTCGCGTTCCCTGGTTTTCTCGCGTTCCCGTTCAACCACGCGATTACGCTGGATGCGACCGAGTCCCACGATTCCTGCCACACACAAGCACCCGTACAGCACATACGCCCACCACGTTCGCCACCAGGGCGGCAGGATCGTGATGCGCACCGAAGCGTCTTCCTCGCTCCATACCCCATCGCCACTGATAGCTCTCACCCTGAACAGGTAGTCGTCCGGCGGCAGACGCTGATAGCGGGCCGCGCGCATCGTGCCGGCGTCGATCCAGTCCGCGTCATACCCCTCCAGCTGATACCGGTACCGGGTTTGATCCGGCGCGATCGAGTGCAGACCTACATACTCGAACGTGAGGTCGTTCTGCGCATACGGAAGCGTAATCGTCTCCGTAAACCCAAGGGAGGTCTTAAGCGGCGCCTCCGGCCCGATTTCGACGGGTGCGTTTGCGATGCGGAGGCCGGTCAGCACCACCTCGGGCGGGATGGGGTTCGAGACGACCTGATCCGGAAAAAACGACACGGCGCCATTATCTGTCCCGAAGAACAGTTCCCCGCTCGGGCTTTGATAATGGGATTGCTCATCGAAGGCGTCATCCGGCAGGCCATCGCGCGTCGTGAAGTTCTTGAACGTCTCCGTTTCCGGATTAAACCGCGAAAGGCCGCTGCTCGTACCGAGCCATAAGAAACCCTGATTGTCCTCGTAAACGGACCAGATCTGATTGTTAGGCAGCCCGTCGTCCGTCGTGTAGGTATGCTCGACGGTGCCGGCTTTACGGTCAAAAAGGTGAAGACCGTTGCTTCCCGTCGCCACCCAGAATCGCCCTTTCCGGTCTTCGAGCATCATCATGGAGCGGCGAAGATCGTCGAGCAGATAGTTGGTAAACGTCTTCGTTTCGGGCTCGAACCGAATGAGTCCCCCCTCGCTCCCCAGCCAGATCACACCCGGATCCAACGGGGACTCGTAGGCCCTCAGCAGATTATTGTTGCCCAGGCTGTTCAGATCGTTCGGGTCGTTCTCGAAACGGGTAAATATCCCCTTCTCACGGTCCAGGAGGGAGAGGCCATGTCCATACGTCGTGACCCACAAGTGGCCTGCCAGGTCTTCGAGTACCGGATTGGCGCAATTGCCAAAACTTGTTGCCGCGTCGGGATCGGGTTGAAAGATAAAAAAGCTTTCCGGCTCCTCGGGATTCATTCGACCAAGCCCCTCTGAGCAACCAGGCAGCCACAACATACCGGCCTGATCTTCGACAATTGTCGTGGCGAACCTGCCAGGATAGTGCACGACGACCCCACTACTCCTGTCGATCCGGTTCAACATTCTGTTGCGGGTTGCTATCCATACATCGCCGGAACTGTCCTCGCGGATTCCTAATACCCTGTTCTCGGAAAGGCTGTTGGAATTGCCTGTCACGTGCTGGTACAGCGTAAACGGATTAAGCCGCCGCTCCAGTTTCCAAAGCCCCCCTCCCTGTGACCCGATCCAGAGTACACCAAATCGATCTTCTTCTATAGCATCTACCCCGAGATCTGGAAAATGCTCAAAGCGGTTGAAGCGTCGAGAAAGCCGATCGAACGTAAACAGGCCATCCGAGGTGCCCACCCAGAGCGTTCCGTCCTGGTCCTCGAGGAGCGCGTGTACACTATTCCGAGGATCCAGCGGTAAAACTGGAAACGGGAAGTACGTAGAAAACGACTCCGTCGCCAGGTCGAAGCGGTGAAGACCGACATACCCTCCCGCCCACAACACGCCCGGTTCCGTCGGCGCGGCGTACAGCGTGTTCAGGCCGTTCGTTTCCCATCCTTTCTCACCGGATGCAGCTTCAGGATCTGGGAGATACGTGATAACAGATTGTCTCAGCGAATCCGAATTGGATGCGTCCGCCAGCGCCAATCGATTGAGTCCGAATCCGCCCCCCCAGAGCGTTCCAGAAGGGTCTTCGAGGATCGCGTTCGCCAGATAGGGACCCGTGCTCGAATCTCCGGGGATGTACACGTAGTTCGTGAACGAGCCCGTTGCCCCATGGAATCGGCTCAGACCTCCCACGGGAACTACACTGTTACGGTTTGTGGGCTCCTGGCCAGAAATCCAGACGGCGCCCGACTCATGCGTTGACTGATAGATCGCCCGGACGCCGTCGAGAACAAGACTGTTCGGGTTACGCTCGTCATGCCGGTACGTCGTGAATCGTTCGGTGTGGCGGTCGAATCGACTCAGTCCCCAGACGCTCCAACGATCCCCGGCCCAAACATCGCCCTTTTCGTCGATTTCAAGGGCCCATATCGAGCTTCCGCCAATGCTCGTGGAATCCCGACTGGGACGAAAGTTCTCGAAATGGTGGCCATCAAAGCGTACGAGGCCAGCAAGCGTTCCCAGCCAGAGAAAACCCAGACTGTCCTCTTGAATACTGGCCACTCTGCTATCAGGCAATCCGTCCGCCATGGTAAATTGCTGCACTCGCCATTCCTCTTTCGGCTGAGGCCGGCGGTCTTCCTGGGCCGCCGCGCTCTGGGATACCAGGGCGTAGCTTCCTAGCAGGAGGAGGATTCCAGGCAGCGAGGCACGCATGGGTTGACCTGTGGTTCGGGATGGGGCGTGTTTAAGGCAACACATTAATGAAGTGCCGTTACCCACCATCGTACAGTGAAGATACTTGAACGTACATCCGGGTGCCGTAGAGACGCAAATTTTGCGTCTCTACGGGATTTTCGACTCCCCACGAACGGGCAACAGGATTACAAAGCTCGCCCCCTGCCCCGCTTTCGCCGGGGCAGGCTCCTCACTCTCCACCATCAGCGTCCCCCCATGCCCCTTCACCACGATGTCGTAGCTGAGGCTCAGCCCCAGACCCGTCCCCGAGCCCGCCGGCTTCGTCGTGAAAAACGGCTCGAAGACTCTGTCCCGAGCCTCGCGAGGGATCCCCATCCCATTGTCGCTCACCCGAATCTCCACCTGCCCATCCATCCTTCGGGTGCTGACGGATACCTTTGGCGTGTACGAGCGGCCGGCTGAGCGCTCCTGCCGCACCTTCTCATACACTGCGTCGAATGCATTCCCCAGCAGGTTCAGCAGCACTCTGCCGATCTCCTGGGGTACTACTTCGATTTCCCCGATGTCCTTTCCAGGGTAGCGCACGATCTCGATCGTCAGGTCCGGTATCTGTGCCCGTTTCCCGTGGTACGCCAGGTCGATATGATCGTCGACAAGCCGATTGATATCCGTACGTTCGCGCCGACCTCGGCCGCCGGAAGCATGTTGCATCATGGCGTGCACGATGCCGTCGGCGCGTTTGCCGTGGTGGGCGATGACGCTCGCGTTTTGTTTGATATCAGCGACGATCCCCTTCAGCACCGTGTTGTCCTCGCCGGCGTCGAGGGCTTCTTCCAATTCCCGGGCGAGTTCGCCGTTGATCTCGGCAAAGTTATTCACGAAGTTGAGCGGGTTCTTGATCTCGTGCGCGATGCCGGCCGTCAACTGGCCCAACGACGCCAGCTTTTCCTGCTGGATGAGTTGCTGCTGCATGCGACGCACCTCTCCCAGGGTGTTTTCAAGCTCCTGATTTTTCTGCCGCAACCCCGCCGTTTTTTCGGCCACCTGTGCTTCCAATTGCTGATTTCTCACCTGGGCCAGACGCTGGTTTTCGATGACCTGGGCCGATTGCATCGCGATGATCGACAACAGGCGTTCCGCGTCCTCTCCAAATTGGCGGCCATCCTGTTTGTTGAAAACCGTCAACATGCCGATGAGCCGATCTTTGATCAATAATGGCACACAGAGCACGGACCGGATTTCAGGGTGCCAATCGTCTGGTTGGAATTCGATTGCCTGCTTCACATCGTTGATGCGCAGGGGCTTCTTGTGGATGCCCATCCACCCGAACACCATGGCGTTGGGCCGAAAGTCCTGTGTCTTGCCCCGGGCCAGACGGGTGCGCAACAAAGTCTCCATCGACGACCTATCGTCTTCCTGTACGAGCGTGACGACGCCCTGCTCGGCCCCTGTCATTCGCAGGGACTGGCGGACCAGGCGATGATTCAGCGCATCGAGGTCCTCCGCCGTGCTGATGAGCCGCGCCAGTTCATTCAGCGCCGACAGCTGCTCGACGGCTTCATGAAGGCGACGGTTTTCGGCTTCCAGAACCTCGATGTTTTTACCCCTTTTCTGATCGGCGTCCATGGATATTCGGTTTCGGGCTACACGCTGGAAAAGTGGACGGACATTGGCGGGAGGAACTGACGGAGCAAATTCTCAACGAGATCACCCGGGCAATCGGAGGATAAACGAAGCCCCCTCCCCTTCCTCCCCCTCTACCGTCAACATACCCCGGTGCCCTTTCACCACAATGTCATAACTCAGGCTCAGCCCGAGACCCGTTCCGCTGCCCGCCGGCTTCGTCGTAAAAAACGGCTCGAAGATTTTATCCCGAACGGAGTGAGGGACCCCCGGCCCGTTGTCCTTCACCCGGATCTCAACGTAGTCCTCACCTCGCGTTGTCTCCACCCAGACCGTAGGCGTAAAGCCCGGGCCGGCGGACGCTTGTTTCTGGTGCACCGCGTAAAACGCATTGTCCAGCAGGTTCAAAAACACCCGACCGATTTCCTGGGGGACGACTTCTACCTTCCCGACAGTGCTGTCGTACTTCCGTTCGATTGCCGAGTTGAACTCCGGCACCCGCGCCCGCATCCCATGGAAGGCCAGGTTCACGTATTCGTCCAGCAGCCCGTTCAGGTCGACGGAGTCGCGGCCACCGGGCTGCGTTCGTGCGTGATCGAGCATGGCCCGGATGATCCCGTCCGCTCGCCGGCCGTGTTCGTTGATCTTCTGGGTGTTCATACGCAGGTCGTCCAGGATGCCCTTGAGCTGGTGGGCATTGACCGGCGTAAGCCGCTCCCTTTCTTCGTCGAGCAGGGCGACGAGTTCACCCGTCAGCTCCGTGGAAAGCTCGGCGAAGTTGTTGACGAAGTTG
Source organism: Rhodothermales bacterium (assembly GCA_041738655.1). Classification (GTDB taxonomy): domain Bacteria; phylum Bacteroidota; class Rhodothermia; order Rhodothermales; family JAHQVL01; genus JAWKNW01. Next base: position 5,091 of record JBGSPJ010000640.1, on the reverse strand, counting down.
AGCGGATTCTTGAGCTCGTGCGCGATGCCGGCGGTGAGCTGTCCGAGTGAGGCCATCTTCTGGCTGTGGACGAGCTGGTCCTGCGTTTCGGTGAGGTGCTGGAGGGCGCGCTGAAGTTCGGCGTTGGTGGAGGCGATGGCGCGGGCCTGCTCGCGCTCGGCGCGGAGACGCTCGCGGGCGACGAGGCGCTCGCGTTGGAAGCGTTCGACGGCGAATACAGCGGCGGCAAAAAGGAGGGCGTAGAGGGCATAAGCCCAGGCAGTGCGCCACCAGGGCGGGAGGATAGTGACGATCAACGACGTTTCTTCCCAATCGCTTCCGAGGTTTTTCGCAGCGACACGAAACAGATATTCGCCATGCGTCAGCTTCGTATACCGCACGCCACGTTCGCTTCCCCCATCGATCCAATGTGTATCGTATCCTTCGAGGATGTAGCGATACCGGGTTCCATCCGGGCGCGAGAAATGGATCCCGGTATATTCAAACCTCAGATCCCGCTCTTCATGGGATAGGGATATGGCTCCGCGCGTCATGATGGGGATTTCTTGTCGGCGAGACCCAGCGACATCCGCATCGTCCCCTTCGATCCGGACAGCCGTGATCACAATGCTTGGAGCCATTGATGACGCGACGACTTCTCGTGGAAAAAACGAGACGGCGCCACTCGGAGTACCAAAAAACAACTCTCCACTCGGACTCTGGAATTTTGCAGGTTCAATGAAACGGTTGTCCGGCAATCCGTCATCAACGGTGAAGTTCACAAACGTTTTTTCTTCCGGATGGAAGCGGCTGAGGCCGTTTTCCGTACTGATCCACAGGAAACCGTCCTCGTCTTCGAATACGGAATAGGTAATGTTATGGGCCAATCCGTCTTCAACGGTGTAGTGCACCACGATCTTGCCGGCTACTCGATCAAATAAATAAAGTCCCGAACTCCCCGTTGCGACCCAGAAACGCCCTTTGCTGTCCTCGAGCATCATCATGCTGCGTCCGATATCATAATTGGTGAACTGCTCGGTCCGAGTATCCATTCGACTGAGTCCATCCTCGGTGCCTACCCATAGAATGCCAGGCTGAGAGGGCGCCTCATAGACGCGCAACACACCATTATCGATGAGACCGTTTGATTCAGGCGTGAAGTGCGTGAAGGTACCTGACGCTCTGTCCATCCGGTCCAATCCTGAACGCCAAATGGCAAACCAGAAATTGCCTGCCTGGTCTTCAAGTATTTGATTGAGACAACCACCGCCGATACTATTCGCATTGCCAGGATCGTGCTCATACCGGGTAAAGCTCACCGGGTCTCCACCTTGCATCCGATGTAATCGAGGTGGACACCCTCCACCGACCCATAATGTCCCCAATCTGTCTTGATAGGTTAAAACAGTAAAACCAGGATAATGATCAACAGCTCCTGTACTTCGATTCACCCTATTGAGTTTGTCTCCTAACCGAGGATCGACTGTCCCGATCCACAACATACCCTCGTGATCCAGATAGATACTCGAAATATCGTCGGACGAAATACTTTGGGGGTCATCCGAAGTGTGTTTGTAGATCGTAAATGAGGTTTTTCTCCGCTCTATTTTCAAGAGGCCCTGATTGAATGCCGCCAATCCTGCGCCTGCCCATATGACGCCCGATCGGTCCTCATATATTACACCTGTTGGTGCCACTAAATAATCGAACGGTTGAGCTGAAAATCGCTCATACTTTTCGGTTTTACGATCAAACGTATATAACCCCCCACCTGTGCCAATCCATAATAGCCCTGTTCGATCTTCGTATATCTTTCCTACGGTCAGCGTTGGATCCGAAATATCCAAAGGTTGTGGCGCATACTTGATAAATGTGCGAGTCTGTTTCTCAAAACCCATCAAGCCACCCCCATTGGTGCCGATCCAGAGCTGCCCCGCACGATCTTCGTGGATGGATATTACTGTATTTGCGCCATCGCTCTGTACTGACTCTCCATATGGCACAAACACATCGAACGTGTTTGAAACCGGATTGAAACGCCTCAGACCTCCTTGTCCACCTGTCCACAATGTACCATCTCGATCGATGAGCATGGCGTGATCGAAATTGTCAGCCAGTCCATCTTTCGAAGAATAGCGCGTATATGTCCCCTTTGCCTGATCAAAGCGTGTGAGACCACTAATTCCGCCGCTTGGCCAATGTCGTGAGTCAATCCAGATAACTTCCGGCTCATGTCTGGATGAAATGATGCTCGCGACTTCATCACTGAGCAGGCTATTGGAATCGTCCGGGTTATGTCGGTAGCGACTAAACTTCTCTGTCGCATAATCGAAGCGACTGACCCCGCCAATGTCCGACCATCCTCCCCCGGCCCAGAGCTGCCCCTTTGCATCGATGTGTACAGTTATTACCTGACGACCTGCTAAACTCGTAGTGTCGCCAGGGCGTGGGTAATACGTTTTGAAGTCATACCCATCATAGCGTGCCAGCCCATTCTGCGTTCCAACCCAGAGAAAGCCAAGTGAATCTTCAGTAACGGCGTAGATGGAGTTGGAAGGAAGGTCGTTCGCGGTAGTAAGGATTTCGACGTGGTATTCATAATTACTCTGCGCTCGCGCGGAGCAACACATCCAGCCAAGCCATGCGAATAAGACAAAACAAGTGCAGAGTCTACACATGTATAATACCCGATTGGTCAGGAAGGCTTGATGATCAGATCGACAAATCAATATGGAATGTATGACATATAACCGAGTTGAAGGTGTCTTATGTTGGGAGCCTGATCACAAAAATAGCTCCCTCGCCGCTCGCCGCTTTCGCGGGGGCAGCCTCACCCGCTTTCGAGAGCGAAGGCTCGTCGCTCTCCACCGTCAGACTCCCCCCATGCCCCTTCACCACAATGTCGTAACCCAGGCTTAGCCCCAGACCCGTTCCGCTCCCCGCCGGCTTGGTCGTAAAAAACGGCTCGAAGATTTTTTCTCGAACGGAGTGAGGGACCCCCGGACCGTTGTCCTTCACCCGAACCTCCACAAAGTCCTCGCCTCGCGTTGTCTCCACCCAGATCGTGGGAGCGTAGTCCGGACCGGTGGATGCTTGTTTCTGGTGCACCGCGTAAAACGCATTGTCCAACAGGTTCAGAAACACCCGGCCGATCTCTTGAGGGACGACTTCTACTTTCCCCACGGCCCCGTCGTACTTCCGTTCGATCGCCGAGCTGAACTCCGGCACGCGCGCCCGCATCCCGTGGAAGGCCAGGTTGACGTATTCGTCGAGCAACCCGTTTAAGTCGACGGCATCCCGGCCACCGGGCTGCGTCCGTGCGTGATCGAGCATGGCACGGATGATCCCGTCAGCCCGTCGGCCGTGTTCATTGATCTTCTGGGTGTTCATCCGTAGGTCGTCCAGGATACCCTTGAGCTGGTGGGCATTGGCCGGCGTGAGGCGCTCCCGCTCCTCCTCGATTAGATCTACGAGTTCACCGGTCAGCTCCGAGGACAGCTCGGCGAAGTTATTGACGAAGTTGAGTGGGTTTTTGAGCTCGTGCGCGATGCCGGCCGTCAGCGACCCGAGCGAAGCCATCTTCTGGCTGTGGACGAGTTGGTCCTGGGTCTCGGTGAGGTGCTGGAGGGCGCGTTGAAGCTCTGAGTTGGTAGAGGCGATGGCCCGGGCCTGTTCGCGCTCGGCACGTAGGCGCTCGCGAGCGACGAGCCGCCGGCGTTGGAAGCGGTCGATAGCGAATACGCCGGCGACGAAGAGGAGCATATAGAGAGCATAGGCCACACGGGTACGCCACCAGGGCGGGAGGATCGTAAAAAACACGGAAACCTCGCTTCCACCCCATCCCGCATAACTATTGGAGGCCATGACCCTGAATCGGTAGTCACCATTGGGTAGGTTTTTGTACGAGACCGTAGTCAACGAGCCTGCATCGTTCCAATCTGAATCATACCCATCAAGCCTGTAGCGATACAAACCACTTCTTGTATCTCGAAAGTCCATTAACGCATATTCTATGTCGACATCTCGCTGACCGAATTCAAGCTCCTCCCCATCATTTAAACATAAGTCTGATTTATCGCATGACTCCAGGGATATTGGGTTTGTTGAATTTCCAGTATCGAACCGGGTAATTTCCAGTGGTGGCATCAGTGAATCCATCTTAAAACTGGCAGGATCAACTTCAAGGTATCCATCGGATCTACTCAACAATATCCTACCATCGCTGGTCTGAAAACTTGCGCCACGAAATAAAAATTCTTGGCGCTCCATTTCAACTGGAAGCCTTACAGGCACAAACACCTGCCTATGCAGGTCAAATCTACCGAACCAATCCCTCGAAGCGATCCATAAACCATCTGATTGGTCGGCGTACATAGCCCTCACTTCATTTCCAGGTAATCCATTTTTTATTGTTACACTTTCAACTACGCGACCAAAATGATCCACTTTGTGTAATCCATCAGAGAATGTGCTCACCCAGATATCCGAGTTTGCCAACTCGACAACAGAAGTAATTACATTCCCTTTGAGATAACGCTTGACATCAGCTGATATTGGGTCATACCGAATCAGCCAGCTATTTGCATACGCAACATACCTGACAGAAGGCAACTCATTAATCAATAACCACAATTCACCTCCTTTTCCAACATGCATTAACTGAACAACCTCTATCTGTTCGGGTAACGCACTGTATGTCACAAATTGTGATTCATAAACACCAATTGAACCATCGACTAGCTCCACCCATACAGCATTACCATCCAATTTAAGAATGCGCTGCACGTTGCCGGCTCGCACAATATACTCCACTTTTACTTCTCCGCCGGTACCTAGATACTTCACATCCCTATCGAACTCACACAACTCCTGTTTCTCATTCACAAACCAGATGGATCCTTTCCGATCAACATTCGCATCGCGTCTACCAGATATGATGGACATATCAACGTCTATATGCACAGGATCAATATTAGCCACTAATTTCTCCCAAGAATCCCCAAGATAGACCCAGAGTAAACCATCTCTATCTTCGATCAACCTCTTAAAGCCATAATAATCCACAGCTTTATCTCCAACCGGATGCAGCTTCAAGGAGATCTCAGTAAACCT
>JBGSPJ010000631.1:0-6144 GCA_041738655.1 Rhodothermales bacterium | reverse complement strand
TAGTCGTCGACGATGCGACGTCGAAGCGCATAAGGCAGGGCAGTACCCATGACAATGAGGGGCTCGTTATCACAATGTCAACGAACAATCTATGTAACTCTATAGCGCTATAATAGCTGTGACCCTACAGCGCCTGACAGGTCGTGCGCCCCTACAACAAATGCCTCAAGGCGCGGTCAAAAATTGGTATTCGCCGTCGCAAAATCCTTTTCCATGATCCAGATGTTTCGGTAGCGCACGTCGTGCCCTTCCGCCTGGAGTTTCAGGCCGCCGGGGGTATCGGTGATGCCCTTGCCGCCGTCGTTCGCGCCGTCCATGGCCGAGCAGATGCCGCCCCAGACCTGGTTGATCGGCACGTTTTCGTGCACCTTCGTGCCGTTGAAGTACATCGTCACCATGGCCGGCTCCGTCTTCTTGCCGCCTTCGAATCGAGCGGCGCGGAACTGGATGTCGTAGGCGTTCCATTTCTGGAGGCCGTTGAAGAGTTCGTAGGGCGCTTCTTTTTCATTGATGACAGCCGCCATGCCGTGTAAGCCGTCTTCACCCTCGACGACCTGCATTTCATAGCGATTCTGCAGATAGACGCCGCTGTTGCCCCTGGCGCGCGGAATGAGGAATTCGATGTGCAGCCGGAAGTCCCGGTACGCCTTTTTGGTGACGATGTCGGCCTCACCGTAGGTGGTCGAATATGGGTCTTTCGAGGAGAGCACCGGGCCCGTGCCGTCGAATTGGTCCTGGACGATATTCCATTTGATCGGGAGCCCTGCCACGAAGCACGGACCTTCCCAGTAGGTCCAGTTGTCGTCGAGCGATTTGCGGGTGCCGTCGAACAGGATGTCCGCGCCGGCGGCCGGCGCGGTGCCAACACCCGTCTGGGCAAGGGCTCGGGGCGAGACGGTCAGCGCGAGGAAGAGCACGGCGAGCCCGGCTAAGGAGGGATTCAATCGCTTCATGGATGTATCAGGGTTGGATGGTAGGGGTAGGAACGGAAAGGCTTCCGGCTATCCTAAGGATACTTCGCGGCGGCGGATTAAAAAAGCGCTTTCTAGCTGATGAGAGCCACCGTGATGGCGTCGCATAGAAGAAAACCGGCGTCGGTCAGGCGGAGGGCATTGTCCGTACGATCTATCCATCCTTCCGCCCTAAAGCGCCCCAGCTCCGTGGCATGTGAACCGGCGAGGTCTCGGCCATACCGATCGCGCAGCAGGGCGAGGTCGAGGCCCTCCCGGGTTCGAAGCCGTAGCATGATATATTCGTCGGCCAGCGTATCGAGGTCGAGCGTCTCCTCCATATCCACGGCCTGTCCGCTGGTCGCCTGATACCGTCTCAGGCTGCGGGCGTTGGCCCATCGGCGGGGTCCGGATGCCTCCCACCAGAAGGCGTGTGCTGCCGGCCCGAACCCCAGGTAATTCGCGTGGCGCCAGTATAACTGGTTGTGACGCGAGTAGCGTCCCGGCCGCGCGAAGCTCGAGACTTCGTAGTGGTCGTAGCCGGCCGTGCGCAGGCGGTGCATCGTTTCGCGGTACCGCTCCGCCAGGTCCTCCTCGGGCGCGACGGGTTCGACGCCGCGTTTGACCCGGTTTCCAAGCGGTGTGCGGGGCTCGACCGTCAGCCCGTACGTGGAGATATGCGGGACCTCCAACTCCAGCGCGATATTCAGATTGGCGTGCCAGCGATCGGGCGGCTGGCTCGGGAGGCCGAAGATGAGGTCGATCGAGCCGTTGTCGAAGCCGGCCTGGCGAGTCAAGGGCACGATTTCGCGCGCCTGCGCGGCGGAATGGGCGCGGTTCATCCAGAGGAGATCGTCCTCGAAAAACGACTGGATGCCGATGGACAGGCGGTCGATGCCGGCGGTGCGGATCGCCTCGAGGTAGGCCGGCGTGGCGTCGTCCGGGTTGAGTTCGAAGGTGGTCTCCCGCACGTTCCGCGTGTCGAAGTGATTGCCGAGGGCGGACAGGATGCGGGCGACATCTTGCGCCGCGAGCAGGGACGGCGTGCCGCCGCCGAAATAGATCGTGTCGATAGCTTCGAGCGCGCCGTACCGCGCGCCATAGGTGGCTACTTCACGGCACAGGGCGTCGACGAACGGCGCGGTGTCGCGTACGGTCGTGACGAAGTAAAAATCACAATACACACACCGTTGTTTGCAGAACGGGATGTGGAGGTAGATGCCGGCCATGGTCGTGCGCGTTCGGGTGGTCGTGCAACGGTTGTCGCGGCCGTCGGTTCATCCTCCCGGCGGATGCATCTTTCGGTGAATAGCCCCGTTAAAGCAGGGCTGAATCGCACCCACATACGATTGAGGTCATCTTCCCCTCACCCCACGCCGGCGCCGCGCATCCTCAAATCTCCATGCGAAGCGTTGGGAGGCATGCAATATCTGGTGCCCTGGTGAGTTGAATGGGGAGCGTGTACGTCCCGAAAACCTGATCTAACCTATGAAAAATCGATACCTTCAGCTGTTGACCCTCGCGCTCGCGGCCTTCTTTGCCGGAGCGGCCCAGGCGCAGTCGATGCGGTCCGCGACCAACGAAGCGGCCATCGCTGCGTTTGGCGGGTCCGTCGCCGTCGCGGCAGACGAAGTCTTCGTCAGCTCTTCCCGCAGCGGCAACGCCGCCGGCGAGATCTACCGGTATGCACGCTCGGCGGATGGCGCCTGGGCGGAAGCATCGCGGCTCAGCGCGTCCAACGGCATGGCGGGGGATAACTTCGGCCGCGCCATGATCGCCCACGGCAACAGCCTCATCGTAGGCGCCACCGGCTACGCGAACACCTCGGGCGCCGCCTATGTCTTTGAAAAGGACGCCAGCGGCGCGTGGAAAGAGATAGGCACGCTCATGCCTGAAGACGCCACGGAAGGCGTGGCATTTGGCCGTGCGATCGGTGTCGCCGGCGACTTCGTGATCGTCTCCGCCGCCGGCCGCAACAAGCAGACGGGCGCCGTCTACGCATTCAAGAAGCAGGGCAACGCCTGGAAGCAGCATTCGGTGTTTTCAGCAGGTGAAACGGTCGAAGGCGATCTTTTCGGTCTGACCGTCGCAGCGGAAGGCGAGTGGCTCGTCGTCGGCTCGCCCGTGAAGGATCAGGGCAAAGGCGCCGCGTATGTGTTTAAATACGACGCGGCAACCGATGCCTGGACGGAGCAGACGAAGCTCGAAGTAGAAGGCCTCACCGAAAACAGCCAGTTTGGCGCGGCGCTGACAATTTCTGATGGGTACGTGCTTGTTGGCGCCCCGGGTGTCGACGGGTTCACCGGTGCCGTGTATATGTTCCAGTACGACAGCGCATCGGGCGCGTGGCAGCCCATGCCTACACTGGTGCCATTTGACAGCATGCCGCGCCTCGGTTTCGGTGCGGCCGTTGCCATGACAGACGCCGAAGTGCTGGTGGGGGCGCAGGGCGCCAACCAGTTCGCCGGCGCGGTGTATGTGCACTCCGCCGATATGACCGCTCAGGCATGGACGGGCGTCATAAAGGTGTCGGGTGAGCAGACGGTTAGTGGCCATGGTTTTGGCTCCACGATCGCCCTGCAGGGCGCGGTCGCCGCGATCGGATCGCCGGGAGCCGACAACGGCGAAGGCATCGCGTCTATCTTCGAGCAGAATCCCGAAAGCGGTGCCTGGGAAGAAAAGGCGTTTTTCTATGCCGAGTTGATCAGCATGGCGGCTGTCACAGGCGCGAAGGTCGATTGTGCCGAAGGTAACTCGGACATCTTCACGTGCGAGAAGGTGGACTTGATGTCCTTTCTGCCGATCAAGGACCTCAGCAGCCAGCGCGGCGCCAATATGAATGACGTATGGGGATGGACCGATTCGGAGACGGGCAAGGAATATGTCCTCGCCGGCCGCACGGATGGCCTTTCCATCGTCGACATCAGCAATCCCAACAACCCGGTGTTTGTGGGTGATCTACCCAAGACCGCCACGTCTCCGGCCAGCACCTGGCGGGATATGAAGGTCTACAAAGATCACGTGTTCGTCGTCGCCGACGGCGCGGCGGCTCACGGCATGCAGGTGCTCGACCTCCGCAAACTGCGGGAGATCAAGCCGGCCGATATGCCCGCGACCTTTGCACCCGATGCGCATTACACGGGCATCGCCAGCGCGCACAACATCGTCATCAACGAGGAAACCGGCTTCGCGTACGCGGTCGGCAGCAGTTCGGGTGGCGAAACCTGCGGCGGTGGGCTCCACATGATCGATATCCGCGAGCCACTCATGCCTTCCTTCGCCGGCTGCTTCTCGGATCCCACGACGGGCCGCGCCAGCACGGGCTATAGCCACGACGCGCAGTGTGTCGTATACCGGGGCCCCGATGCCGACCACCAGGGCAAGGAGATCTGCTTTGGCTCAAATGAGACCGCCATCAGCATCGCCGACGTCTCCGATAAGTCGAATACGGTTGCCCTCTCCCGCGCCACGTACCCGAATGTGGGCTACTCGCACCAGGGATGGCTCACCGACGATCAGCGGTTCTTCTACATGAATGACGAGCTGGACGAGATGGGCGGCAACGTGACGCACACCCGTACGCTCATCTGGGATGTGTCGGACCTGGACGATCCGCAGCTCGTGAAAGAATACATGCTGTCGACCGAGTCGATCGACCATAACCTGTACGTGAAAGGGAATATGATGTATCAGGCGAACTACACCAGCGGCCTGCGCATCCTCGATATCACGGATCCGGCCAACCCGGTGGAGTGGGGCCATTTCGACACGACGCCGAACGAAGAGGGCATCAGCTTCGGCGGCGCCTGGAGCACCTACCCGTACTTCAAGAGCGGTGTCATCCCCGTGACCAGCATCGGCGAAGGGCTCTTCCTGCTCAAAACGCAGAATCTGGACATCTAAGGGGTTTAAGGTTTAGGGTTCAAGGTTCAAGGGCGAGTGTTTAAGGTCTACGGCACCTTTTACATTTACCCTTGAACCTTGAGCCATTAACCTTGAACATGCTAGCAAATACTGCGGACACTTTTTGTAGCTGGACCGTTCCTTGCGATCAGGCCCCTCCCCGTACTTGATACGGGGGGGGTCCTGATTTGTCAAGCGGCAGCGCCCTGATTTGTAAACTGTCCAAAGTATTATACCTTGAACCTGGTGCTTTGCCGGGAGTCTTCTTTCTTTTTGGGACCTCGTATGATGAACCGATTCGCCTCAGCCATCGCCGGCGCATTCGCGCTGGCTTTCCTGTTTACCGCATCCGCCTGCGCGCAGAGCGGCCCGTCGGTTGGTGAGCCGGAGGCCCACTCGATGGCTCCGATGCGTATTGAGCCGGCGTACGTGTACGTCTGCAACCAGAGCAGCGCGGCCGTGTCGGTCATTAACAGCGAAAGCCTGGAACTCGTCGCCACCGTCGACCTTCAGGCCCTTGGCTTCACGGCCAACGCCAAGCCGCACCACATCGTCGTCGAACCCGATGGGTCGTACTGGTACGTCACCCTCATCGGCGCCAACCGCATCCTGAAGTTCAACCGGGCCAGCGAACTCGTCGGCCAGGCGGAGTTCGAGACGCCGGGCATGCTGGCCCTCCATCCCACCGAAAACACGCTATACGTGGCGCGGTCGATGACGGCGGTGAATCCCCCCAAACGAATGGGCGTCGTAAATCGGGAGGATATGTCGATCGAGGAAGTCGATGTATTCATCGCGCGCCCGCACGCGCTCGCGGTGGATCCGCAGGGTAAGTTCGTGTTCGCCGGCAGCATGTCCGAGAATCGGTTCATCACCTACAATATCGAAACCGAAGAGATCGCCCTGCACGATATCGATGGCCCGATCCACGCCTTCGTCCAGTTCGCCTTTTCGCCGGACGGTACCCGGCTCGTTGTCGGCGGTGAGTTGAGCGCCAAGTTTTTTGTGTACGATGTTACGAAGACACCGGAGTTGTCGGTTGTCAAGACGCTCGACATGCGGATGGCCCCGTGGCACCCTGCCTTTACGCCGGATGGCCGCTATGTATACATCGGCAACAAGATGGCCGACGTCGTGTCGGTTGTAGACATGGAATCCCTCGAGATCGTCAAGGTTATTGAAGGGGAAGGGATCTCACAGCCCGACGGCAGTGTCGTCTCGGCAGACGGCCGGCGCGTGTTTATCGCCAACAGCAACCTTGCCGGCGGCCACACGATGCCGATGCCGGCCG
>JBGSPJ010000623.1:0-3081 GCA_041738655.1 Rhodothermales bacterium | reverse complement strand
CTCGGGGCGCCGTTTTACAGCGTCCACGGCGGCTTCGTCGCCGCCCTAACGCCCGAGCAACTCGGCGACGCGGAGGCCCAGGCCGTCCTCGCCCTGAAGGTCGACGCGGATGCGTTCGAGCGTGCGTTCGACCGATTCTGCGAGAGCATGGCTACGCTCAGTACGTACGCCCGCGCCGCCGGCGTCCGGCTCCTGGTCGAAAACAACGTCCAGGCCCGCCGGCCGATCGGCGCGCGGCACCTGCTCATGGTCACCGCCGAAGACTTCGAGCGCTTCTTCGCGCGCCTCAACGACCGCAACCTCGGCGTCCTCGTCGATGTCGGCCACCTGATTGTCTCGGGCAAGACGTGCGACTTCATGCCCAGCGAATTCTGCCTCCGGCTGGCCCATCGGATCGAAGCCTTTCATCTCAGCGAAAACGACGGCTGGTCCGACCAGAACCTGCCCGTCCGCGCCGACTCCTGGTTCTGGCCCATCGTCCGCCATTTCCCCGAGGCGACCCTCGTCCTGGAAGCCTACGGGCTGTCGATCAGCCAGATGCTCCAGCAACGCGATCTCGTCGCCGGCCTCCTTCACCCCGAACGCCCTCAACTCCATGCGATCGATCACGGATAACCTCCTGCGCGCTACCGACTCTGTCGAGAGCCTGCTCCGCGCCCTCAACCGGGGCATCTTTGGCGTCGTCTTCGTTGTCGATGACGACGGGGTGATGGTGGGGCTCTTCACGGATGGCGACGTCCGCCGCGCCCTCCTCGCCGGCGCCTCGCTCGACGAACCGATCGAGCGTTACATGAACCGCACCTTCACCGCCGGCTCGGCCAGCGCGGCCCGCGCCGACAACCTCAAACTCCTCAACGAACGCGTCCGCCACCTGCCGCTCCTCAACGAGAACGGGCAGCCGGTGGACCTCATTTCGTGGGCGGAGATGTGGCGCCTGCCGGTCACCCAGCCGGCGCTCGGCGGCAACGAGCTCAACTACGTCAGCGACTGCATCGCCACGAACTGGATTTCGTCGCAGGGCGAATACGTCAACCGGTTTCAGGAGACGTTCCGCACCTACGTCGGCAGCGAACACGCGCTCTGCACGTCCAGCGGCACCACGGCGCTGCACCTGGCCCTCGTCGCCCTCGGCGTCGGGCCGGGGGATGAGGTGATCGTCCCGAACCTCACGTTTGGCGCCTCGGCCAACGCCGTCATCCACGCCGGCGCCATTCCCGTCTTCGCCGATGTCGACCCCGAGACCTGGACGCTCAGCGCCGACGGGATCCGCGAGGCCCTCTCCACGCGCACCCGCGCCATCATGCCGGTCCATCTCTACGGTCATCCGTGTGACATGGACCCGATCATGGCCATTGCTCGCCGGCATAATTTGTTTGTCGTCGAAGACTGCGCCGAGGCGCTCGGGGCTGAATACAAGGGCCGGCAGGTTGGTACCTTCGGCGATGTCGGCTGCTTCAGCTTCTTCGCCAACAAGGTGATCACCACCGGGGAAGGGGGGATGGTGACCACCAACCGCCGCAGCCTACACGAGAAAATGGCGATCCTTCGGGATCATGGGATGGATAAGGGCCGGCGCTACTGGCACCTCTTCGCCGGCTTCAACTACCGGATGACCAACATCCAGGCGGCCATCGGCGTCGCCCAGATGGAACGCGTGGATGCGTTCCTCGCGAAACGCCTCGAAATCGTCGCCCGCTATACCCGGGGCCTCGCCAATCTCCCGGGCATCATCCTGCCCCCGGAAGCCCCCTGGGCGCGGAATATCTTCTGGCTCTACTCGATCCTCATCGACGAGTCGGTCCTGGGCCTCGACCGTGACACGCTTCGCAGCGTGCTTGCCGAACACGGCGTCGAGACGCGCAACTTCTTCTGCCCGCTGCACGACCAGCCGGCGTACATCCCCTATGCCCATGGCGACTTCCCGGTCACGGCGTCCCTCGCGGCGCGCGGGATGAACCTGCCGACGTCGAACGACCTGTCGTTGGAGGATGTGGACCGTGTTTGCACCATCATCCGCCAGTCCGTGCGCGACGCACACCTCATCCGTTCCCGCTTCACCGATACCTTCGCCGCGCTGCCGGCCTGATGTCCATGTCCAAGATCCTCTGCCTCATCCCGGCTCGTGGCGGCTCCCGGCGCGTGCCCCGCAAAAACGTCCTCCCCCTCGCCGGCAAACCGTTGCTGGCCTATACCCTCGGAGCCGCCCTCGAGTCGGGTGTGTTCGCCGATGTCATCGTCTCGTCCGACGATGCCGAGATCCTCGCCGTGGCCCGCGAATGGGGCGCCGGCACGGACGAACGTGTCGCCACCCTCGCCGGCGACACCGTTCCGATGGTTCGCGTCGCGGAGGAATACCTGCGGCGGGACGGCATGAGCGAACGCTACAGCCACGTGGCCGTCATGCTGCCAACCTGCCCGTTCCGCACGGCCGAGGACGTGCGCCGCGCCGCAGCCCTCTACGCCCGGCAGTCGGGCGACGTCAGCCTCATCGCCGTCACGAACTACGAGTTTCCGCCCCAACTGGCGATGACGATCGGGGAGGATGCCGGCCTTGCCATGCGCGAGCCGGAGACCTACCTTCGAACCACCCGAAGCCAGGCGATCGATACGGCCTATCACCCCAACGGTGCGCTGTATATGGCCTCCGTAACGCGCTTCCTGGCCAACGGCACCTTCTTCCACGAACCGATGGTCGGCTACGCCATGCCGCCCGAACGGTCGCTGGATATCGATTATCCCTACCAGTTCCAGATGGCCGAAGCCCTCATGCAGGAGCGGCTGGCCACGGCGTAAAACACCCTCATCCCACCATGCAACCAACCCCTTCCCGCTACGACGCCCTCAAGGCCCGCATCCGCGGCCCGGTGTTTCCGATCCCGATCCCGTTCACGAGCGATGAGTCCGTGGACTACGCCGCCATCCGACGGTACGCCAACTTCCTGGTGGAGCACGGCGCGCCGGTCCTGCTTATGACGGTCGGTACCAGCCGGTTCAACCTGATCACGCGCGATGAGATGATGGCGGCGAACGCGGCGCTCGTCGAGGCCGTCGACGGCCGCGCAATAGCCGTGGCCGCCGGCC
>JBGSPJ010000614.1:0-3293 GCA_041738655.1 Rhodothermales bacterium | reverse complement strand
GTCGGGGCGGCGTTGTCGGGCAAGGCGGCCGAAGGCCTGCAGGCGTCGAGCGGCATCGAGAGCCGCACGCTCGCGTCGTGGGAATACGGCTGGAAGCAGGACCGAAATCCGCTGAGCTCGCGCGATGTGCTGGTGATCGATGAGGTCGGGATGGTGTCGTCGCGGCAGCTCGCGAAGTTCGTCGCGCAGGCCGACCAGGCGGGGGCGAAGCTGGTGCTGGTGGGTGACCCAGAGCAGCTGCAGCCGATCAATGCCGGGGCGGCGTTTCGGGCGATCGCCGAGCGCACCGGGATGGTGTCGCTCGAAGAAGTGCGACGGCAGAAGCAGGGCTGGATGCGGGAGGCCTCGGTGGCGTTCGGGCAGCACCGCACTCGCGAGGCGCTCGACGCGTATGAGGAACGGGGGCGGGTGCGAGGTCATGAGAGTTCTGTGCAAGCGCAGGTCGCACTGGTGAGGGACTATCTTGATGATCGACGGGCCCGGCCCGAGGGCAGTCGGATCGTGCTCGCGCATCGGCGGGCCGATGTCCGCCAGCTCAACGATGTGATCCGTGATGTGCTTTTGGCCCGAGGGACGTTGGCCAACGAGCGGACCTATGCGACCGAAAGCGGCGAGCGATCCTTTGCGGCTGGTGACCGGGTGGTGTTCCTGCGCAATGATCCGGCGTTGGGCGTGAAGAACGGGACGCTCGGCACGGTCGAGCAGGCGGCGCCTAGCGCGTTGGATGTGACGCTGGATGCCGACGGCCAGAAGGATTCCGGCAAACGCATCACGGTGGACCTGGCGGCGTACAAGGACCTCGACCACGGGTATGCGACGACGATCCACAAGAGCCAGGGCGCGACGGTGGACCGGGCGTTCGTGCTCGCCTCGAGCTCAATGGACCGGCATCTGACGTACGTGGCGATGACACGGCACCGGGACACGGTGGCGATGTACTACGACCAGAGTCAGTTCGCTGAGTACCGGCACCTGGCCGAGCGGCTGTCGCGCTCGAACGCGAAGGAGACGACGCTGGACTATCCCGCGGCTATGGCACCGACCACAGCAATGACGACAGCGCCGGCGGCCAGGCGTTCGCTGGATCGAACTCTCGCTGCGCAGAAAGCAATTGCCGATCCAGTCGGCAATCCGGATGAGCATCCGCGCGAGGTGGTCGACCGGTTCGGCGCCCGGCGCGGTATCGATCTGGGCGGGATGCTGGAGGTGGCAACGCGGGCGATCCAGGACTTGGCCCGTCAGGCCAAGGAGCGGTTCGAGGCATTCCGGGCTAGAGGAGAGGAACAGCGGAGGGCGCTGGCCGAAGAAAAGGCGAAGGAGAAAGCCCGGACGCTCGATGACATCAAGACGCGGGCCGGGAACACTTTCGCGCAGTTCGAGGCAAAGCAGGCACGGGCCGCCCAAGCAAAGGCGTTGACCAAGGCGCCCGAGGTCTCGCGCGACCCGACGCCTGGCAGAGATCCGGATCTGGATCGTGGCAGAGGTCGGTAGTCACCCGATCGGGTGAGGAGCAGCGGTCAGGGCGGCGAGCAACGATCAAGGATCAGACGAGATGAAAGAGGAGCAGCAGCTCGAGGTGCTGTACGGGATGGTGCAGAAGTCGCTCAAGGAGCTGGAGGCGACGCGCGCTCAACTCGCGCAGCAATCCAAGGCGAATGCGAAAAGCGTGGCGGCGATCGAGGCGATGGCACCTCAATTGGAAAAGGCCGTCAGTCACGCGACGGCGGGGACCATGCGAATCGGATTCGAGACGTTGTCCCAGGGGCTGGCGAGACGGATGATGGATGCCGGCCAGGAAACCGCCGAGGCGTTGGAGGCATCCAGCCGGGCGGCCAGGCAGGTCATCGCGGAACTGAATTCGACGCAGGCCGGGATCCAGCGCGACTGGTGGCAGGTTGTCCTGATCTGGAGCCTCATCGGCGGCTTCAGTGCGTTGGCCATCAGTCTTTCGGTAACGTGGTGGCTACGTGCCGAGATTGATGTTCTCGGTCAGAGGAAGCTATTTCTCGCGGAGCAGATTGCGCAGATGGAAGAGACGGCGAAGAGGTGGGAAGGTGAAGGGAGCAAGGCTGAGTTGACGACCTGTAAGAAGGAGGGTGCTCGCCCTCGTCTTTGCGTGCGGGTCGATGAGAAGGCAGGGCGTTTCGGAGGGCAGGGGGACGGGAAAGAGTATCGGGTGATCTGGGGGTATTAATATTCGAGCCAGCGGCGCGGAAGCTGTGGTACCCAGCCTTTGGTGCGGGCGCCTAAAGTAACTCGCCCGCCTTCTCGCGCACCGACTCCTCAACGGATCGTGATCTCACTTTGACGGAAACGCGAAACGATCCTATCGTGACCCTAAAGGTAACAAAACTACCGAGCTGATGAAACTGATCGTCACACCTTCATTTCAACAGCGTCCACCGCCACCTTCTTGCCATACCCTTATACACAAGATTTGCGCATGGTCGTATAACAAGCATGTACTCCAGAGTGACGCCTCCCGAGACTATAAAAATGAAAACGTTCTTGAGTTTGGGATTAAAGCAGGAGGACCGAGATCAACTCCTACGTGGACTCCATGAAGGTAAGTACAACTTGCTCCTAGGCGCCGGTGCAAGCTATGGATGCAAAGGCGGCGACGGCGTAGAACTCCGAGACGGCGCAACTCTGTCAGCTGAAATTACTCTTCAATTTAAACTCAAACTCAACCCAGACGAAGCCAAGAAGCTGCCGCTAGCATACGAAGAAGCAGAAAGCATCGATAAGAGGCAACTTCAGAACTGGCTAATTTCCCGCTTTACTAATTGCAATCCCACATGGCAGGGCCTGCTATTCAGTATCCATTGGGAACGCATCTGGACCTTCAATATCGACGACGTGCTAGACAAGGCATTCGCAGCAGCGCGATCGACAAACATATTCGACAACTTAGTGAGCTTAGACTGGAAAGATAACGTGGTTCCCCTCGTGAGCGACGTGAACACACTCCAGATAGTGCACCTTCATGGCCGTGCAATGGACCTCGGCGGACCTCGCGGGGGACTAATCTTCTCAATCCCGGAGTACGCAAAGATCACCCGTGGCTTTCCTCAGTGGCACGCCAGCTTTCAGACCCACTACCTTGAAAAGCCATTTATTGTCTGTGGGGCTACTCTCGCAGAGGAGGTCGACCTAGGGAAGGTCCGCAAAACTGTCGTCACGATGAGTATCGCTCGGTAAACTCGCGGGTAGACGAAGATCGCGTGAGGTTGAACGTTGAAGAAGCAACTGACGCTGGCTGCCAACGACTTCGAGCGGTACCGCAAGCCGAC
>JBGSPJ010000575.1:0-3308 GCA_041738655.1 Rhodothermales bacterium | reverse complement strand
CGGCCGGCCGCCCTCAGCCGGCACGGCGACATCCCGGTGGGCCTCATCCATGCCGTTCGATTTCATACTTGCCCATCTTGTTGTAGAGATGCGAACGCTGGATGCCAATCGCATCGGCCGTGCGGCTGATGTTCCACTCGTTGAGCGTGAGCTTGTGCTCGATAAACAGCTTCTCCGCATGGTCGCGGAAGTCGCTGAATGATTCGTATTGATCCAGCAGACTCGCCAGCGAGGCGCCGCCGGCGCCGGCATTGGGCTGCACGTATCGCTGCACATCGCGCGGCAGGATCTCGTCGCCCTCACTGAGGATGAGGAGCCGCTCGATGACGTTGTGGAGTTCGCGGACGTTGCCGCGCCAGTCGAACTCGGCCAGCAGCTTCAGGGCGGAGTCCGAAAACCGCCGGGCCGGAAGCCCGTTGCGGTGGATGAGGTGTTCGCTGAACGTCGGGATCATCAGCGGGATGTCTTCGCGGCGCTCGCGAAGCGGGGGGAGATGGATGAGGATGACGCTGAGGCGATGGTACAGGTCCTCGCGAAACTCGTGCGCGTCAATCTGGGCCAGCAGGTCCTTGTTCGTCGCCGCGACAACCCGGACATCCACGGGGATGCTGCGGTCGCCGCCGACCCGGCTCACTCGGTTTTCCTGCAGGGCGCGCAGCACCTTGGCCTGGGCGGAGAGACTCATGTCCCCGATCTCATCCAGAAAAAGCGTCCCGCCGTGCGACTGCTCGAATTTGCCGATCCGTTGTTTGGTCGCCCCTGTAAACGATCCCTTTTCGTGCCCGAACAGCTCACTTTCGATCAATTCCCCCGGGATGGCGGCGCAGTTGACTTCCACCATCGGACCGTCCTTGCGCGGCGAGAGGTGGTGGATCCATTTGGCGACCAGCTCCTTGCCCGTGCCGGCTTCCCCGGTGATCAACACCCGCGCTTCCGTGGGCGCCACCCGTTTGATCGTGTCCTTGATGCGCTGCATGACCGCGCTCTCCCCGATGATCGGGAGCAACCGCGCCTCGTGGTGCTCCACGATGGTCTGCCGCATCCGGCGGTTTTCCTCCTGCAGGTTCGACCTGTCGAGCGCGTTGCGCAGCGTGACGAGCAGCCGGTTCAGATCCGGCGGCTTTTCGATGAAGTCGAACGCTCCGAGCCGCGTCGCTTCTACCGCCGTCTCGATCGTCCCGTGCCCCGAAATCATGACGACGGGCAGTTCGGGCAGCTCTTTACTCACCGTCTGCAGCACTTCCAGTCCATCCATCCGCGGCATCTTGACGTCTAGCAACGCGAGGTCGTAGCGACCGGTGCGCAGTTTGGCCAGGGCGGATTCTCCGTCGACAGCTTCGTCGACTTCATATTCCTCGTATTCCAGGATTTCCCGGAGCGTGCGGCGAATGCTGGCTTCGTCGTCGATGACAAGAATACTGGCGTTGGCCATGGGCGAGCGTGCGGACAGGTGGCGCGTTGCCGGGGAAGGACCGAGGGTGGGAGCGGCAACTGAAAACGACAAACGCATATATCCCCGGGGATTTATGCGTTTGCGTGCAGGGAATGTACGTCCGGAGACGGCGGAGTGCGTAATCGGGGTCGGAAATCAACACCGTACGGTACGGTCAATCCGCGCCGCCGGCGGATTACTTCGAGGCCGCGAGGGCGTCGAGGCGGGCCGTATAATAGTCGATTTCGCGGGCCGGGGCGGACTCCGGGTAGTCGGCTTTGATGCGTTCGTACATCGTCCGCGCCTTCGCGAAGTTGCCGGCGCGTTCGTAGCTGCGGCCGGCGTTCAGCAGGTACTGCGGCGTGGTGAAGTCCGTAGCGAACACCGTCGAGGCGCGTTCATACCGTTCGGCGGCGCGGGCAAAATCGCCGGTGTTTTCGTAGATGGCCGCCTCGGCCGCATAGGCCGCGGCACCCAGTACGGTATCGCCCTTGTCGAAGTCCTCAAAATGGGGCAACGCCTCGGCAAATTTGCCCTGGCGATACAACGCATCCCCCGCGTAATACGAGGCGAGATTGCCGGCATCCGTGCCGCCGTATTCACGGGCGACCTCCAGAAGCCCGGCCGCGCCGGATTCTGTGCCATCGAGCGCGAGTTGGTAGTCTCCCCGCTCGTACGCCCGTACAGCCGCGGCGAGTGCCGTCTGAGCCTGGGATTCTTTCTTTTCCTTGAAGAGGCTGTAGCCGGCGCCCAGGATCAACAACACCACCACGGCGCCAACAACCCCGAATACAAGGGTCCGGTTTTCGTCGAAAAATAGCGCCAGCCGGCTATAAAAGGTGATCACCTGGTCTTCGCGAAGCTCGTGACGCCGCGATACACGCGTCGGTGCCTTATGGGTTGCCATGATCGGATCGTACGGATCTACAAAAGTGATGAAACGAATCGGAGCCGGCGCACGCACGGCCGGCCACGCCGTGTTGAGGGGCTTTCATACGCGCCTGAGGGAACTGGTATCCCGGAAAACCCCTGCTTTTACGCAAAATGCTAAATTTGGTCATTTTTTGATTAATTCACCGCGCGGGTTTGTCGTGCTATTGCGCCCTCCGTTATCTTGCCGCCGGCCATTAAGGTCTGTTTAAGGTTCCAGGTTTAAGGTTTAACGAAAAACCAACTCCTCCTTGAACCTTAAACCCCGAACCTTAAACCCTTCATGGCCCTCCCTCCACTTGTACCACCAGTCCCAATGGGGAATCGACTACCATGGCCATTAAAATAGGCATCAACGGTTTCGGACGTATTGGCCGGCTTGCGCTTCGCGCCATCCTGGCCGCCAAACCCGGCACCTTCAACGTCGTCGCCATCAACGACCTCACCGACGCCAAGACCCTCGCGCACCTCTTCAAGTACGACTCGGTCCACGGCATTTTCAAGGGCGAGGTCAAAGAGAAGGACGGCTCGATCATCGTCGGCTCGGACTCGTTCAAGGTCTACAGCGAGCGCGACCCGAAGAATCTTCCCTGGGGCGCGCTGAATTGCGACGTCGTCATCGAATCGACCGGCGTCTTCACGGCCCGCGACAAGGCGGCCCTGCACCTACAGGCCGGCGCCAAGAAAGTGATCATCTCGGCCCCCGCCAAAGGCGAAGTGGACGCGACGGTCGTGCTGGGCGTCAATGACCACGTGCTGACCGGCAAGGAGCAGGTCGTCTCCAACGCCAGCTGCACCACCAACTGTCACGCCCCCCTCGTCAAGGTCCTCGATGAGGCCTTCGGCGTCAAGCGCGGCTATATGACCACCGTTCACGGCTACACGGCCGACCAGGTGCTCCAGGACTCCCCGCACAGCGACCTCCGCCGCGCCCGCGCCGCCGCCC
>JBGSPJ010000574.1:0-3511 GCA_041738655.1 Rhodothermales bacterium | reverse complement strand
TCGGGCGGCGGCGTCGGGGCCGTGCGGGGCTGGATGACCCGGGGCCGGTAAGCCGGCGGATCCGGCTCGGATGGCCGGCGCCCCGAGCATCCCGCGAGCGTCGCCAGGACAGCAACGAACACGATACCAGACGAAACGCTCAGGAAGACGGGACGACGATGCCGCATGATTCGATTCAGGCCTGATGACGCTGTGCGAACCGGGTGATCCGGCGGACAGCTTCTTCGATTTTGTCGTACGCCGTGGCATACGAGCAGCGCACATACCCAACGCCGCTGGGCCCAAAGGCATCACCCGGTACAACGGCCACGCGCTCTTCCTGCAGGAGTTTCTGCGCGAATTCCTCGGAGGTAAGACCGGTGGACCGGACATCCGGGAAGCAGTAGAAGGCGCCTTCGGGCTCGAACGTCGGCATGCCGGCATTCCGGAAGCCATCGACGATCAGCCGGCGCCGGCTGTCGTAGGCCTGACGCATCCGCTCGACATCGTCGGCGCAATACTTCAATGCCGCCACGGCCCCGATCTGGCCGAGGGTCGGGGCGCTCATGACAACGTATTGATGGAGCTTGTAGAGCGCCGTGGCGATTTCGCGGGGCGCGCAGACGTAGCCGATCCGCCATCCCGTCATCGCATGGTTCTTCGAGAACCCGCCGAGGAGGACGGTCCGCTCCCGCAGGCCGGCCACCGATGGCACACACACGTGGCCGCTCTCGCGCGCCTGGCCGTAGACGAGTTGGTCGTAGATCTCGTCCGACAGCACCATCAGATCGTGCTCCTCCACCACTTCCGCGATCGCCTCGAGCGACTTTCGCGACAGCACCGCGCCGGTCGGATTGTTCGGATACCCGAGGAAAAGCATCTTCGTGCGGGGCGTGATCCGGGAGGCGATGTCCTCGGCGGTGACCTGAAACTGGTTTTCGACGGACGTGGGCACGTACACGACTTCGCCGCCGGCGAACTGCGCCGTCGGACCGTACGAGACAAAACAGGGTTCGGGGATGAGGACCTCATCGCCGGGGTCGACCAGCGCGAGCATGGCCAGCAGCATGGCCTCGCTCACCCCCACCGTCACGATGATTTCGGTCTTCGGATCGTAGGCGACGCCGTACCGGCTCTGGAGGTCCGCCGCGATCAATTCGCGTAACTCCATCAACCCGCTGTTCGCCGTATAGCCCGTCTTCCCGTCCCGCAGGCCCTGCATGGCCGCGTCGATGATCGGTTTGGGGGATACAAAGTCCGGCTCGCCGATACCCAGGGAGATGACGTTCTCCATCGTAGCGGCGATTTCGAAATACTTGCGGATGCCGCTCGGTTTTACCTCACGACCGCGTCTGGAGAGTTTGTCGGTGAGCGTTCTGGCGTTGGAAGTCAGAGACATGGGAGTCATCGTTGAGGATCGCGGAAGCAGGGCCACGCCATGGCGTGGCTGTACTGGGCCCGGAGTTGGCGAAAAGCCGCCGATTGGCGCCGGGATCACCCGACACGTGCAAACGTTGTGAGATGTTCCTTCGCGCACCCGTCGCCGGCGGGGCCAATATACGCTGTCCGTGAGGAACGTGCATCGCCCGGGCCAGTACACGGCTCCGTTTCTGGTGTCCGAGAATCCCTGCGCCCGCTTAGTCCATTACCCGCGTACGAACCCAATCGAAAGTCATGGCTACTTCGTTCAAGAATTACATCGGCGGTCAGTGGCAGGAGGCCGCCGACCGCGCCACGTTTGTCGACACCAACCCCGCCCGAAGTGCCGACGTGATCGGTCACTTCCCACAATCCGGCGAGGCGGATGTCGACCAGGCCGTCAAGGCCGCTCGTAAGGCGTTCGAGACCTGGCGCCGGATACCGGCGCCGCAGCGGGGCGACTATCTGAAGCGCATCGGGGACCTGCTTACCGAGCGTAAGGATGCCATCGCTTTCGAGATGACCAGGGAGATGGGCAAGACCTTCACGGAGACGAAGGGGGATGTCCAGGAAGCTATCGATACGGCCTATTACGCGGCGTCGGAGACGCGCCGGCTTTTCGGGCACACGGTGCCGAGCGAGCTGCCGAACAAGTTCAACATGAGCGTCCGCCGCCCGGTTGGGGTTATCGGGGTGATCACCGCGTGGAATTTCCCGGTGGCTGTGCCTACCTGGAAGATGTTTCCCGCCATCGCCGCCGGCAACACCGTGGTCTTTAAGCCCAGTGAAGACGCGCCGCACAGTGGGATGCTCCTCGTGCAGGTGTTCATCGACGCCGGCCTGCCGGCGGGTATCGTCAACCTGGTCCAGGGCGCCGGCGCCACTGGCGCTGCCATGGTGAACCATCCGGGCATCGACGCGATCTCGTTCACGGGGTCGACGGCGACGGGCTGCCGAATCGCGGAGGTCTGCGGGCGGATGAACAAACGCGTCTCGCTCGAGATGGGCGGCAAAAACCCGCAGATCGTGCTGGCGGATGCGGACCTGGACCTCGCGCTTGAGGGCGTGCTCTGGGGGGCCTTCGGCACCACCGGCCAGCGGTGCACGGCCACCAGCCGGCTCATCCTCCATGAATCGATCCACGACACACTCGTCGCCCGCCTCGTAGCGGCGGCAGGGAAGCTTAAGCTTGGCTATGGCAACGACGCCGGCGTACAGGTGGGCCCGCTCATCAACCAGAAAGCGTTCGACAAGGTGTCGTCGTACATGGACGTCGCCCGCTCGGAGGGCGTGACGATTGCCTGCGGCGGCAAACGCGCGACGGGCGCCGGCCTGGAGACCGGGTATTTCTTCGAGCCAACCGTCTTCACCGGCGTGACGCCGAACATGCGCGTTGCGCAGGAGGAGATCTTTGGTCCGGTGCTGTCGGTGCTCAAGGTTTCGTCGTATGAGGAGGCCATCGCCGTCGCTAACAACACCCAATACGGACTTTCGTCGTCGATCTACACGAAGGATGTGACGATCGCCTTCCGCGCGATGCAGGACATCGAAGCCGGCATCACGTACATCAACGGCCCGACGATCGGCGCCGAGGCGCATATGCCGTTTGGCGGCGTCAAGGCCACCGGCAACGGTCACCGCGAAGGCGGTTGGGAGGTTTTTGATTTCTACACGGAGACGAAAAGCGTCTACATCGACTACAGCGGGAAGCTGCAGAAGGCGCAGATCGATAATCAATAACGGACCATGCGCCTCTACCCCGCCGATGAAGTGGCTTCCCGGCTCCCCTGGCGCCCACTCGTCGAGGCGCTGGGGGCACAGTTCGGGCGCGAGGTGATCTCGCCGGTGCGGCAACACCACGAGATCGGCTCTCCTGGAATTTTGCTGGTGATGCCGGCGTGGACGACCGGCGCAAACGGCCTCGCCGGCGTCAAACTCGTCACCGTCTACCCGGACAATCCCGCTCAGGGAATTCCCTCGATCCAGGGGCAGTACCTCCTGTTCGACACCGCCACCGGCACTACGCTCGCGGTAATGGACGCGGCGGCGATCACGCTGCACCGGACCGCGGCGGCGTCGGTGCTGGCGGCCAACTATCTGGCGCGGCCGGACA
>JBGSPJ010000544.1:0-7334 GCA_041738655.1 Rhodothermales bacterium | reverse complement strand
GAGGCGGGGATCGAGGTAGTGGCGCTGCCGGATACTGCAGCGTTGCATGCGGCCATCGCGGCGGCGGACATCGTGCAGATCGAGTGCTGGAATGCGCCGGCGGTGACGCAGTTCGTCCGCTCGAACTTCCCGGCCTGCCGGCTTGCCGTATGGCACCATGTCGCCGGCACGGCCGCGCCGCAGCTGATCTCGCCGGACCTCGCGGCGATGGCGGACCTGACGATCGCCTGCAACCCGTTTACCTACGAAACCAACGCGATCTTCCACGAATTGCCGGAAGAAAAGAAGGCGATGGTGCTGGCGCCGGCAGACCTCGAGCGGGTGAAGGATGTGGCGCCCCGGGCGCACGCCGGCTTCAACGTCGGCTACATCGGCACCGTCAGCTTCGTCAAGATTCACCCGGAGTATGTGCCGATGAGCGCGTCGATCCGTATTCCGGACGTGCGCTTTGTCGTCTGCGGCAACGGGATCCAGGAACAGCTCCACCAGCAGGCGGCGGCACTGGGCGCGGCGAATCGGTTCGAGTTTAAAGGGTATGTGGAGGATATCGCCGGCGTCCTCGCCACGATGGATGTCTACGGCTACCCGCTCTGCCCCGAGACGTACGCCGCGGCCGAGTTGAACTTGCAGGAGGCGATGTACGCCGGCGTTCCGCCCGTCGTTTTCCCGTACGGCGGCGTCGTCCGCCTCGTCGATCACGAACAAACCGGGCTGATTGTCGATACGCCGGCCGCCTACCGCGAGGCCATCGAGCACCTCTACCATCATCCCGAAGAACGCCTGCGCCTCGGCCGCAACGCCGCCGCCTATGCCCGCGCGCACTTCGGCGCGGACAACGCAGCCGTTGCTATGAATGCCTGTTACGAGCGGCTGCTCGCTCAACCGCGCCGGAACCACGTGTGGCCCGGCGGTCCCTCCCCTTCGACGGCCCATACGCTGGCGGATTCGCTGGGCGATGAAGGCGTGGATCTGAGGACGAGTCTCGCCGGCGGCTGGTCGGCCCAGGTCCTTGCCGCCGACCGCCGCATCGGGGCCGCAAGCTTTCTCATGTACAATAGCGGCTATTACCGCTATGCCCGGCACACCCCGAACGACGCCTACCTCCGCCTCTGGTGCGGCCTCTACCTGGAGGCCAACGGCGCGCCGGCGCAGGCGATTGGCGAATACGCGGCGGCGTTTCAGGCCGGATTGCAGGACATCCGCCTCCAGTGGTATTTCGCGCGGACGCTCCGCGCCATAGACGAACACGACAAGGCGCGGCCGATCTACGACCGCCTCCGGGCCGGCGTGGCGGGATTCGACGCGATCACGGGCGACGATGCGTACCGCCCCAAACCAGCGGTGGCCGGCGCCCCGCCCCGGGTGACAGCACTGGTATCGACGTACAACGCCGAGGCGTTTATCCAGGGGTGTTTGGAGAACCTCGTCGGCCAGACCCTTTTTGCAAAAGGCGGGCTCGAGATCGTTGTCGTCGACGCCGCGAGTCCGCAAAACGAACGCGCGGTTGTCGAGGCCTTCCAGCGACAGTACGAGCGCATCCGCTACGTGCGTACGCCGGCGCGTGAGCCGCTTTACGCGAGCTGGAACCGCGGCATCGGGATGGCGGCCGGCGCGTACCTGACGAGTGCCAACACCGACGACCGCCACCGGGCCGACGCGTTGGAGGTCATGGCCGATTTCCTGGACGACAGCCCCGACATCGCCCTCGTATACCCGGGTCAGATCGACACCAGCGTCCCGAACGAGACGTTCGCGACGACGACATCAACCAGGCGCCTCGACTGGCCGGTGTACTCCTACCGTGAACTCGAGCGTCACTGCATCATCGGCTCCCAGCCGATGTGGCGGAAGCGACTGCACGACGATTACGGCTTGTTTCGGGAGGATCTGATCTCGGCCGGCGACTACGAGTTCTGGCTGCGCGTCGGCCGCCACGAGCCGTTTTACCGGTATCCGGGGATGCTGGGGTTGTATTACCGAAACCCCGCCGGCATCGAACACGGCGCGTCGACCGGCAAACGCGAGACGATCCGGATCTGGGAAGAATACGGGATGTTCGACCGCGGCGTGCTGACGATCCTCGATGGCCAGCTGTTCTCCCGCGCGCACATCAAGCGGTATTTCCCGGAAGGCGGCTATGCGCCGGCGAAGACCCTGCCCGAGTACATCACCCAGTTCCAGGACAGTCTCTCCCGCCGCGACCTGTCGCTGGCCACACGGATCGCCGACGAGGCCGTCAACGCCTTCCCCCGGGCGCCGTATCCGTTTGTGCTGCGCGCCATTTCATCTCGGATGCAGGGCCAGTTCGGCCCGGCCATCGAGGCGCTGGAGACCTCGTTGAAGCTGGAGGAAAGCCCCGAGGCATTGTACGAATTGATCCAGACCTCCCTCGCCACCGCGCACCACACCGAGGCTCGCCGCGCCGGCGATTACCTCAAGCAGCGCTTCCCCGATTGGGCTGCCATCGTGGAGAAATTGGCGCTGTAGGTCGAAGCGGTTTCACGACGCCTTTCGCTTACCTCGGATTTCCTCTTCGATACGCTCGGCAAGATACACTTTCAGCAGAGATTGATAGGGCACGTCACGTTTGTTGGCGAGCACGCGGAGTTGATCAAGCATGTGCTCCGGCAGTCGCAACGAAATCGTCCGCATGGTGGGCTTAAGACGCGCCATCGTCACCGGCCGCGCGGTTGACCAATCCACTACCTCGGTCGAGTCCGGAAGCGCATCCCAATAGGCCTGCTCTTCCGCTTCGGATGCAAAATCTGGAATTTTATTAGCCATGTTGAGCCTCGGAATCCGGAGTCAAGAAGGTTCGATAAATGGCTGATTAAAAAAGGTCAATCCGACATTGATCCACCGTTGGCCGGGTAAACGCGTAGGTCGGGTTAGCGAAGCGTAACCCGACACTTGCTTCATTCCATCTCTACGACGAAGCGAAGCGTAACCCGACGCTTGCTTCACTCTATCTCAACCACAAACGACTCCGACCGCACCCACTCCCCGTCGGAACGCTCGTCCCTGGATACCCTCAATGCGAAGCGATACTCGCCGACCGGCTCATCTGTGATCTGGTTCAGCGATTGCGACGTGATCTCCTTCCGCAGCGAATCTCCCGGTGGCACTGGGGTATAAAACACATCCTCAGCACACTCGACTCTAGTATAGTAGAGCCCTATCCACTCTTCCTCCACCCGTTTCTCCATCCCGGAATAAGCGCACGAAGCGACTACAAAAGCCGGCTTCTCCGAGAAATTTTTTAAGTGCGCCACGATCGTCGTTTCCGGCGTAAAGCGTTCACCTTTGACGTCGAAACGCATTTCACCGTCATCGCGAAAGCCGAGCGCGTCGCAGCCGGCAAGGGAAACCATTAGTAGCAGGATATACGCTCGCATCACGCTGCCTAAAGATTCGTTGATGGATACTTCAGATAATTTCGCTCCTCCCCATCCCGTCTACGCTTCGCGCTGACGGGATTTGCCCCTCCTCGTATCGAGAGCCTGCCCCGTACTCGATACGGGGAGGGGCCTGGTCGCGATAGCCAGTGTTGACCCGAAATCTGCCTGACGGTCCTGATTCAGGCCCCAGGGTCATAACACACCCAACCCCCCGGCGTTCCCGCCTCACTCAGCCGGCGTTAGCTGTGTGATCGGGGTCAGCACGACCTTTCGAAACTCCACCTCCGACCCTTCCGCCTGGAGCGCGATCTGCCCGTGGTCGGCCGTGGCGTTGAAGCCGTCGTTGACCAGGTCCCCGTTGAGCCAGACCCGGAGGGTATTGCCGACCGTCTCGATGGTCATGGCATTCCATTCGCCGACCGGGTTTTCGGAGCCGTCGGTCAGGTTGTGGATGCGGCGGGCCTTGCCTTCGGTGATCCCCCATTCGGCGCGGGGGCCGCGGCGGGCCTCCATGTCCGGCACTTCGATGTCCTCGACAATCACCCAGAAGTCGCCGGCGTTTTCGTGCATCATCTGGACCTCGATCGACTTTGGAAACATCGCATACAGCGCCCTCGGCGTCGAGGCGTGGACGAGCGCGCCGCAGTTGCCGGGTTCGCCGGCGAAGCGGTATTCGATTTCGAGGCGGTAGTTCTGGTGCACGTCGTCCGTGATGAGGTGCCCTTCCGGCGTGCCGGCGCTGACGAGCAAACCGTCGCGCACGAAGAACGAGCTTTCGACGGCGCTGGTATCCATCGCTGGCACATCGGCGTGCCATCCGGTGAGGTCGGTGCCGTTAAAGAGGGATCGGGATTCAGGGGGCGTTGCGCAGCCAGCGGCTACGAGGAGAAGGATGCCGGCGCGTTTTAACAGGATGTTGTCCATGGTGCTTTTGAGAACATCTGTGTAGAGACGCTCCTGTGGAGCGTCTCGGCAAGGTTTCCGAATCTGTATACGCTTTCCGAACGATAGCCGCGTTAAGGAGACGCTCCACAGGAGCGTCTCTACAACAAGGGTTCAGGTCGGCAATGAACAACTAAAAACCCATGTCACTTCTTCTTCATCGCCTTCCTTTCCAGATTCTCGTGAAGGCGGGCGATGGCGATCCGGGCGATGAGGTCGTACGGAATGGGCTCGCTCAAGGGGAGTTGGAGGTTGCCTTTGGGGCCCCGATACCGGGCGATGTCCGTCTGGAGCTTGGCATCTCCCTTCACCGGCGGGTAGATGCCAATGTGTTTTTGAAACGCCGCGTAATAAATCACCATGCCGTGCTGGGCGAAAGCCGGCATGCCGTAACTGATCTTCTCGTCGGCCTCGGGCAGCGCCTGGCGCACGGTCGCCTGGATGGTTCGAAGGATCTCCTGGACGTCAGGCGGGAAGCCGGCGATGTAGGCGTCGACGGTGGCGGGTTTGGCGGGGGTTTCGTTCATGGGGTTTGGTGAGATTGAAGCGGCGACCCGTCAGAGCATCCACTCAAACGGGAGGAGCGCCAGGAGGCGCACCTGGAGCCGGCGGAGCGCCATGGTACCCGGCTCGGTGGAGGGCCACAAAGGCGTCTCGGGGGGGCCGGCCAGCGGGTAGACCCCCGTCTGGCCGGCGTGCTCGGCGGTGGCGCTGGAAAACATTGTCTGAATGGTGTAAGGTTCGAGGTTTAAGGTGGCCCACTCAGTATACTTTGAACCTTGAACGTTAGACCTTAAACCCTTTAGCCCATGCCATAGAAGTACTCTTCCCGCACGATTTTGCCGTTCTTGACCTCGAAGAGGCCGACCTCATCCATCTGAATCCGTTTGCCAGAGGGTTTGTGCGTGATGTCGTACTGGAAGCCGACGATGAAGCGGTCGTCGTGCGGCCAGGGGCCGGTCACGGTGGCGGAATGGACGTCGTGATTGGCCACCCACCAGGCGCTTTTGGCCCGGATCGCATCGAGGCCGCGTGATTCCCGGTCCATTCCGGGCGGCATACTGGCTTCGACACTCACGATGTCCTCCGCGTAAAGGGTGTTGATGGCTTCAAGGTTTTTGCCCTGCCGGCAAAGGTCGGCCAGCGTGTTGGCGATGTCGAGGGTGGACATGGGGTTCTGTTGGTTGGTTTAGAAGGAGGGATAAGGACGGAGCCGGCGGCGATAGAAGCAAGCGGCGGAAGCCGGCGGGGTGGAAACATAATGGAGCGCCACGACTACCTGACACAATTTCACACGCAACCAATGGCGTAGAGAAACGATATATCGTTTCCCCACGATCCGAGTTCATACAGCTTCTTACGCACCTCTCTGATGCGCACGCTCTTTTTATTCGCGCTGGTTCTCGCCGGCTGCCAGAAACCCAACGCATCGTCACTGGACACCCCAATGCCGGATTCCCTCATGGAGCGGTTTGAAACGCCCGTAGCAAGCGATTTGGTGGCCATCCCGGATGGCTCGGAGTGGACGGATGTTTCCCTGCGAGACGGCTACCACGCCCAACTCGGCGCGCGCCTCTACGACGCGATGTATTTTGGTGGCGACACGTGGCTGGCGCGCGCGGAGGGCGTTCGTCGGTTTCGCGATTCGTTGATCGTGCACGATACGCTGGCGCCGTCGTTCTGGGTGGAGCAACTCGCCGCAAGTCATCTCATCGGCTACGCCGCCGTTGGCGGCGAATTGGCTACGGATTCACTGTGGGGAGAGCCTGAGCTCAGCGTCCTCGGCGAGGAAGTCGATGTCTTGATCAACCACCGGAATCCGCAGGCCATGCTGATCGCTGCCGGACTCGAGCGGCTGACGGGGTACTGGCCTGAAGAGCGCATTGCCGCTGCCGCCCGAGAGGCGATCCTGTCGTCCCAGCGGTGGGAAGCGAGTGCCGCGAACAACACGATGATGCGACTTTACCCCCATGCGGATCAGGTAAGGAATCGAGGCCTTGAGCGATTGCAGGCGTTGGCTGCGGGGGGTAACCACCCCATCCCGATCAAGATCGGGATTTCCCCTCCCCGTATCAAGTACGGGGCAGGCTCTCGATGAGGAGGGGACCCTCTGATCTCAATGCATTTTCTCAAAACTCAGCGTGGGCTCCATGTTCCCACAAATACTGCGATGGTTGAATCGGGGCGACGCATGCCGTGTCGAGAACGAGTACCGCTGGCGCTGCGTACGAGTACGATTCAAACGACCGAAGTACCCCTCCTCACTCCGTCTCCGGCGATGCCGGCTTATCGGCGAGCAGATGGTAGGTGTCGCTGGCTTTTTTGAACGTCTCGCGGTCGTCCAGATTGCGCGCGGCGTGGGCGAGGCCGAGCCAGATGTCGGGGTCTTCGGGGAGGCGTTCGCTAGCGTCCTGGAGGAGATCCAGCGCCTCGAGGTGACGACCGGTATCCATGTAGAGTTTGCCGAGGCTGGTCAGCACCGCCGGCTCGTAGGGCGCCTGGAGCCGGGCCTGTTCGAAGGCATACAGTGCTCCTTCGCGGTTTCCGGCGCGGAGGCGGATGAGGCCGAGGCGGACGAGCACGGTGAGCGGGGCATGGGTTTCGTCGAACGAGGCGGCAAAGCCTTCCAGAAGTCGGGCAGACTCCTCCGTGCGGCCGGCCATCGTCAGGATATCATACAGCTCCCAGACCGGCTGGGCGTGCCGGGGGAAGACGCGCGCCAGCTCGCGCACCATGACTTCGGCCTCGGCCAGCTGGGTCGTACGCAGCCGGCGGACGGCACGCACTCCTTCCACCAGGCGTTCCTGTTCAGCCGTCTTCATGGCCGCGCAGGCCGCGATGATATCCGGCATCGGCTCGTCCCATCCATGCGCGTCGAGGCTGGCGCCCTGACGGCCCAGGGCCACCACGAGCCGGGAGAGGCGCTCGGCCGCGAGGCCGTCGGCGCTGTGATTTACATCGGCCAGGTGCTGGTTCTGACGCTGGACCACGGCA
>JBGSPJ010000518.1:0-2507 GCA_041738655.1 Rhodothermales bacterium | reverse complement strand
CCGATCCAGGCGGCGCTCGGGCGGATGGTCGACGAAGTGCTGGCGCACCAGGGGCGCGCCACCTACTTCTTCAAAGCCGGCGCCCACGGGCCCCACGATGTCGGGTATTCATTAAATGGACCGTTTATCCAGACGTTTTTTGCTCGATTGCGCCGCGAGGGGTTCGAGATTGGGCTGCATCCGAGTTACCATGCGCACGACCATCCAGGTAGGATGCGCGAGGAGCGGGATCGGCTGATCGCGGCCGCCAGTGTGCGGCCGGCATCGGTCCGCCAGCACTACCTGCGCTACGAGCCGGCCCGGACGCCGGCGCTGCACCTGGACGCCGGTTTCGAGCTGGACTCCACGCTCGGCTTCTCGGTCCATGAAGGCTTCCGACATGGCACCTGCCACCCGTTCACCCTGTTCGACATCACGGCAAACGCCGAGCTCCCCCTGTGGGAAATCCCCCTGTGTATGATGGAGGCGGCCCTGTTCAACCGGCGGGGCCTGAGTGTGGGGGAGGCGGTGGAGGTGTCACGCGGCTTGATCGACACCTGCCGCCGCTTCGGAGGTGTCTGCGCGATGTTGTGGCACAATACACTGTGGGATGAAGTCGAATTCCCGGGCTGGGGTCGCCATTTTACCGACACCCTCGATGCCGCCAGCACCGCTGGTGCCTGCCTCACAAGTCTCCACATGGCGCTGGATGCGTATGGAAAGGGGTTTAAGGTTTAAGGTTCGAAGTTCAAGGTGCCATTGAACCTTACACCCCGAACCTTAAACCCTTTTGGCTTGGTAATTGCCTGTGCAATCGGGAGGTAATCCATTCCCCCTGAATACGATTATTTTCCACGCGTCGGGCAAAAATCTGAAGAGGTGCCCGACGGGAACGACCGAATCGGGTGGCTTGAGGCGCGTGCTGCGTGACGGCCTCGCTATTCGTTTGGATTGATGACACTCAAACTGAGACAGCCTTGCCTGGTGTAACGTCGCACGAGCGACGGCCCAACGGCTACTCCCCATTTAGATCTGATTAGTATCCCATGAGAACGCCTGGTTTATTGTTGCTGCTGCTCGTTACGATGCTGGGGTGCAACACGACGGAACGAATAGTCCGGTTGGATGCCGATACGGCGGCGATGGCGCCGGCCTACAATGCCGCTGATCTCCGTTCGCGGTATCCTTCGGCGGCGGGCGTTTATGTGTCGTACGACCACACCCTCGAGCACAATGTGAGCATCGCCTTTACGAGCACGATTCCTCACTGGCGTTTTTTCGAAGTGATGAAGCGGTCCATGCTGGTGCTGGATCCGAAATCCGAGTTGGTCAATGCGTTCCGGCTGGACGTGCAGCCCGGCGATCGGTTGGAAAACGTGTCGATCACCGTGCAAGCGCCGGGCAGTGGCGGGCAGACGTTTGATCGGGCCGACCTGATCGAACAGCCGGCTCCAAACGGCGGCACCTTCTATTCGATGGCCTATGGCAGTATCGCCGCCGGCACGGTCGTCACCGAGAGCTACGAGATTTCCCGGGGCAACCTGGAAAAAGACCCGCCCGTGCACCACGACATCCCGTTGCAACTCGGGCTGCCCGTCGAGGCGATGAACGTCCAGTACATTTACCCGATGTGGTGGCAGGTTCAGGTGAAACAGCTTGGCGCCGGCCAGGATCTCCCCTACCAGCGCGTCGAGGACGCGGACCGCCGCAAGATCGTCCTCCAGTATCAGGCCCAGCAGGTGGCCGCGTTCCAGCCATCGACCACCACCTTTTTCAAGGAGGTCGCGCCATACTTCCAGATCCAGGTGACAAACATGTCGATGGGCAGTGCTGTGCGGTATCGTGCGCCGGAGGACTGGGAGGCGCTTGGCGGGACCTACGCGGAGTACGCCGGCAAGCTCAAGTCCCGCGATGAGCGGGAAGTGCGCGACATCACCCGTCAGATCACCGGCACGCTCCCCACGCAGCGTGACAAAGTAAGCGGCGTACTTCGGTACGTGGCCGACAACATCACCATCAATCCGACCACACGCGACCGCGGCATCGAGACCATGTTGTCGCGCCGGGAAGGCAATGCGTTCATGGTCAACGAACTGGCGCACGCGATGCTGGTCGAGGCCGGCATCGACGCCGAGTACCTGGTGTTGCACAGTGCCCGCGACGGCTTTTTTGACCCTACCTTTTATTCCGAGCGGCAATTCCAGGTGCCGGCCCTCAACGTCTTCGCCGACGGGGCCGAGTACGTGATTGTGCCGGGGGTGATGCGTACCGTGGAAGATCCGCTGCCGGGTGAATTTGTCGGGCAGACGGCGATGGTAATCACGGGGGATGGATTTGGCGGGTTCACCGAGCTGGGTGGCGACCGCCTGGCGTCCACCGGCCCGATCCCCGTGGGCAATCCCGGGCGTCCGATCGTGGAGCCGACCCCCATGGAGCCGCCGACCATCGAGCCGACGCTGAATCAGACCGTCGATCCCGCGATGAATGCGCCGGCGCCGGTGATCGACCGCCCGGGCCCGCAAAACCAG
>JBGSPJ010000478.1:0-16254 GCA_041738655.1 Rhodothermales bacterium | reverse complement strand
CGGCCGGCGCCGAGCGACCGTATCACGATGGCACTCATCGGCTGCGGCAACCAGGGGATGAACGACATCGTGCCGTTCCTGGCCGACGAGCGGGTGCAGGTGACGGCGGTGTGCGACGTGAACCGGCAGAGCGCCGGCTACTGGGATGGGCGCGTGGCGGGGCGCGAGCCGGCGCAGCAGTATGTCAACTGGCACTATGGAAACGCCGCCGAGTCCGGTAGTTACGCCGGCTGCGACGCCTACGAGGACTTCCGCGAGGTCCTTGCCCGGACGGACATCGACACCGTTCTCCTTGCCCTGCCCGACCACTGGCATGCGATCCCCGTCGTGATGGCGGCCAAGGCCGGCAAGGACATCTACGGCGAAAAACCCCTCAGCCTCACCATCCACGAGGGGCGCGTGATGAGCGACGCGGTTCGCGCCAACAACCGCATCTTCCAGACGGGCAGCCAGCAACGGTCCGACTTCCGCTTCCGCCGCGCCTGCGAACTCGTCCGCAGCGGCCGGATCGGGGATCTGCACACCGTCCGCGTCGGGCAGCCGTCGGGCACGCCGGACTTTGGCCGGAGCGGCCACCGCAAGGCGCCCGAGGCCGTGCCGGCGGGGTTTAACTACGACATGTGGCTCGGGCCGGCGCCCGAAGCACCCTACAGCCCCGCCCGCTGCCACGTCAACTTCCGCTGGATCTTCGACTACTCTGGCGGCCAGGTCACCGACTGGGGCGGCCACCATCCGGACATCGCCCAGTGGGGCATGAACACCGAACACACCGGCCCCGTGTCGATCCGCAACGCCCGCGCCGTCTACTCCACCGATGCGCCCTGGAATACCGCCGTCAATTACTATTTCGAGTGCGTCTACGAAAACGGGGTGCAGCTCATTGTGTCGGACGAAAACCAGATGGGCGTTCGCTTTCAGGGGTCGGAAGGCTGGATCTGGGTGACACGCGGCAACTGGGACGCCTCGGACCCTCGCCTGCTGGAGTCCGCCGTGTTGCCTACCGATGTCCGGCTCTACAACAGCCCCAATCACTCCCGCAACTTCATCGACTGCGTGCTCTCGCGCGAGCAGACCGTTGCGCCGATCGAAACAGCCCATCGATCGATCTCGATCGCCCATCTGGGCAACATCGCCATGAAGCTCGGGCGTGACCTCGCATGGGACCCGGCGGCCGAGCGCTTCAAGGACGACGGCGAGGCCAACGCGCTGTTATCGCGGCCGTACCGCGCGCCCTGGAAGCTGGAGGGGTGATGGCAGCGCCGAAACGGTGTCGCAGTTGCCTTCGGAGGGGAAACAGGTGATGAGCCCGGTGACGAACCGCAGGATAAGCGACGCATCGAGCGCCGAGAGATCGGCATTGCCGGATACATCGGCAGCAATGCCGGCCGGCCCGTTGAGCAGCGACAGACCCACCGCATGCGCCAGCACCAGCGCGGCGTCCTGGGCGGAGACGGACCCGTTGCCCGAGGCGTCGCCGGCGATGAAGGGCGACAGCGAGTCGATGCTCAACGAAGCCTCGGAGATGCTCGTCGCGTCGTTCACTGTGGTCCCATGCCCCACGATGCGGACGTGCCGCGCACGGATGTCCGGGAAATCGTAGTACTCCAGCGTCTTCCGCAGCCCGCTGCTGAGGGCGTCTTCCAGAAGCACCGTCCAGTTTTCCCCATCGACGGACGCGAGAAGGTCGAAGATCGCCTGCCGGCTCTCGCCCTTGTGCCAGGCAATGCCCACGCTGGAGAGCGTCGCCTCGTCGGACAACGTGTATTGGATCCAGACGCCGTCACCGGTGGCGGCCCACCGCGTGGCGAGATCCCCATCGAGGGTGTTCTGCGGCACGGCGGCCTCCCGGAAGGCGCTGGCCGTGACCTCGGAGACAAAGACCTCGTGTTCATCCTCACTCGAAACCGAGACGAAGACCTCGGAGGAGACGGTCGACGCGCCGGCGTTGTCCCGCGCGACCGCCGTCAACGTGTATGCGCCTTCGGGCACATCCTCCCAGGTGAACACGTACGGCGGGTTGAGCACATCCGCTACTTCGGCGCCATCCACCCAGAACGAAACCCCCTGCACGATCCCGTCCGCGTCACTCGCGGTGGCCTCGAGCCGGATGTCACTCCCGAGCGTGTAGTTCATGCCGTTGGACGGACTCGTCAGGGCCACCGAGGGGCGTTCGTTGACAGGATCCCCTCCGCCCCCACCCAACGTGCCTTCGTACCGCATTTTGGCGGGGATGTCGTTCAGGTCCGACCCCGACACATCCGGCCCGATCGCCGGCCAGGGCAGATTGGTCGGCCAGAAATCGGGCGCGGCGTCCAGGTAGAGCGACGCCGGCAGATCGGCCGACGACGAAAGGGTATTCCAGACAGGCGCCCCATCGATGATGTTGCCCTCGACGTACGTATCGACGATCTCTCCATCCTGTTCGATGCCGGCGCCGCGGAGCACGTGGTTCGCGATCACGTTCTGGCGGTTCGACCGGTCGTAGATCGCGAGGCCAACCCCACCGTTGGTCTTGCCCTGGATGCGGTTGCGGAAAAACGTGTTTTCCGGGCCGGCCTGCCCCCAGAAGTCGGCCACGCCGCCCCACCAGAAGAGGTTGCCCTCGTAGAGGTTGTGGTTGGGAAAATGACCGTGGAGGCTGATGTCCACCAACTCGACCAGGTCGACATTGTAGTTGTAGCTGACGATCGAGTGGTTCGTGCCCGTTTGCACGAGGATGTGATGGCGCAGGTTTTCGAAGATGTTGTTCGTCACCAGGATGCGGGTGGATAGTTGCTCCATGTCGACCCCATACCCGTGCCCACCCGTGCCGTAGTTCTGGGCATGGTGGATGTAGTTGCCCTCGATCACAAAGTCCCGGACGCGATACAGCTGGATGTGAAACTTGACGGCATTGTACGACTCGACATCCCGCACAAAACCATTGAGGACGCTCCGAAATTCCAGGTTATTGGATTCGCCGTAGCCTTTCCGCTCGATGGCCAGCGCCTCGACCCCAACGTTTTTCACCGGGTTCATCTTCATCACCGAGGGTCCGTTGGCCACGCTGAGCCCGAGCGAAAGCGGCATATCCACCGTCACAGAATTGCCCGAGATGGCCGTGACCTTGACAATCTGGCCCCAGGAGCGCTTGCCCCAGTCGGCCTCCCACTCCACCAGATCCTGGCTCACTTCGAGCAGGTCTCCGACGGATAGCGAGGAGGCGCTGGCGAGCGTCAGGGTGACGCCATTCGCCGGCACATTGCCCGTCACCGCGATGGGATCCTCCTGCCAGCCGATGAAGCGAATTTCGTGAGAGCCCGATCCATCGATGACGAGCCGGGTGAGATCGGGGCCGGCGCCCTGGAGGATCACATTGTCCTCTTTGATATCCATCGGGCTGAGGAACGTGTAGGTGCCGGGCGGGAAGTAGAAGATGGTGGGTGAACCGGCGTTGTTGGCGAGTTCCTGGAGGAGGGGCGCCGCATCGGCCACGGCCGGCGTGATGCCCCGGGTCGTGACGTCGACGGTGGTCCAGCCGCCTGGATCGACCCAGGTGATGGGGCTCCAGCCCTGAGCGGGGAAGCGGTCGGCCGGCAGTTCGCCGGTAGACTGGGCGACGCCCCGGCATCCGATCATCGACCAGATGCCGAGAAAAAGGCCCAAAACGATGGAAAGGCGGCGCGAAGAGAGGCGATTACGCGTATGGAGGGGTCCAGACTTCATCGAGGTGTGTGTTCGTGGGACAAGCGTGGGGGGCTTTCCTGACGATGCTCTGCGGTTTGACAAATCGTATGCCACATATCCGCCAGACGTGGTGGCCGTCGGGCCGAAACGTCTGGCGCTTGTGTGGGATGATGCGATACATTACAGGTCAGTCTCCACGCGATCTCATGCTGTTTTCCCTGTCTCTTTCCTCCCTTCTTTCCGCGAGCACGCTCACCTTGCTCGTGCTTTTCATCATCGCGCTGATGCCCGGCGCGCGACGCCGGCAGGCCCGCAATACCGCCTTGTTCGGGTTGTTGCTCGTAAATGGTTTTCTTGTAGGGCGCCTCGTCGCATCCAGCATCTGGTCGCTGCCCGCGCCCGTCGATCGCCTCCTGGCGATACCGTTTCTGAGTGCATTTTATCTCATCCCGCCGCTTGTGTATCGTTTTGCGGCAGACCGGACGGGGATGCCAGGCGCCGGCGCGCGAAGCATCGCCCTGCACGTTCTGCCGGCGATGCTCTGGCTGGTCGGCCTCACCATCCGGTATTTCATGCGCGTCGAGCCCACGCCGCTGTTTTCAATGAACGGATATCGGGCCTATGTAATCCTGCTCCATCTCTTTTTTACGGGATATTATGTGGCCGCGTGGCGCGTGCTTGCACACGCCGGCGCGACGGGTCGATTGGCGCCGACCCCAACGGCGGGCGGGCGCTTCGGGACCGGGCTCCTCCTTGTCGTATTCGGCATCCACTGGTCGTTCAGCGCAACGGCCGGACTCCTTGCGCTGCTCCCCGATCCCCCTGAATCCGCCATCGTCTTCGCCGAATCGCTCTCCCTGGCCAGCCTGCTTGGGTTCACCGCCACCGCCCTGGTCGACGCCCTGCGCCGGCACCCGGAATTCGCCGCGAGACGGCCGGTTCGCCCGGCCGATCAGCTGCCGACGCCAGAGGAACTGCGAGGCCTGGCTGACCGGATCGAGCGCTTCATGCGCGAACACAAACCCTATCTAAATCCAGAGCTTACGTTGGACGAACTGTCCAGAGCGCTCGACATACCGGCCCGGCTCACCTCACAGGCGCTCAACACCGTCCTGGGCGGCAGTTTCTTCGATGTCGTGAATGCCTACCGCGTCGGTGAAGCCCAGGCGATGCTGGGCGATCCAGCCCGACGCGAACTGACCGTGCTCGAAGTACTCTACGCCGCCGGCTTCAATTCCAAGTCCGCGTTCCATCGGGCTTTCCAGAAACAGACGGGCATGACGCCTACGGCCTATCGGAGCCGGGCCCTGGATCATACGGAGCGCTCCTGATAGGCCGGCCGAGGTCGCACCATCGAAATAATGCGTCCCACTTCCCGTCGTGGGACGACCCGCGCGGCATCCGGCGCTAGATTCTGACCAACACCCTGGATCGAATCTCAACGCCTTGATCGCGCCATGACCATGAAGTGGGTACCGGTTACACGATTCCTCTTTGCCTTCCTTTGTTCGTTCGCAGCGGGTTGCTCGTCGGTATCAAGTCAGGATCCCCTACGTCCCACGGGTGACGGGCCCATCGCACAGGCTTGCCCGGACGGCGTGTACGAGGACTGGGAGACGTCTGATTATGTGTTGCCTTACCCGGTCGGCCGCACCTACCTCGTCCAACTGAGCCACTGCAGCGGCTCATACCACAGCGAAGGATTGCCGGACGCCTTTGCGATCGATTTTGACATGGCCATTGGGACGCTGATCACCGCGGCGCGCGGCGGGAGGGTCGTACACGTCGTGGAAACTGGATCCGACGGCAACCATCCCAACAACCTGGTGGTCGTCGCCCACGGCGATGGCACGTTTGCCGAATACATGCACCTCACGCGCAACGGCGCGCTGGTGGGCGTCGGCGATGACGTCGCTCCAGGCGATTCGATCGGGCTGAGCGGTGCTACCGGGCTCGCCGGCTACCCCCATCTTCACTTCGTGGTAGCAACAGGGAGCTGGACCTGGCCTTACGAATCCATCCCGACCACCTTCCGAAACACCGCATCCAACCCCAGGAGCCTGGCCTCGGGGTTTGAATACGTCGCGGGGGCGTATTAACTGACGTCACGCGTTGTTTCGTTGCGCGTTATCTGTTCAAACTTGGAACCACGCTCCAAAGCCCATTGGCGCGTATCCGGGCACCAAACGTTTAACGCGAAAACGTGCAACGCGTGACGTCACTTAGTATCGCACGGGGATAACGGCTTAAGCGCACGTCCTGGCCGACCGATACCCCATCTGGAGCCTATCGCCTGCTCCCACCGGTCACAGGCGCCGCGATACCCCCACGTATCACCCGCGTCTCCCCGCCCACCGTCTCCAGGTACTCCCCATGCGCCAGATCCGTCTGCTCGTCATGGCCGCGTCGATGCTTTTCCTATCGGCCGGCTGCAATGTGTTCGAACCGTTTTATGAAGCCGGATCCAGCGACGATCCCGAAGTGTTGCTGGACGATGCACGTTACGCCCTCCAGAACGGTGAACCCGACAAAGCCGTCGCGATCCTCGAAAAGGCGTTTGCCGTGGATTCGTCCAACGCCGAAGTGCGCGTCGAACTCGCCGCGGCCCTTTTCCTGGCCAACGGGATCGACGTGCTCGTGATGAAGGACCTGGCCGAATTCATTACGGAAAGCTCCTCCTCCGCCGGCAAACACCAGCGATTTAACACCTCCCAGGCCCTCGCCTGTTCGTTTGCCGGCAACGAGGCCGAGGTACGGACCCTGCATTTCGAGGAAGAACCCGCGTACCTCACGATTGTCGAACACAGCCCCATCATCGACCGCGTCATGGCGCTCGTGGATGGTGTTTTGGACAATGAGGGCAACCTCTCCGGCAACACCGACGCCAACCGCCAGATGACCCGCGCCATCGCCAACCTGAGCGCGGCCATCAAACTGATCACCAGGGCCGTGGAACTGGCGGAAGGCGACATCTATTCGGTCGGCACGAGCATCGGCTACTGCGCCCCGACCCAGGAAGCGCTCGACGCCATCGAGACGGCGATTGTCTGTGGCCGCGGCGCCTTGCACTACCTCGACAACGCCGCCCACGCCCTCGGCCGGCGGCAGCAACTCATCGACTCGGACGACACCGAGTTTGTCGATCTCGTCCAGGATCTGCGCGATGAAATCAGCGCTACGGTTTCCGCCACCTGCGACATCGATGTCCGGGTTGCCGGCCAGTGACCCCTCTGTCTCACCTCCCCACTTTCCCCCCGTTTGCCATGAAACGTCTTCCCTACCTGGCTCTCCTGGTGACGTGCGCCCTGGCCGTCTCGCCGGCGTCCGCCCAGTTCATGCCGCAGGACAACCGCTCGTTTGTCGCCTCGCCGCAGGCGCTGGGCATGGGTGATGCCGTCGTGGCGTTGCCGATGCAGCAGTCGTCCTTCTTCTACAACCCGGCCCATGTCGCCCACGCCCGGTTTCACCTGACCATCGCCGGCGCTCGCGTCGCGGTGAGCGACAACCTGGCAGACCAGATCGCCTTCTTCAAGGACGACCTGCAGCCGGCGCTCGACGCCGGCCTCGAGACGCTGGAGGGCGAAGCGCTGGAGAACCTGTACGAGCGTACGCTCGCCATCGGGCGGGTCCCGACGATCCTCCAGGCCGATGTCCTCGCGCCGTCGTTCGCGATGCACATGGGCCCCATCGGGTTCGGGATCGGCGCGTTCGGATCCAGCAACGTGCGGTACCGGCTTCCCGATGGCGGTGGCGGCCTGCCGCTAATCGACATGGCCGCTGTAGCCGACGCCATGGTCGTCGGCAGCGTCGGGATGGACCTGTCCTCGTTCGGGGCCAGGGGACTGTCGGCCGGCC
Source organism: Rhodothermales bacterium (assembly GCA_041738655.1). Taxonomy (GTDB): domain Bacteria; phylum Bacteroidota; class Rhodothermia; order Rhodothermales; family JAHQVL01; genus JAWKNW01. The sequence continues at coordinate 8,733 of JBGSPJ010000478.1, read as the reverse complement.
TCAACGGCAAGTACACGCGCCGGTACGTGTCCTTCAAGAGCCGGCCGCTCGATGCGTTCGACGAAAACGAAGCGTTCGCCCTTATCTCAGGAAGCCGTATGGGCGTGGACCTCGGCCTGCTGTACCAGCGGCCGGCGCCCGGGCTCTTGCCCGGCACGGTCAACATCGGCCTGACGATGTACGACATCCTCGGCAGCGATTTTTCGTACGCCTACGACCGCACGCTGCAGGGCATCGCCAGCGCCGACGAGGTGGCGGACGACGTCGTCCGGGCGGAAGAAGATTTCTCCGTCGCGCCGTCTTTCCGGCTGGGCGTCGCCTATGCCTTTCCGAAGCTGCCGGGCGGTCTGCTGGATGAATCCGGCGTCGCGCTCGACTACGTCGGGTACAGCGAAGCCGCCGTCGACCAGGCCTTTCTGGCGCACATCCGTCTCGGCGTGCAGGCGCGCGTGAAAATCCTGTCGGTCCGCGCCGGCCTCAACCAGGGATACCCCACCGTCGGCGGCGGACTTTCGTTGGGTGTGATCGACCTCGACTATGCCTACTACGGGATGGAGGGCGGGCGGTACCCGGGCCAACTGGCATCGTGGCACCACTCGGGCCAGATCCGGATAGGACTATAAATTCAGGAATCGCCGTTTCCGCCCCGAAGCCCATTCCGCGCCTGGACTCCACGGGAACGATTGCGCAGGTATATGTTCGTGCGCCCGGCTTTCTCTCCGGGCGCACGGCTTTGTATCCTGACATCCGGTGATTCATACTCCGTGCCCACGATCGTCCGCTACCCCATCCGCGCGGTATTCGCCGCGCTTGTTGTACTTACCCTCGTCCACACGCCCTCGTACGGGCAGCAACACATCCAGTCCAGCCGACCCTTCGTCCAGTCGATCCAGGCCCTCGGCATGGGCGACGCCGTCGCCGGCGTGCCTTCGGTACAGTCCGCCTTTTTCTACAACCCGGCCCATTTCGCCTATATCCCTCCGATGCGGCCCATCCTCAACGCCGTCGGGCTGAGGACGACGTTCAACAGTGGCGTCGCCGACCAGGTGGTATTTTATCGGGACGAGATCGAGCCGGCCATCGATAACGGGCTTTCGGAGCTGCGGGCCGAAGAGCTGGCCGAATTGTACCAGAAGACGTTGGAGATGGGCCGCGAACGCGCCTTCATCAACGTGGCGGTACCGGGCCCCTCGCTCATGTTCCGGATGTTCGGCCTTGGCGTCGGGGCCGGCGTATTCGGCAACAGCTACGCCAGCTACACCTACACCGACGCCGGCGACGGGGTGCCCCAGTTCAACATGACCGGTCTGGCCGACCTGATCGTGGTGGCAGGCGCGGCGAAAGACCTCTCATCGATTGGCCTCGACCGCGCCACCGTCGGCCTGACGCTCAAATACGTCCAGCGCAGGCTGACCACCAAGGTCAAGCCGATCGACACGATCGGGCGCGACGAGCCGTACCATGTGCTGGCCGCCTCGGGGTTGAGCGCCGATCTCGGCGTGCAGTACGAACTCGGCAAGCTGCCCGTGCTGCCGGGTCGCTTTTACCTCGCCGGCGCCCTGTACGACTTTGCCACCCATCCCTTCGAATTCTCGTACGACCGGACCATCGCCGGCACGCCAAACGAGGTGGTCGCCGCGCGCGAAAGCGCCCTCGCCAACGAGAATTACGCCATGTTCACCTCGTACCGGGTAGGCGTGGGCTACGTCTTGCCGTCGTTCCTGGGCATCTTCAAGGAGTCGGGTATCGCGGTCGACTACGTGGGTTCGGCGGGGCCCTTGATCGAGCAGGACGTGCTCTCGCGCCTCCGCATCGGCGCGCAGGTCCATGTGCCCTTCCTCTCGCTCCGCGCCGGCCTCAACCAGGGTTACCCGTCGGTGGGTGCCGGTGTCGCGTTCGGGTTCATCCGGGTGGATTACGCCTACTTCGGCTACGAGCAGGGCGAAAGCCTCGGCGACCTGCCGGCGTGGAATCACACCCTGGAGGTGCGGCTGGGGCTGTTTTGAGCGACGTTATGCGTTTCGCGTTTTTCCGTTATTAAGCAAAAACCCACGCCGGAGGCCGGCGTGGGTTTTGTAATTCAGGTCGTGAAGGCGGTGGTCTCCGCCTCATCTTTTTTCTTGCGGTACATCTCGTTATAGAGCACCCGGGATCGATTAACGACGGCGCGCGCCTTATCTGGTCCGAGGAAGTTCTCCACGCGAACCTCTTTGTCCTCGAGCTTCTTGTAATCCTGGAAGAAGCGTTTGAGTTCGCGCAGGGTATGGTCTGGCAATTCCCAGATGTGATAGAAGCCGTTGAAGGCCGGGTCGTCCACGTGGATGCAGATGATTTTCTCATCGCTCTGGCCCTGATCCACCATCTCCATGAGCCCGATGGGGCGCGCACGGAGGATGCTCAGCGGCGCGACCTGCTCCTGCATGAGGACGAGCACGTCCAGCGGGTCGTCATCGTCGCCGAGGGTCTGTGGGATGAAGCCATAGTTGGCAGGGTAGATCACCGATGAATACAACACGCGGTCGACCCGGATGAGGCCGGTCTGCTTGTCGAGTTCATACTTGATCTTGCTTCCTTTCGGGATCTCGATGACCGCCTGAAAAATCTCCGGGGCTTCGTCGCCGATGGGCACTTCGTGCCACGCATGCGCTGTACGATACATGAGCGTTTGCTCTAAAGGGCTTTTTACTCGTGATGGGCTGTTTTCTTTTAACTCCTCACGCCGGCCCCGTTCCACCGACAGTGAGGTATTGAACACTAAAATAAGATGCCTCGTCAGTCCAGACGCGTTCCTGGACGAAGCCGGCCCGGGCGGCGAGGCGCGCGAATTGTGCCGGCGTGTATTTGTAGGAGTTCTCTGTATGGATCGTCTCGCAGCGGTCAAAATCAATCCTCCGCCCCGAAATCGTCACCGCATGCGCCTGCTGGCTCACGAGGTGCATCTCGATCCGGCCTTCGCTCCGGTTGTAGAGCGCGCGATGGGCAAAACGGCCGAGGTCGAAGTCAGCCCCGAGTTCGCGGTTGATGCGGGTGAGCATATTCTTGTTAAACGAGGCCGTGACACCCCGGGCATCGTCGTAGGCCGCTTCGAGAACCCGGATGTCTTTCTGCAGATCGACCCCGATGAGCAGGCCGCCGCCGGGTCCGCACACGCGCGCGGCCCGTTTGAGGAAGGCGGCAGCGCCTGAAGGTTCGAAGTTTCCGATGGTCGACCCCGGAAAATATACCACGCGCCGGCGCGGCGGCGGCTGGATATCCGGTAGAGCAAACGGGCGGGTGTAATCCGCAGCCACCGGTTCGATGCGCAGATCGGGATAATCGGCGGCGAGTGTCGCCGCGACCTCCTGCAAAAAGTCACCCGAGATATCGATCGGGACGTAGCCGGCGGGGTCCGTGAGGCGATCGAGCAGGATCCGTGTCTTGAGGCTGCTGCCGCTGCCGTATTCGATCAGCAGGCACCGGGGCCCGAGCAGGGCGACGATCTCGTCGATCGTGCGCTGCATGATGGCCACTTCGGTCCGGGTCGGGTAATATTCCTCCAGCTCACAGATCGCCTCGAACAGCTGGGAGCCGGCTTCGTCGTAGAAGTATTTGGCCGGCAACGTCTTCTGCGGGCGCTGAAGGCCCTCCAGAACGTCGGATAGGAAGGTGGCGCGGGGGTCGTCCGCGACGGTTGAACGGGTAGTCGAAAACGTATTCGAGTCTAGGATCGGGTCCGATTCGGGCATGTCTCCGTGGGTTTCCTGGATAGAGGATGGGGATGGATTACCGTGCCAGCCGAATGCCGCTGAACTGCCACCGGGCATCCGGGGGAAAGAAGTTGCGGTAGGTGGCGCGAGCGTGGGTGTACGACGTGGCGCACGAGGCACCACGCAGGACGAACTGGTTACACATGAACTTGCCGTTGTACTCCCCGAGTGCGCCGGCCGCCGGCGCATACCCCGGGTACGGCGCGTACGCGCTGCGTGTCCACTGCCACACATCGCCGTAAAGCTGACGTACGGGGCCATCGCCGGCGCCCTCGTCGCGCACGGGCCGATAGAATCCTTCCTCGACAAACGGCCCCTCGATTGGCTGGCGGACGGCCACGATCTCCCACTCCTGTTCGGTAGGCAGCCGGGCACCGGCCCACCGGGCAAACGCATCCGCCTCGAAGTAGCTGACGTGGGTCACCGGCTCGTCGGGGTCGACCGGCCGAAGCCCCGAGAGCGTGAACTGGAGCCAGGCGCCGTCGCGCCGTTCCCAGTATAGCGGCGCATCCCAGCCGGCCTCGGCGCGGGTCGCCCAACCGGCTGAGAGCCACAATTCGGGCCGGCCGTAACCGCCATCCTCCATAAAAGCCAGGTATTCGCCGTTGGTCGTCAGGCGGGTCGCGAGGGCAAACGGCTCCGCAAAATGGCGATGCCGGGGGCCTTCGTTGTCGTAATGAAAGCCGGCGCCGGCATGACCGATCTCATACAACCCTTCCTCGAACGCCGCCCAGGAAAGCGTCGGGACAGGGGGCGTCGATTGGGCGCGATACGGCTGGTATTCCGGGTAGAGCGGATTGATGGAGAAGACGTGTTTGAGATCCGTCAGCATCAACTCCTGGTGCTGCTGTTCGTGATGGATGCCCACTTCGATGAGCGGCCAGATATCCTGCAGCAACGCCGGGCCGGCGGATTCGATAAGGCGGATCGTATGTTCGTCGACATATGCCCGGTACCGGTAGACCTCCTCGACAGTCGGCCGGGAGAGCAGGCCGCGCTGCATCCGGCAGTGCCGCTCGCCGGCCTGGACGTAGTACGAGTTAAACAAAAAGGCGTAGGCGGGATGGAGCGGCACATAGCCGGCCAGATGGGGCCGGAGGACAAACGTCTCAAAAAACCAGCTCGTATGGGCCAGATGCCACTTGGTGGGGCTGACGTCCGTCATGGACTGGACGACGTAATCCTCCGGCACCAGCGGCGCGCAAAGGACCTCCGAAAAGCCGCGAACGGTACAAAAACGTTCGACGATCGATTCCGGCCGCGTTCCATCGACGAAGGGGTAAACGAGCCGTGCCGGCGGGGCATCTGTAAGTATAGACATGGGCAGAATGGATGCTGAGTTCCAGGTTCTGTAGAAGGTAGCGATGGTATGTTACCCTACGTTCAACGATTAAACGCCAAACGTTCCTCGCGCCCGGGGGCGCCTGCCGCGTGTCGAAGAAGAAACCTGAAGTAGGGAAAGGGTTTCAAGCTAGCGTACAAAACGCCCCCTCCCCGCTCGCATGCGATTGCTCGAACCTGCTATCAAGACCGTCTGGACGATTAAATTCGCCATCGTCTCGGCGTGTATCTTCACGGTGGTGCTCGGCTACGAGATCTACGCCTATATCGGGGGATCGAGCGACCTTCCGATGCCTACCGGCACGCTCGCGGCCCTAACGTTCCTGGGCGGCCTGCTGGTCACCCTGACAGTTCCGCGCCTGCGGTATCGCTACTGGCGATTCGACCTCCGCCCCGAGGAGTTGTACATCGAGCGCGGCATCTTCAACCGCGTCCGCACCGTCGTCCCGCTGCGCCGCATCCAGCATCTGGACGTGTCCCAGAACATCCTGGAGCGGGAGTTCGAGTTGAGCAAGCTCATCGTCCACACCGCCGGCAGCCGCAGCAGCGATGTCGTGCTCCCCGGCCTGCGCATGGAGGAAGCCGAGCGCCTGCGGGACGACGTCAAGCGCTACATCCTGGACGACGCGGTATGACGACCGACTCGGCGGACATGCGCGGCGCGCAGATGCTGCACCCGATGACGCTCATTCAGCGGTTTCTGGTCAGCCTGCCGGCCTTTGTGCTCCTGCTTCTTCCCGTGATTCGCTCCGGCGGCTCGGCGGAGTTCGTCCCGATCCTGGCCGTTGTGTTGTACGGCGTGCTCGCGCTGCCGCTCATCTTCCTCCGTTACTTCCGGTTCAGGTACCAGATCACCGAGCGCGAAGTCCTGATCCACAGCGGTGTACTGACGCGGCAACACCGCAGTATCCCGCTGGAGCGGATCCAGAATATCGAGATCGAGCAATCGCTCCTCCCGCGACTGTTTGGGACGGCGAAGGTGAAGATCGAGACCGCCGGCAGCGCCCAGACCGAAGGGGTGCTCGAATACGTATCGCTAGCCACGGCCCGGAATATCCGGGAGATCGTCCGCACCTATCAGCGCCAGCAATCGGAGCGCATCGAACCCGGGCCGGCCGTAGGTAACCTATCGGGAAGCGAGATACCCGTGGCGTTCGCGGCTGCGCCGGCTGCGGACCCGCGCGAAGTCTTGCTGGATCTTCCCCTCTACCGCGTCCTGCTCGTGGGGATGCTCCGCTTCTCGCTCCTCTATATCGCGCTGGTATTCTCCGCCCTCCAGCAGCTCAACCCGGATCCCGATGAAATCGAGCTCTGGCTCACGCGGGGTTTCCTTCAGCCGATCGCCGAATTCGCCATTGCCTCTCCGTGGCTGCTGACGGCGATGGCCATCGGCATGGCCATCCTTCTATCCTGGGTCGCCGGCATCCTGGTGAGCTTCAACAAATACTTCAACTTCACGCTCTGGCTGGAGGGTAACAAGCTGCACAAGCGGAGCGGCTTTCTCACGCTTTCCGAGGGCACGATCCCTTTGAAACGGGTGCAGGCCCTGCTTTTCCGGGCGAACGCCCTGATGCGGCATTTCCGCTGGTACGCCTTGCAGCTCCAGACGATGGGGCTCGAATCCGCCCAGAAGGGGGAGCAGCTAGCGGCTCCGCTGGCGCGGCTGACCGAAGCCCAGGCCATTGGCCAGCGGATCTACCCGTTTGAGATGCCGGCGGCGTTCCATCCGGTCTCGCGCCTCACCATTCGGCGCGCCATCATCCGATTTACCGTGTTGCTCGGACTCGGGATGGCGGCCCTGGCGTACTGGGCCGGCGTCGCCGTCGCGTGGTTGCTGCTGCTCCTGCCCCTGATCGTCGTTTATGCCTACATGCGGTACCGCAACATGGGGTACGCCTACGACGACACCACCCTGTTCGTCCGCAAGGGCGTCTTCATCTACACCGTCTGGGTCATCCCCATCGCCCGCTTCCAGGTGCTCTACACCTCGTCCTCTTTTTTCCAGCGCCGGCTCGGGCTACAAACCGTATATGCGGACACGGCCGGCGCAGGCAGCGTGGCCTCGGCGGAGATCTTCGACCTGCCGGCGGACGAAGCGGGCCGTCTGGTTGATGCACTTTATGCGCGCTTCAAAGCCCCCTTTGCCCCGGCCGCCACCGATCAAGCCGGCGAGGGCGACTCCCTGCCTCGGAGCTGACAGAGGCCCAGATACAGCACGATCGGGATCGTCTTGCGCAGCGCCGGCCCCGTGATGTCGAGCGCCGTCCACCCGAGCGACAGCGTCCACGCCGCCGGCCCGATCCACGATACCCACCACGGAAATCGCTTCGCGATGAAATCAAACAGCCGCATAGCCAGCTGTTTCCCGATGATCGCGCCGATCGCCCCGAAGATGACCCGCTTGATGAGACCGTCCACCACCAGGCTGCCAAAGGCTTGAATCAGCAGCGGCAGGGCGAATACGCCGGCCGATTTCTTCACAAACGCCGCCGCGCGCTCCTGCTCCACCCCGAGGCTCTCCAGCAACGCCTGCTGCTCCGCCGCTGAAAGCTTCGAAAACTCGCGCGTGACGTAGGTCTCGACCAGGTGCGCGAGCCTCTCCTCGTCGGTCGCCATAGTGGTAAGCGGCACCTTCAGCGCGCCAGCGACATCCCGTATGATCTCCTGAAACGGGACCCCGGGCTCACGCCCCTGCAGCCGGCGAAACAGAAAGGCCACATCCGAGCTGCCCAGATACCGGATAGCGTTTTCGAGCTCACGAACGAGGGCTTCGTGGTTGGTTTCAGAGGGATCCTCTTCGAATCGATCCCGACGGAGCCGCAGCGCCTGATCGTCGGTGGCGTTGAGGGGGGATTCGATGATACCGACGAGAAAGGCGTAGTCAGCGGCCTGAAGTCGAGAGAGCAGTGGATGCATGGCGTGGCGACGGTGAAGTAGCAAATGAGCAACAATGAGCGGGGTGAACGGTACTACGGTACGCGTGAAAACGAGGTTACGGAAGGGTTTAAGGTTCCATGATTATGGTCTAAGGATTGAGGGTGCGCTAGGGCATCGCGTAGCGATGCCGCATGATAGCCCCCGTCCTTCAGGGCGTAGGCTTCGCGGCCTGGATACCGCCCCCGCATTAAAAATACGGGGGCTATACGGCGGCGTCGCGATGCGACGCCCGAGCCGCGTGAGACGCAGAAGTCACGAAAAGGGGGTCGTCAAAATCTCAACAATTAGGTGAAGTTTGAGGTTAATTCAACTGCGAATGAAAAAAACGATTGCCGCCGGCCTCGCCGGCCTGTTTATCCTGGCGAGCTTACTGTTCGTGCGCGGACGTGGCGGCGAAGACCCTGTCGCCGAGCGGCCCGCGGGGGTCGTGAGTGCGTCGTCCCACCGGGCAAGTTACGCACTGAAGGCCGCGCGGCTGGATTACCTGTTCCACATGATGCGGGATCCGTCGACAAACGCGATCCCCCCCAACGTCCGCGCCGCGGAAGTTCAACATGTCCGTCAACTTGTGGAAGCCGCCAACAAAACCGGCCGCTCGGCGTCCCTGCTCCGCTGGTTCGCGATCGGGCCCTCCGATGTCGGCGGACGGACGCGCGCGCTCGCGGTCGATCGAGCCAACCCGAACCGCCTCCTCGCCGGCGGCGTGTCC
>JBGSPJ010000503.1:0-3887 GCA_041738655.1 Rhodothermales bacterium | reverse complement strand
CGGCGATGGTCATCCGGCCCGCATCCGGTTGCAGCGCGCCGCTGAGGACCCCCATCAACGTGCTCTTCCCCGCCCCATTTTCACCGATCAGCGCATGCACTTCGCCCGAGTGGGCGGCAAGATCCACCCCCCGGAGCGCCTGCACAGGGCCAAACGATTTGACGATGCGGGAAAGAGAGAACAAAGGATTGGTGAATAGCGGTTAGCAAATAGCGATTGATCATCAACCATCAACCATAGATAATCAACCATCAACCATCATCTACTCATCAAGCCAGGTGGCGAGGTCGGGGGTGAGCAGTTCCCGGGCTTCGGGGGTGTCGATCGTTTCGGGGGTGATCATCAGGATCCGGGTGTCGAGGCGTGGTTCGAAGGGCTCGTTTCGGAGGATGGCGACGGCGGTTTTGACGCCGTTGTAGCCCATGTCGAAGGGATCCTGGACGGCGAGGCCCTGGATGTGGCCGGCGCCGAGGCCGGCGAGCAGGGTTTCGTTGGCGTCGAAGCCGACGAAGCGGACGGTGCCGGCGCGGCCGGCGGTCTCGAGCGCGCGGAGCATGCCCTGGGTGGCGGATTCGTTCGAGGCGAAGATGCCGTCGACTTCCGGGAAGCGGTTGAGCAGGTTCTGGGAAGCCTGGAGGGCGCGCTCGACGGTCGGGCCGGCGTATTGATTTTCGGAGATGATTTCGATGTCCGGGGCGTAGGCGCGGATTTCTTCAAGGAAGCCCTCCTCGCGGTAGGCCGTGCTGGCCGAGCCCTCCTGATACCGGAGCACGATGACGCGTCCCCGTTTACCCAGCAGGTCCGCCAGCCGGCGTGCGCAGAGGCGGCCGCCGGCGTGGTTGTCGGTGGCGACAAAGCTGGACTGGGCGTCCGACTCGAGCGCGCTATCGATGATCACGACAGGGATCTTGCGCCCGACGGCCGCTTCGACGGGTGGTGCTAGGCTGCGGGCGTCAAGCGGGGCCAGGACGATGGCGTCGACGCCGCGGCTAATAAAGTTCTGGACGACCTGGATCTGCAGCTGGCGGTCATCCTCGCGTTGGGGGCCCTGCCAGATGATGTCGACATCCAGCTCACTCGCGGCCTTGTTGGCGCCGGCGTGGATGCTTTTCCAGAACTGGTGTGTCGTGCCTTTGGGGATGACAGCGATTTCGAGTCGGCCGGGATCGGTGCTGGAGTTGCTGGCGGGGGCGCAGCCGGCCAGTATAGCGGCGAGGCCGCAGGTCAGAAGAACGAGGTTCGAAACACGCATGGGGCGAGGAGAAGGACGAGAGGGACGGGGGAATCTAGCGAATTGTGGTTAAAAGTACGCCGGCTTGTCGCTTCGGAATCACCGGGGCGCGGCCGGCGTTCTTGCGGAAACGTGATTCACCCTGTATGCCCGGTACCTCTACCACAGAACCCACCCTGTCCAGCAGTCCAGAAGAGACGCTTGCGCTTGGCGCCCGGCTCGGTCGACGCCTGCGGCCGGGTGATGTGGTGGCGCTTTACGGCGACCTCGGCGCGGGGAAGACGCATTTCGTAAAAGGCGTTTGCTCCGCCTGCGGCATCGACGAGAGGGCGGTGAGCAGCCCGACATTTACTCTGGTGCAGGAGTACGCGGGGCGCGACTTTCCCGTGTACCACTTCGACGCCTACCGCATCCGGCAGGCGAGCGAATATTTCGAACTCGGCTACGAGGCGTACTTTTTTGGTGACGGCATCTGCCTGGTCGAGTGGCCGGAGCGCGTGGAGTCGTTGCTGCCGGCGGACACGATCAGGGTGCGGATCGAACATGTGGACGAAACCACGCGGCGCATCGTCATTCCATGATCCCGTAGATCCCTCCTGTATCCGTTCATGCACCGCGCACCCCGATGACGATTGCCGACGCCGAAGCGTATCTCTTGCGACTGCCCAGTTTCGCCATAGTTGGCGCCGCGGCGTACGCCCCGGGTCTGGAGCGGATCGCCGCGCTGCTGGCCGGCATGGGCGATCCACACCGCGCGCTGCGCGTGGCGCATATCGCCGGGACCAACGGAAAAGGCTCGACGTCTTCGATGCTGGCCGCTATCGCCACGGCCGCCGGGCGCCGGGTGGGGTTGCACACCTCGCCGCACCTGTACCGGGTGCAGGAACGGATGCGCATCGATGGGGTGGCCATAACGGACGATCGATTGGCGGCACTGGTCGGCCGCTTCCTGGATCTATTCGAAGCTGTAGGGCCCAGTTTTTTCGAGGCGACGGTGGCGCTAAGTCTGCTGTTTTTTGCCGAGGAGGGCGTTGATCTGGCGGTGGTGGAAGTGGGATTGGGCGGGCGGTTGGATGCGACGAACATCGTGCAGCCGGCGGTGTGCGCGATCACGACGATCGGATTGGAGCACACGGCCTTGCTTGGTACCACCCTCGAAGCAATCGCGGGCGAGAAGGCCGGAATCGTGAAGGCTGGCGTCCCGGTGGTAAGCGGCGTCGAATCCCCGGAAGCGGCGCGGGTCATCGCGGATGTGGCGCGCCGTGTCGGCGCGCCGTTGCTGGCCATCGATCGGGAGGTAACGATCAGCGATGGGACGGCGACGCTGACCGGCATTACGATGGACCTGACGACGCCCTTGCGGGAGTATGCCGGGGTACATGTGGCGTTGCCGGGCCGATTTCAGATGCGGAATACCGCCGTCGCGGTGCGGGCGGCGGAAGTGATGTTGGGTGACGAGCTCCGGACGAGCGGGAAGGCCGTGTACGCCGGCCTGCGGCAGGTGCGCGCGCTTTCCGGTATCCGCGGCCGCCTCGATGTGGTGGCTACGGAACCCCTGATCGTCCAGGACGTTGGGCACAATCACGACGGCCTTTCCGCCAGCCTGGCTTTCATGAACGAACAGTTAGCGGGCAGCAGAGGGCGGTTGTTTGTCGTGTTTGGCGTCATGCGGGATAAAAACGTAGATCGCATGGCGCAGTTACTCGGGGATGCCGGCGCGCGGGTTTTGCTGGTTCCGATCGGCGTCGAGCGCGCCATGCCTCCCGAGGAGTTGGCCGCACTGTGTTTGCGGCATGGCCTGTCCGTATATCGTTCCGATAGCGTAGAAGACGCCATGGAGTGGTTTCGCCGGCAGTCCAGGCCTGAAGACGGCCTGCTGATCACCGGCTCGCACCATGTCGCCGCACACGTCCTTCCCGGGGTTGATCTCCGCCAGCCTCGCCTTTCATAACACACCTTCCCGAACCAGGATCGATTCGTCGGCAGCAGGTTCGTCAGAATCTGCCGTACGGCCGAGAGGCGCTCGTGCCGTTGAAAGGCCTCGGCCGACAGCGCCGTCGCACAGGGATGAACAGAGTCTTCAGATGAAATTTTGCCAATGCGGTCGCGTCAATCGTTGATTTTACGGTATGATACGCTATCTTGCGAAGTAAGCATTTCGCAAGAAAGCTACGCGACGCCGCGTACGACCCCTCCAGGTCTGCCAAACACCAAGGTAACCGTACGCGAGCCAGGCTTCACAGGCCCTGCCTACCTCCCCGAATAGCGTCCTTCCTTCCTACTGGTTTCTACCTACCTGGTTCAGGATCCTCTAGATTAATCTCACGACTGGTTTAACCTCACGAGAGGGTGTTTCGAGCCTATTGGATTCACTTCTGAGCCGTCTATTGCGCGAGGACGAGAGTGCGCGCGGATCTGCCAGAACGAAGGTTCCACCGAACGCCAGCAACACCCCTGCTGTATCTATTCTTCCACGCTGTATGAAAATTGCCGACCTGCAGAACCAAAAACTCGCCGACCTCAGAGATATCGCCCGGGATCTGGGCCTAACTGGTTATTCCGGGCTTAGAAAGCAGGATTTAATCTATCTCATTCTCGAAACGCGCGCTGAAGCCGTTGCGCACACGGCTTTACCGGCTGCCGGTGCACCGGCAGC
>JBGSPJ010000368.1:0-2016 GCA_041738655.1 Rhodothermales bacterium | reverse complement strand
GGCAACCTGGGCGGCTGGCAGGTGGCGCGGTGCCTGTTTTTCCTGAACGTCCTTACCGGGAGCGTGGGCACAAAGGGTGGCACGTCGCTCAACACCTGGAATAAGTTCGTCCCGAAGCCCTTCAAGAGCCCGCCGGCCTTCAACGCGTGGAACGAGCTTCATCTGCCCGTCGAATGGCCCCTCGCGTTTTACGAAATGAGCTTCCTCCTACCGCACTTTCTGGAAGAAGAGCGCGGGGAGATCGACGTCTACTTCACCCGCGTCTACAACCCGATGTGGATCAATCCCGACGGGTTTATGTGGATGAAGGCGTTGAAGGACGAGCGGAAGATGAAGTGCCACGTGGCGCTGACGCCGACCTGGAACGAGTCGGCCTGGTTTGCCGACTACGTCCTCCCCATGGGCCACGCCGGCGAGCGGCACGACCTCATGAGCCAGGAGACCCACGCCGGCCAGTGGCTCTCCTTCCGCCAGCCCGTGCAGCGCGTCGCGATGGAGCGCCTCGGGAAGCCGGTGGAGTTCACCTACCAGTCCAACCCCGGCGAGGTGTGGGAGGAAAACGAGTTCTGGATCCAGCTCTCGGCCCGGATGGACCCCGACGGCGCTCTGGGCATCCGGCCGTATTTCGAGAGTCCGTACCGGCCCGGCGAGATCATCACGGTCGATGAATACTACCGCTGGATTTTCGAAAACAGCGTCCCGGGTCTGCCGGCGAAGGCGGCCGCCGAGGGCATGACGCCGCTCGCCTACATGCGGAAGTACGGCGCGTTCGAGGTCGTGAGCGAGAACTACATCCCTTACGAAAAACACGAGGACGGCGGGGTGGACATCGAGGGCGTGGCGCGCGCCGGCTTCAAGACTCCCAGTCGCAAACTCGAATTCTTCAGCCCGACGCTCCATGCCTGGGGTTGGCCGGAAAAGGAATACACGATCCCGTGGTTTCTCAAGAGCCACGTCCACCCGGACCACATCGACCGGGAGAAGGGGGAGATGCTGCTCCTGCCCACCTTCCGGTTGCCGACGCTCATCCACACCCGCAGCGCCAACGCGAAGTGGCTGTACGAGTTGAGTCACAAAAACCCGGTGTGGATGAACCCCATCGACGCCCGCCGGCTGGGGGTCGACACCAACGACCTTGTCCGTGTCGAGACCGAAATCGGATTTTTTGTGGATCGGGTCTGGATTACCGAAGGCATCAAGCCCGGCATCATCGCGATGAGCCACCACCTGGGGCGGTGGCGGCTGAAGGAGGCCGAAGGCGTCAGCCGCGGCGCGTCGAACCTGGTGGAACTGGGGGAGGATGGGCAGGGCGGCCAGTCGTTGCATGTGTTGCACGGGGCGACGGCCTGGCGGTCGTTCGACCCCGACACGAGCCGCATCTGGTGGGAGGATGTGGGCGTCCACCAGAACCTGACCCATGGCGTCCACCCCGATCCCATCAGTGGGGCGCACTGCTGGCATCAGAAGGCCATCAACGTCCGCAAAGCCGACGCCGGCGACCGGCACGGCGACGTGTTCGTCGACACGAACCGCTCGATGCAGGTGTACCGCGACTGGCTGGCGCTGGCCCGGCCGGCGACTGAACACAGTCCGGACGGCCTCCGCCGACCGTACTGGCTGAACCGGCCGCTCAAGCCCGTCAAAGAAGCCTACGCCCTGCCGGCGGCCTCGCCGCGGGGGGACGGGGTAACGGTTCAAGGTTTGGGGATTAAGGTTTAAGGATGTGTACCTTGAGCCTTAAACCCCAAACCTTAAACCTCCAAATCCATGGACGAAGCATCCCTCGAGCGTGCGCGTAGCCTAGCCTATGACACCCTGGGCCGCTGGCTGTCGGGCGCCGTCGATGAGGCGTTGTGGGGGGAGTTGTGTGGCTTGTTCTGGCCGGACGCCGGCGAGGGATTCGACCTCGATCGGGAGGCGGCCCGGTACCAGCAGTTTATCGGCTTCAACGTCCTGCCCTTTGCCAGTGTCTACCTCGAGCCGGAAGGCCGGCTGGGCGGCGCGGTATCGGAAGAG
>JBGSPJ010000360.1:0-4198 GCA_041738655.1 Rhodothermales bacterium | reverse complement strand
GGCCCGTCAGTGACGATCAAGAGCCACCATAATGTCGGCGGCCTGCCAGCCCGCATGCACATGCAACTGGTCGAGCCGCTGCGCGAACTGTTCAAGGACGAAGTCCGGGCGCTCGGCCGCGAACTGGGCCTGCCCGAGCATTTCATTGGCCGCCATCCCTTTCCGGGGCCGGGTCTCGCCATCCGGCTGCCCGGCGGCGTGACCCGAGAAAAGATCGCCATCCTGCAGGAAGCCGACGCCATCTATCTCGACGAGATCCGCAAGGCCGGCCTCTATGACAAGATCTGGCAGGCGTTTTCGGTGTTGCTGCCGGTGCAGACCGTCGGCGTCATGGGCGATGGCCGCACCTACGAATTCGTGCTGGCGCTGCGCGCCGTCACCGCTGGCGATCTCGCCGTCCTCCGCGAGGCCGACGCCATCTTTATCGAAGAACTGCACCGCCATAACCTGTACGATAGCGTATGGCAGGCGTTTGCCGTACTATTGCCCGTACAATCCGTCGGCGTCATGGGCGATGGCCGCACCTACGAAAACGTGTGCGCCCTCCGCGCCGTGACCAGTGTCGACGGGATGACCGCGGACTGGGCGAAGTTGCCGTACGAGTTCCTCGCGCACGTTTCCAGCCGGATCGTGAACGAGATCCGCGGCATCAACCGGACCGTCTACGACATCAGTTCAAAACCCCCCGCTACCATCGAGTGGGAATGATACCAACCGGCATGCGGAAGCTCTTTTTCCTCGGGTTGCTGCTCGTCCTCGCCCTGCAACCTGGCCAGGCACAAGCGCAGGCCAATCCGATCCCGATCCAGGAATCGGCCGAATCGGTGTTTATCACCGCGCTCGAAGCCTACGAAGACCGCGAATTCGATGTCGCGGCACGGCTGTTCGGTGTGGTTGCCAATACGTACGATTTCCACCGCAAAACGACCGCGGCGCTCATCATGCGCGCCAAGGCCCTCTACCACCGAGGCGACTACGACCTGGCGGTGCGCGAGCTGAACAGCTTCCTTTCCCGTTACCCCCGGAGCCGCTACGCTATCGAAGCCCGTAATACGCTGGCCCTGTCCGAACAGGGGCTGGACCAGACGGCGAACCGGGTGGAAATTTTCCGGCTGGGCATCGCCCTGCCGTTGAATAACGAGGCATCCGCGCTGAGCCAAGAGCTCTTTAACGGAATCCGCCTCGCGGTGGAAGCCTACAACGCCGGCTCCCAGCGCCAGCCTGACGGCACGCGCCGGCCGATGGTGCAGATGGTCTTCCAGGACACCCGGAACGACGCCGGCCGGGCACGGCAGGCCATCGAAACCCTGGCCACCGTGGAACGCGTCGACGCCATCATCGGCCCCCTCTTCAGCGCCGAGGCCGAGGCGGCCGCGCGGGTCGCGGAAGACCGCCGCGTCGTCCTGATCGCCCCGCTGGCGACATCCGAAACCGTGGCACAGGGCCGAACCTATGTCTTCCAGGCCAACCCGACGTTTTCCCTCCGCGGCAAGCTCATGGCCCGCTTCGCCGTGCGCGGCCTGACGCTCAACCGCCTGGGCCTGATCGCGGACGGCGATAGCCCCGAAGACCGTCTCCAGGCCGCCAATTTCGCTAACGAAGTGTTGGCGCTCGGCAAGGAACTGAGCTTTGAAACCTATCTGGACGATTCGCGCGACTGGTTCCGGCTCAACGAAACAATGTCCCGCGACTCGATCCGCCTCGCGGAAGCCGTATTTATTCCGATCACAGGGAATAATGCCCCTACCCTCATCGGCGGGGCGCTCAGCAGCATGGACCGTATCGGCGCCGCCACGCGGCTGCTTGGCACTGTCTCCTGGCACAACCTGCCCATGAGTTCGCAGGCCAGCCAGTATAACGTGACCTATTCGAACGACTTCTATGTGGACGAAACCGCACCCGAGACGCGGGCCTTTATCAGCGAGTACCGTGCGTTGGCCGGCGAAGAACCGATCCGGATGGCCTACCACGGCTACGATGTCGCCCGATTCCTGCTCGAACGCGTTGCACAACAATTGTACGACGCGCGCCCGCTCACCGATCGTATCCACGCCGCGCCGGCTTTCCAGGGCCTCGGTATCCGGCTGGATTTTGCACAGGGGAACGTAAATGAGGCCCTGTATTATCACCGCTACGTAGACGGGGCGGCTAAGCTCTTGCAGTAGCCGCGCGGAACTGCCCCGCGCACGGCTACGTACCATCCGCCCTTCGGGCCGGCAGCGCCGGCTCGACGATCTACCGTTGCAATAACCAGGCGATCCTGGACGTTACAACCTCGGGCTCTTCGCCGCCAGACGCGCGCCGGCCCCAACGCCGCCCGGCCGCTCCCACACGCCTGCTCTCTTTTTTTATGCGCACTCCGCTCGCTCTCGCCGCTGTCCTGCTTCTCTTGTTCGTCGCCGCGTGCGGCAGCAGCGGCCGCGTAAACTATACGACGCCCCAGGAAGCCTTCGGCAAAGGACGCAGTCTGTTCGAGCAACGCAAGTACGAGGAAGCGATTCCCTATTTCCAGGGCGTATTCAGCTTTGGCCGCACCCACCAATGGGCCGCCGATGCCCAGTTGTACCTCGCCCGATCCTACGCCGAAAACAACGAACATCTGCTGGCCGCTAACGAATACGACCGGTTCACCCGGATCTACAGGGCAGACCCCCGCATCCCCCTCGCGCACTACGAATGGGCGCTTACGTATTACCAGCTCTCGCCGACCTCCGAACTGGACCAGACCAACACCCGGCGCGCTATCGACGAATTCCAGCTCTTCATCGAGCGGTATCCGAATGATACGCTCGTTACCGACGCCCAGACCCGGATCACCGAACTCCGCTCCAAGCTCGCGCGGAAGCAGTTTGAAACGGCCAAGCTGTACGAACGCCGCGAGTTGTACGAGGCCGCCGCGTTGTCCTTCGAGAAAGTGTTCGACCTCTACCCGGACACGCCCTGGGCCCAGCAGGCCCTGGTGGGTGCCATCCGGACCTATATCTCCTTTGCCGATGAGAGCATCGCCGGCCGGCAGGCCGATCGGCTCAACGAAGCCATCAAAAACTACGATCGTCTCACCCAGATCTTCGGCGATAGTGAGTATCTAAAAGAGGCAGAGGCGTTGTACGAACAGGCACAATCCCGCATGAACGCCCTGATGACGCCGGCAACCGGAACGCCGGCCGCCGCGACAGACTCGACGGCGATGTCCACCGGCTTCTGATGCGCGTCGGGATCCTCGGCGGCACGTTTAATCCGCCGCACATCGCGCACCTGATCCTCGCGGAAAACATGCGCGTGGAGTTCGCACTGGATCAGATTCGCTGGATTCCCACGGGTACCCCGCCCCACAAAACCGCGGACACCGCCGCCGAACACCGCCTGGCGATGACGCATCTTGCGATCGCTGGCAACTCGTCATTCTCGGTATCCGACCTCGAAATCCTCCGCGGCGGCGCCTCATACACCATCGACACCATCGAGGCGCTCCAGACTGCAGAGCCTGATGTCGATTTTTCGCTGCTTATCGGCGGCGATGGTCTGGAGGATTTCCTTTCCTGGCGCCGGCCCGACGAGATCGTGGCCCGCGTTCCCTTGATCGTCTACCCCCGCCCGGGCGCCGACCCGAACCCCGATGCCGCCGCGCGCTACGCCGGCCGTATCGCCTACGCCCATGCCCCGCGCATCGACGTGTCGAGCCATGACATCCGACACCGGGTCCGCCACGGCCTGTCGATCCGTTACCTGCTACCGGACGCCGTATACGCCTACATCCTGGAGCACGGCCTGTACCGCTGATCGATTCCTCTGTGCGCATGCGCCTCGAACACAAAGCCGCCCATATCGTTTTCCCCCGGCTGGGATCCAACATGCCCCCTCCCGTCCCCGTCGAAGCCGACTTTGACCGGTTTCGGCGGATGCGCGACGCCCACCCCTTCGGCGGGCTCGTCCTCTTCAACGGCGCGATGGCCACCACGCCAGCCCTGCTCGAGCGCCTTCAGGCCGACTCCGGCACGCGCCTGCTTGTCGCCTCAGACATCGAGCGAGGCGCCGGGCAGCAGATCGCCGGAGCCACTCTGTTTCCGCATGCCCAGGCCTTCACCCGGCTGGGAGACGAGGCCGAGGCCGCCGTCGAAGCGTTCGGGGCCGTTACGGCCCGCGAGGCGCGCGCCGCTGGCATCCACATTGTGTTTGGCCCCGTCGCCGATGTCAACCG
>JBGSPJ010000349.1:0-2136 GCA_041738655.1 Rhodothermales bacterium | reverse complement strand
GCCGCCGCCTGTGCTGAGGGTGGCCGCGCCGCGAAGGTCGTACTGCGCGCGGACCGGCTCGGGCAGGAGCACGGCGACAAGGGCGGCGGCGATAAAGAGTGTGAAAAGAGGTTTCATCGGATTAGCGAGTAGCGATTAGCGATTAGCAAATAGCGAATAGCGAATAGCGAATAGCGATTTGTGTCAGTCGAGGTTGACCGGGACGTTGAGATCGAACCGGCCCTGGACGCTGATTTTGATGGTGTCGGTGGCGCGGAGCGTGGCGGGTGTGCCTTCGTTGGTCCGCAGCGTGATTCGCAGACGGGCGGATGTGCCGGTGCTCATGGTGCGCAGCTGGTCGTCGCTGATCGCGAATTCAAGCGTGCCCACGGTGGCCTCGGTGGCGAAGCCCGTCGCGTCGGATTTCGCGGCCGAGAGCGCCCAGACGTCGGCGTCGACTTCGGGGAGCGAGGTGAGGGACTGGTTGAAGCCGTCGAACACCTCCAGCGCGGCCTCGATGCCGAGCGGGATCCCGTTGTCGTAGCTGATGATGAGGGACGCGCCGTTGATGACGACATCGCCATCGGGGTCGGTGAGCTCGTCGAGGCTCGAGAGGTCGAGGTCGAACACGTCTTCGTACGAAGCGTCGCCGGCGAGGCTGACGGGGATGCCGGCACTCAGGCCGGCGTTGAGCACGAACGGCTTCTGAAGCTGTACCCGCTGGCCATTCAAGCCCTGCACGACGCCTTTGCCCACATACCGCATCTCGCGCGGCAGGCTGCTAAGGAATTCATCCAGGTTGGAGTTGGCGTTGGTGATCCGGATCGTGCGGGTGATGGGTTCGGCCGTGTTGGTCGTTCCTGGAATGGGGAATGCGATCAGGTTCGAGGCATCGACGGGGCTGCCGTCGACCAGGAATTGCGAGGCCATCGTGTCGGACGAGGCGACCGCGAGGTCGTTGCGGCCCTGCAGGTAGATCCGCTCGCCGTTGTCGGTGACGCCCAGCATGGCGGCGTAGAAGACCATGTCCGCGCCGAGGTTGGTCTCGATCGAAAACGTCAGCTCCGTGCCGTTGAACGCGAGGCCGTCGATCTCGAGGTCGCGCACCGAATCCAGGCTCCCGAGGTCCATCACATTGGCTTCGGCGTTGTTGAAGAGGTCGAGCTTGGCGTCGTCGTCCACGTCATCCGACATGGCCACCGAAATCGGGTCCATAGCGGCTTCGACCGTGGCTATTTCCAGGCCTTCCGGCGCCAGCGAGGCACGGATTTTATCGGCGATGTTCAGCTCGCTCGGAAGGCCGCTGTCGCTGACGCCATAGACGTGGTAAACGGTGTGGTCGACGGTCGGGTAGATCCGCACGCCGGCGAGATCGACGTTGATGTCGCGGCGGGTGGTCGAGCGTTTGAGGCCGGTGTAGCGGCGTCCGTTCGGGTTCTCGCTGGGGCCTTGAAACGTGATGACGAGCGAATCGGCCGGCGTGTACGGGGCGACCCGGAAGCCAGGCAGGCTGAATTCGAGCCGCTCGAAGTCGAGGTCCATCTCGTTGATGAGTTCCTCGATCATCAGCGTGCCTGATTCGAGTTGGACGTAGTCATTCGCGGTTTCAAAGCGGACATCGTCCACGTTGATATCGATGATACCGTTGCTGGTGAACACCTCGGAGTCCGGCATGAAATAGAGCTGGTCGACTTCCACCACGCCCTCGACGGACGTGAAGATGCCGTCGGAGTCGCTGATGACCGTGCTCGAGCTGGCGCCCGGGCTGCTGGCGAGCACGATGACATCGATTTCATTCGCGATGGGTGCGCCGGCGAGGGGGAAAACGAGTGCGAGGCTCCCGTTGGCCGGGATGGTGACGTTGGTGCCGGGTGGCAGATCGTCGAGGTCGAGCATGGTGCTCGGCGCCGCGAGGTCGCCTACGGGGCCGAGGTTGCGTACCGTCAGGCTGGTGAGGGTGACGCCGATTGGGAGGCTGTTGTCGAGGGTGATCGTGAGCGTGCCGCCGGCGGCGAGGATGCCCGTGAAGTCGGCCCCGTCGCTGTTGAGCACGATGGCGTCGCCGGAGGCGTCGATGTCTGCCTGGGCGGAGATGCCGGACACATGGGTGTCGGCATATTCGAGCGGCGACACGACGGCCTGGAGCTGCACGCCCGT
>JBGSPJ010000341.1:0-8025 GCA_041738655.1 Rhodothermales bacterium | reverse complement strand
CCCTCCCGCGCGCACCTGGGGGCCTGGCTGGCGCACATGGTCAACACAGGATATCGCCTCGACGGCGCCGGGGACCACTTCGTGAGCGAGGCGCTGTATCTGTCGGACCCCGAGGGCAACGGCATCGAGGTCTACCGCGATCGCCCGCGGGCGGAGTGGAGCTATGAAGGGGGGAGGGTGCGGATGGGGACGGAGCAGGTGGACATCCGGGGGGTGATCGAGGCCGGCGCGGGCCAACCCTGGCGCGGCATGCCGGCCGGCACCACGATGGGACACATCCACCTTCGCGTGGCCGATGTCGTGGCCGCTGAGGGCTTTTATGCCGGTCTTCTGGGGATGGCCACCATGGCCATGTTGCCGGGGGCCGGCTTTTTCAGTGCCGGCGGATACCACCATCATATTGGCGCCAACACCTGGCATTCGCGTGGCGCCCGACCGCCGTCGGACGGGGCGCTGGGTCTTGTCGAGGCTTCGCTGGTTCTGCCTGATCGTGTGTCGTGCGAGGCGCTGCTGGCTCACCTCGGGGAACGCGGAGTAGCCATCGATGCCCTCGGCCCCGACCCCCTCGTTCGCGACCCATCGGGCCACGTCTTGCGACTGACGGTGGCCTAGTAGACCGACAACTTGAATTTGCCGGATGCGGTTGTGGCGTTCCGGGTTCGGAGTTCCGGGTGCTCGCACGATACGGATGCGCTTACCCGGAACACTGAACACGAAACCCGGAACGGATACTCCGCACGTTCAACGTGTCAGACAACTAGGACGGTTGTGGAGTTATTCCTCGCGCGGAAACGACTGGTGCGCGTGGCGGATATTCCACCGCTCGCCTTCGTAGACCCATACGTACGTCCACGCCGCGTCGCGCGCGAACGAACCCCCGCTTTTCATTTTGGTGACGAATCGGCCGGTGGACGAAACGATAACCAGGTGTTCGGACACGACACTGACGGTCGGTTCCCCGAAGTCGATCTCCTGATGCTCCACGCCGGCGTAGATGCCCCGGTAGGCCTCCACCAGTTCGAGGCGCGTGTACCGCTTCCCGTCGATCAAAAAAACCGCGTCCGGCATGTGGCTGTGGTACTTGAAGGCGGTCTCCACATCCACTGTTTCAGCGGCGTCCAGCACGTCGCGTGTCAGGCTAAGCACCAACGTCTCGAGGGCCTCTCGCTCGGCGTCGTTGGGCTGGCGCATGCGCATCGTGCAACCCGTGGCCAGAAGCGCGAGGAGGATGGCGGTGGCGAAATGTCGTGAGCGCATATCCCGATTGGAGGTCAGTGGCAGGGTGATCGAATGCTAAAATAGGGAAGCGCGGGCCGGCCGCCAACCCATCGTTCGCAGATCCTCGGCGCGTTAGTTTTAATATTTGCCGCCATCCCGTCGATACCCAGAAGTGTCTGGAGGGTGCTCCCTGACGATCAGATCCGGGGCTGGCCAGTTTCGGCTTTCCCTGCGGATCCAATCCGTGGTGTTTTACATGGTAGCAACGAGCAACCCTGTTCGCAGGGGAGAGGTGATCGAACCTGATGCCCGCGCGGCCGTCGAGGCGTTCGCCGCACAGGTGATGCAGCCCGATATGGCCGGGGTCCTCTTTTTCTGTTCGGCGAACTACGACCTGGACAGCGTGGCGGAAGCCATGCGATCCCACTTCGATTGCCCTGTTATCGGGTGCACCACCGCGGGCGAAATCGCAAGTACCTACCAGCACGAAGGCATCGTCGGCGCGAGCTTTCCGGCCTCCCACTTCCGCTTTCACCCGGCGCTCATCACGTCGTTGCGCGACTTTAGCATGACGCGCGCCGCCATGATTTGTGAGCAGATCGAATCGAACCTCGTTTTTGCGCAGCGAGTGAACAAGCAGGGCATGTTTGGCCTGTTCCTGGTCGATGGATTGTCGCTCCTTGAGGAACGAGTGGTATCCAATCTCTACAATGCATTCAACGGCATGAGCCTTGTTGGCGGGTCCGCTGGGAACGATAGCCGGCGTTCAGAGACGCATATCTTCGTGAATGGCCGTTTCCACCGAGACGCCGCCGTGCTTACCGTCATCGAAACCACGTTGCCGTTTCAGATATTCCGCTGGCAACACTATAAGCCGACGGACATCGATCTGGTGGTCACCCGCTCGGACCCCGATTCGCGCACCGTGTACGAGTTCAACGGGGGGCCGGCCGCTGGCGAATACGCCGAGGCTATCGGCCTGGGACTCGACGGGTTGGATGCCCATGCCTTTTCGCAGCACCCCATCATGATCCAGGTAGGCGAGGACTGGTATGTCCGCTCGATCAAACAGGTGAACCCGGATGGCAGCCTGACGTTTTTTTGTGCGGTTGATGTGGGGCTGCCCCTCACGATCGCATCAAGCTCGAACAGTCTCCTTGCCCTCGAGCGGCAGATCAGAGCGCTCCGCGGGGCTGTAGGGCAGCCGTCCGTGACCATTGGATTTGACAGCATACTTCGGCGTTTCGAGATCATGAAACAGGCGATCGACCAGCCCGTCGCCGATCGACTCGGCGAGATCAATTTTATTGGTTTTAGCACGTTTGGTGAGCAAATTAATGGCCTCCACGTAAATCAGACCCTCACGGGAGTGGCATTTTCAGAGGTGGTTTAGATGGAATCGCCGCTCGACCATCCAATGCGCATCCGCGAGCTGGAGCACCAGCTCGCCCGGCAAAAAAAGATAAATGAAGCGCTCAAAGAGCGGGTGAAGCAGTCCATTCGCTCCACGGGCGATGCCTTCTCGCTCTTCGAAAGCAATATCGCGCTGCAACGCGAAGTCGAGCGCCGCACCCGAGATCTCGTGGTGGCCAAGGAAGCCGCCGAGGCGGCCGCGCGCGCCAAAGCCGATTTTCTTGCCACAATGAGCCATGAAATTCGGACGCCCATGAATGGCGTGATCGGGATGACGAGCCTGTTGCTCGACATGGATCTCAATGACGACCAGCGGGAGACCGTGGAGGTGATCCAGTCCTCCGGGCAGGCGCTGCTGTCCATCATCAACGATATTCTGGATTTTTCGAAGATCGAAGCCGGCAAAGTCGAAATCGAACACATCCCGTTCAGCCTCCGCGAGGTGGTCGAGGCTGCGATCGATGTGGTGGTGGCGAGGGCCGCGGAGAAGCAGCTGGAGCTGGTCAGCCGGATCGACATGGCCCTCCCTGCCACGATGTACGGGGACCCCAACCGCATCCGCCAGGTGGTGGTGAACCTGCTTTCCAACGCTGTCAAGTTCACGGAGCAGGGCGAAATCGTGGTGACCGCGAGCCCCCTGCCGGCGACAGGCGAGCGCTCCAGCTTTCAACTGGCCGTCACCGACTCCGGCATTGGCATCCCGGCGGAGAAGCTGGCGACGTTGTTCGACGCTTTCTCGCAGGTAGATGCGTCGACCACTCGGAAATACGGCGGAACGGGCCTCGGTCTGTCCATCACCGCACGTCTCGTCGAGTTGATGGGCGGTACGATGCATGTCGAAACCGCCCAGGGCGTCGGGTCGACGTTTTTTGTGACGCTGACATTGGATGTGCCGGTGGACGCGCGCCGGCATGACGACCGGATGTTTAACGGGTTGCATGCGTTGGTCGCGGATGATAATCCGCGGGCCCGCGAGGCGCTCAGTCACTATCTGGGCGGACTTGGGATGGCGTGCGTCGAGGCCGCCGACGCCGCTGCCGCGCTGGCACTGGTTGCTGAAACGGACTTCGATATCGCGTTTATCGATGTCACCTTGCCCGGAGATCCCGGCGAAGACCCGCTCGACCCTCTCTCCCGTCTCATGGCCCCGAGGCCCTGTCTGGCGCTGGGCACCATCCTGCACCGCGCGACATATGCAGCGACTCATCCGTTTATAGCCAAACCCATCAAGCTTGACGTGTTACGGGCCCAGTTGCGGGATCGCCTTCAGGCCGTGGCCGCAAAGCCGGAGCCGGCGGAACATGTCGTCTTGGTCGACGCCCACCCGCTCCAACGGAAACTGACCCAGCGCGTGCTGGAATCGCTCGGGTTGCGCGTTTCTTCGGTCGCCGATGCCCTCGCGGTGGTACCCCTGTCACAAACATCGCCTGTGGATATCCTGGTCCTGGCGGTAGCCTCACCACGGGAGGCCATTCAATGGCTCGCCACGGTGAGACTGCACCTCGAGCAGCACGTGCAGGTGCTGGCGGTGGTCTCCGAATTGTCGGCCGAGGGGCGGTCGGAATTGATGGGCGCCGGCTTTGTGTACGCGGTCGCGAAACCGATCGCGCTGGAAGAACTGCAGGAAGCGGTGCGCCGGTGTCGTGTGCATTACGCGTTTGATCAGGCTCAAGGGTAATTTGGGGAAGATGCTTCGCTGCTGAAAACTTCTCTGGCGGCTGAGGCGTACGTAGGCTGCCGCCAGATCGTGGCCCGCGATTTCCCCATCCCTCTCCTGATTACCATGCCTCTACGCCGCTTTTTCTGGCTTCCTGTGCTGTTATTCGGCATCACATTTTCCAGCTGTGACTTTTTTGATGGCGATCCCCCGGGGGAACAGATCAATACGAATCGCCTCCCGCGCGAAGTAGTGGACTCGCTATTCGTCACTACGCCGAGCGGCCTTAAATACCACGACTTTTTTGTGGGCGAGGGTGCTCTGGCGGATTCCGGGCGTGCGATTCAAGTGCATTATGACGGCTGGTTTGTCAACAATCAACTCTTCGATAGCTCGGTGCTTCGTGGCGTGCCCATCTTTTTTATACTCGGTAGCGGCCAGGTGATCAAGGGCTGGGATGAAGGGCTCGAAGGGATGCGGGTAGGGGGCGAGCGGCAGTTGATAATCCCCCCTAACCTCGCTTACGGCCCAGCCGGCCGCGGGGCGATTCCGCCCAACGCGACGCTTGTGTTTGAAGTCGTCATCATGTCGGTACAATGAGAATGTCCATGCGAACCCCGTTTTTAACGACCCTCCTAGTAGGGTCTGCGTTGTCGATTTCCGCTTGCGGCTTGTTTGACTTTGAAGAAAAGGAAGATCTGCAGGAATTCCCCGATCCAATCCCTCGCGTAGTCGCCGAGTCCCTCTTTACGGTGACGGAGAGCGGTCTTAAATATTACGACATCGTGGTCGGGGTAGGCGATTCGGTAGTGGCGGGAGGGACGGTGTTGATGGACTATAACGCGTGGTTAAGCGACAGCACGTTGATCGATAGCTCTGTCCTGCGCGGCGCGCCGGCCGTGGTGGTGCTCGTCAGTGGGCGGTCTATCCAGGGATGGATCGAAGGCATAAACGGCATGCGCCCCAACGGCGAACGGCAGCTCATCGTGCCGCCCGATCTGGCCTACGGGGAAGACGGTTCCGCGGCGGTGCCTCCGGACGCCACGTTGATCTTCGAGATCAAGGTATACTGAGAATAGACCTACCCCCATGCAAACGGCCTCCACGCTTTCGTATACCGATGCGCTCCGAGTACTCGACGCAATCCGCCAGAAACTCGAGGACCAGCACAAGGGCGCGGCCATCGCCGTTGTCGATGCCCACGGCGAACTGGTGGCTTTTTTGCGGACGGACGGCTGTCCGCTCCCTTCAATCCAGAATGCCATCAACAAGGCCTTCACGGCCGCGCGTGAACGAAAGCCGTCGGGCGCGATCGGCCAGGCGTCGCGGAACGACGGCTTTCCGATGACGAATTTTGGGGATTTGCGCTACACCGGATGGGGCGGCGGTGTGCCGCTGTTCTGGAAAGGAGTGGTGGTCGGCGCCGTCGGGGTGAGCGGGCTGCCCCAGGTAGAGGATGCCGAGCTGGCGGCGTTTGGTGCGCAGGCGCTGGGAGATGCTGCGTAGCAGGGGAAAATAAAAAGGGGCGCCCGGCCGGTTGCCAGACGCCCCGATAGTCCATGGTACCAGCGCGTCATGCGGCGCGCATCATGGGAGCACGGTAGGTCCGCGCGATAAAACGGGGCACGATACCGCGCGCCAGGTAGTTCGTCTGAATGTCAGGGTCGAGGGTCTTGAAGTCTGTGACGACATGCCGGCAGGTAGCGTGGCCGCAGAGGCAGTCGAGCGTCCAGATACCGTCATCCATGGTCGTGGAATAATCGAAGCAGATTTCTTCGCCGACTTGGATGGGAGCGAGGGCCACAAGCCGCCGATGAGGAAAGATGCCGGCGTTCGGATGGCAGGAGTGGTTCACGTAGAGGCCCGGGGCGTCGGGGTAAATGTAGGTGTGTTTGCCCGTTTGAAGTAAGTTTCCAGCGTGGTCGGTGAAGTGAAGCGGGTCGTTATGATCGATACGTCGCCCGGAGAATCGAAGGATCAACTCCCCGGGCTTAAAGTGTCGAGATGCAAAGACACCACGGCCAACATGCGTCTCGCCGACATAAATATGAGCACCCATTGCGTCGTATCCTGGGTTAGGGTGGATGCCTGGTGAAGCGCGGCAAGATAGGATTGCGAGCCGGCTTCGCGAACAGGTCGAAATCTACGACAGGTGCATGTATTAGTTACTAGTCCCCGGGACCGTTCGGGCTACAATTTTTAGCTCAACCCGCTGCCGTGTTGGTGGCGCCGCAAGTGGCGTTTTCTCATACGGAATATGCGTTCTGGCGGCGCCGGCCGACCGGAACCTATCGCAACGCCGCCGGCTATATCGGCCGGCCCACGCCGCTGTATGCGCCGGGCGCCCGAAGCGCGGGCCGCCGGCTCCATCACGTCGTGCCGAGGACGCACCATGCACTCCATATCTGCCTTTTCGGACATCGTCGACGCGCTTGCGACAACGGGTTGGAGCATCACCCCGGGATTTGTGCTCGAAGCCGAAATCGAACGGCTACGGGAGGCGGAAATAGCGCTCTGGCGCGATGGCGCGTTCCGCGCCGCCGGCATCGGCGCCGGCGTGGCCGTCGAGCGCCCGGAGATTCGAAGCGACCGTATCCACTGGCTGGACCCGGATGCTCTGCCGGATGCCGTCGTCCCCTACTGGCAGCGGCTCGACGAACTGCGCTAGGAACTCAACCGGACTCTCTACCTGGGTCTCCGCGGCTTCGAGGGGCATTTTGCCGTCTATCCCGCCGGCGCATTCTATAAGCGCCATCTGGACCAGTTCAAGACGGCCCCTCATCGCATGATCTCCTGCATCCTGTACCTCAACCCGGACTGGACGCCCGAGGACGGCGGGCTCCTGCGGATCTACCCGCCCGACGCGACCGACGAGGCGGGCATCGACGTTGTGCCACACGCCGGCACCTTTGTCTGTTTCCTGAGCGACCGCATTCCCCACGAGGTCCTGCCCGCCCGCCGCGAACGCTTCAGCCTCACCGGCTGGATGCATAGGAAGTGAAAAAAAGGCAAAGTGGAAAAGGCAAAAGGCAAAGTGAAAATCCAAGCCCATTTTGCCTTTTTCACTTCGCCTTTTGCATTTCCCCCACCAGTCGCTGGATCGTCGCTTCGTCGGCGCGGAGGAGGCCGGCGGCGGGGAGGCGGGGCACGAGGTTGGCCCAGCGGGTGTCCTGGCGATAGGCGCGCTGGAGGTAGGGCAGGGCCTGGTCGGCGTCGCCGGCGTCTAGCAGGGTGATGCCCACCCAGAATGGGGCCTCGCCGTTGGTCGCCTCGTCGGGCAGGATGTCCATCGCCACGGAGTAGGCCTCGAGCGCCTTCGGGAAGTCCCCTTTTGTCACCCAGCCATCCCCCTCGTTCAGTTTCAGGTAGGCGCGCTGCATCGTCACGAGCCGGCGCAACTCGTTGACGGGGTCCGGATGATCCTCTACACGCAGGTCGAACAGCCGATCTTCCCACGAGCGGCCCGTCGGGGTGCCGGAGACGATGAGGATGGCGGCCGACTGCCGGCCGCGGATATCGCCGCCCTCGCCCTCGGCGGCCTCCAGCGCATTCAAGAGCCGCTCCGCCAGGTCGCCGTCCGCGGTTTCGTAGGCCCGCGCCATCGCGCCCCACACCGTCGGGTTTTCCATGAGGTTGGCCTGGACGGTGTATTGGGCGCCCACCTGGTGGCCGGCGGCCAGGATCGCCCGGGCTCCGGTATGCGCGTCCGCCCGTCCGAGGGCATCGACCATGCCGAC
>JBGSPJ010000326.1:0-14628 GCA_041738655.1 Rhodothermales bacterium | reverse complement strand
ACGGGCGTTCGGCCGGCGTGTTCCACGGCCGTGGCCGAGGGCGGCACAAGGCGCGTGGCCACCGGGAGGTGATCCGACGTCGTGCTCTCGTACAGGGTAAACACCAGCGGCACATCCGTCACCACCTGCGTCGCGGCGTCCGCACTCCAGCTGAAGAGCTCGTCGGTCACGATGAGGTGGTCGATCATCGAATTCGTCGTGGTGCAGTTGGCGTTGCCGCAGAACGAGCCCTCGCCGGCCAGCTCGAGCGGCCGGGTGAGGACCCGGTAGGCGTCGGTGTTTTCGACAAAGTTGGTATACGGCGAGGCCCGGCCGGCGGTGATCGATCCGTCCATCTCATCGTTGAAGTCCCCGAGGATCACCACCGGCTTCGAGGCCAGGCTCGTAAAGTCGATATGATTCTTGAGTCGCAGCGCTGCCTCGACGCGGCGTTCGTAGCTGTCGACATCGGAAAACGCCTTCATGTGGACGACGATGAAGGTTACGATGACGGTGGTGTCGGGCAACATGACGTCCGCTTCGAGCTGGAGGGGAGGGCGGCTGGCGAAGGGCGTTTCGAAGTCTTCCAGGATATGCCGCACGGAGCGCAGGCGGATGACGCGGGTGTCGTAGATGAAGCCGATGCGTTGTGAGACCGAGTTGGTGGCGAGCCGGCCATCGAAATCGGGCCCGAGGGCCGTGAGCAGGGCCGCGAAGTCGTCCGGGTCCGCGATCTCCTGGACGCCCCAGAGGTCGATGCCCAGGCCGGCGATGACATCGCGTACGTTCTCGAGCTGAGTCGCGTCATTCGATGGACCGTTATTGGGATCGCCAAGCCATTCGATATTCCAGGTGGCTACGTCGAGTGCGCCCGGGGAGCCGAGAACGGGGAGGTTCTGGGCGTGGGTCGCCGGCGCGAGGAGGAGTCCGAGGACGAGCCAGAGGGCGAGTAAGCGGGGGAGCCCGGTGCGCGTCATTCGAAGTCCGTGTTGAGTTTGAAGCGCGAAATGCGGTGGTTGCCCGTGTCGGCGACATAGACAATGCGGTCGAAGTAGGCCACGCCGTTCGGGTTGCGGAACTGGAGTGCGCCGTCGCCGGTGCCGCCGAAGGAGACGACGACGGGTTTGGTGCTGGATGAGCCAGGCGGCGGGGCGACGCCCTCGACGCCGGTGCCGGTAAACACAAAGAGGCTGTCGTTGCCGCTATCCGCGACAAAGAGGTACTGGGTGGCATCGGCCGCCAGCGCTAGGCCGCTGGGGCGGACAAATTTAAACTCGTCGTACAGGAATCCCTCCCCCCTGTCAGGGTTGCCGGCGTTGAGCAATTTCTGGGTGTCGGGCCGGTACTCGATCCCGTCCGGGGTTTCGACGGCGAGGATCGAGAGAACGCCAAAGCGCAGCCGGCGCCCGGAACCGTCGGCCTCGAGGCTGGGGGTCTGCGCCACGAGGAAGCTCCTGTTTTCGGTGAACGACGCCCGCTGCGGGGGCTGGACGAAGGTGAGGATGTCCGACGGGAAGAC
This sequence comes from Rhodothermales bacterium, assembly GCA_041738655.1. Lineage (GTDB taxonomy): Bacteria > Bacteroidota > Rhodothermia > Rhodothermales > JAHQVL01 > JAWKNW01. The sequence goes on along the minus strand of JBGSPJ010000326.1, from coordinate 13,130 downwards.
CGAACTCAACAGGCTTTCGTTGGATGGATTCAGCGCCACGAGGGCCTGGGTGTTGAGGCCTTCGGCGTTGAATTCGAGGATGGTATTATGAGGGCGGATGACCGACGCGCGGTCGTTGACGGGGCCCCGGCGCACGACATAGAGGCTGTTGGAGCGCGCGGGATCGTTCGCGAACAGCACGCCCAGGCCCGTAAAGGCAACCTGTTCGTCGGTGGGCACGGGATCGGGCAGGTTGAACCGGCGGGACTCCTCGTCGAACGGATGCCAGAGGGTATCGACGAGGCGCGGGGCGCCGGAGGTGATGCCGGCGAAATGAAGCACGACGGGCAGGCTCCAGGAGCGTCCGTTGAGGGTCGTGTCCTTTCGAGCCGTGACGTAAACATCCAGCCGGCGATCCTGGATGACGGCGTTTGCACCGCCCTCGATGGCCAGGAACAGCGCGGGCCGGCCCGCACGATCCAGCACATGTAAGCCTCGGGCATCGACGATGTACAGGAATTCGTCGAATCCCACATAGACATCCGCTGGGTCCTGCAACGCGGCGCCGTCGCCTCCCGTGGTAAAAAACGGAAACAGCGGGACGTACTCGGCCTCGTTGAGCGGCGAAGGTTCGATCCGGCCGGCGTCGAAGATCTCCTCGGTCGTCTCGTCGGTTTTTGATCCGAACAGGGTGTCGCATCCGGCGCTCAGCGTCGCCACGACGCCGAGGAGGGCAACGAGCCAGAGGCCCTGGCTACGGGCGCTATGAAATAAGGCAGTGCTCGTCATAACGCGATGTTCAGGCCAACCTGATGGATGGATCCCAGGCGCTCGAGCCGGCTAAAGCCGTAGTCGAAACGAACCTCGGGTCCGAGAAACGGGATGCCGATGCCGATCCCAGCGCTTGGCGCGGTGTACTCGGTGATGCCAAACCGATAGCCGGTGCGGACGAAGAGCAACGCGTTCCAGCTGTACTCCACCCCGATATTCCAGTTTTCGATGTTGTCGCTGGGGTTTATCAGCTGGAGCGAGAGCAGCATATCCTGCTGGCTGTCGCGCTGTAGTGGGTTGTAGGTGATCCCGAAAAGGAACGTCGTGGGAGGCGCCACCGACTCGAACGAGCTCTCGGTGAGGACGCCGGTGAGGTCGATGCGTTCGATCGTGCCATCCGGCCGGCCGTCGAGCCCGAAGCTCCGCACCATGACGGCCATCTGGACGCCGGTTTCGCCGACGCGATAGAAGATGCCGAGATCCAGCACACCGGTGTCCGTGTTCAGGCCGGCGGTGCTCTCGCGGACCCATTTTGCGGTGACGCCGTAGCTGAACAGGTCCGTCAACCGCTGCCCCATCGATAGGCCGAGCGCCATGCTCGCGAAGCGAAACGACTGGCCGGTGCCGAAGGGTTCGAGTTCGGTGGTGACGGCCATGTCGTCGGTGCCGAGGGCCTGCAGACTGGCACCGAGCATGAGGCCAGCCGGGAAGGTGTAGTGGGCGGCCAGATAATCCAGGTTGATGCCCTCGAAGTACCGGGTGTGGTGGAGGCCAGCCTGAAAGCCGCTGGTCTGCGCGGCAAGCGCGGGGTTCCAGAATAACGCGCTTGCATCGAACGCATTGGCGACAACGGTCTGGCTGAGGGCGGATCCGCGGGCATCAACCGGCAGCTTGAGGAACTGGAAGCCGGAAGTGCCGGCGCGATCGCCCCCGAACGACGGGAGGATCTGCGCCCGGGCCGCCGGCGCCAGGGCGGCGACGGCGAGCACGAGGCACAGGCCTTGTACGAACCGGAATCGGCGGTAGGGCCGGACGGAGCAGCGCATGGGCATCGGGCTAGAAGCGGTAGGAGAGGCCAACCATGATGTGGCGTTGCGGGAGGAATCGGGCCGGATTAAACGGCGGCGATCCGCTCGTATTCGGGTCCTCGTAGCGGGGGTCGCGCACGCTGGACACCACATCGTAATTCGGGTCGTTTCGGAGGGAGACGAAGTCGGTGCCGGCATCCACCCGTGGATACGCCTCACCCGTAACGGGGTTGATGATGATGCTATTCAGCTGATCGAACAGGTTCGTGACCTCGATCGAGAACCGAAGGTCCGAATCCCCCAGCGCGAAATCACGCTGGAAGCTCACGTCGAACCACCACCATGGAGCGCCCAGTTCGGAGAAGCGCCGGGCAGGATCCTGATCCAGCTCGTAAATCGGACGCCAGTCCGCCGCGCCAGTGATCGGGTTGATCTCGCGGCCGACAAAGTTGACGGGTGTGTACCGCTGCCCGCTCCGGTACGTCGTGGACAGGAAGAGCCGCATCCGATTGAGCCCGGGAATGCCCAGAAGCGGGCGGGTTTCGTCGTGCGAAAACGTGACGCTGCCTTTGAGGTCGAGCGGACGATCCCAGGCGAGGGGTGTCTCGAACGTGTTGTCGATGTCGCCGTCGGCGAGGAAGTCCTGCAAGGCGTCGTTATTGGTCGAGCTAAGCCCGGTCGCGCGCGAAAACGACGCCGAGACCTGGCCCTGAAACCAGTCGCCCATTCGTTTTAGATAACTCGCCTCGATGCCGCGCACGCGGGCAAAGTCGCCATTGACGCGGAATGCCCGGGTGACGTCGCGTCCGGTGGGGTCCTGGACGACGACGCTGGAGACGGTGATGAAGTCGAACTTGTCCCGCCAAAAGGCCGTGATGCTGAAGACGTCGTTGCTGGAGAACTGGTTTTTGAGGCCCAGTTCGTAGGAGATATCCACTTCGGGGTCCAGATCCGGGTTGCCGAGGTCGGCGAAAAAGGAGCGATCCTGGAAGAAGGGGTCGAGACCCGTGTAGACGAAGGTGGGGTGGGGCAGGCGGGTCGAGTGGCCGTAGTTGAAGAATAGCACCCGGTTTTCCTGGATGGGGAACGAGAACCGCACTTTGGGCAGCAGCCGGAATTTGTAGCGGAGGCCGAGGAGATCGAGCGTGTTGTCCAGATACCGCTCTCGTACGCCGGCGATGATGGGCGCGCGAGGGTCCTCGATCAGATCATCCACATACTTCCCGGGGGCCCAGTACTCGAACCGGAGGCCCACATTCGCGATCAGCCCACGGTACCGCACCTGCTGGGTGGCGAACACGGCCCCCCGCCGAGGCTTGACCCGCCAGATGTCCGAGCTCTCCCCGAGCCGGTTTGTCTGTGATCCATCCTCGCCGCCGATCGGCGCCCCGACCCACGGGCGCTCGATGTCGATCCACTGGTAGTCGTTGAGCTTGGCCTCGAAGCCGGCGTCCAGGCGGTTGTTTTTGTTTTCGGAGAAGAGGGAGTACGTGCCGCGGATGGTGATCTCCTCGGCAAAGTGGTCGTGGAAACGGGTCGCGAGGCCGCCGTTGTTGACGAGCCCTGGTCCTGGCAAGACGAACAGTCCGGTCGGGTCAGACGGGAGCCCGGTCGATGGGTCGACAAACAGCGACGCGGGGTAGGTGACGATGCTCTCGGGGTCCAACTCGGAGTCCACCGCTTGTGGCCGCCACGGCCGGCCGTTGGCATCGGCGCGGAGGAGCGTGAAGAGCCGGCTGAACTGGAGGTCGTAAAACGAGCGCGGGCTGAGCACGTGCGACCACTTCAGGTACGCGATAATGTTGTCGTGGGTGTACGTGTTGCCGTTGTTGGGCTGGAGGGAGAACGGGTACTGGAATCCGGGCTGGACGACGGCGTCGTTCCCGGTCACCTGGAGCATGCGTGTATTCTGGTTCGCGGTGAGCGAGCGCTGATACGAGATCTGCAGCTTCATGTCGGGTCGGAAGGCGTACGAAAACTTGCTGATCCCGCTCCAGCGGTTGCCGGTGCGCGGCAGCCAGAAATCCGGGATGACGGTGGACTGGAGGTAATCCGGACGCGCCGTCTTGCGCGTGAACCCGTCCGAGAGCTGGGCCTGGCCCGACAGGAAGAAGTGCAGCTTGCCGCGCACGATCGGGCCGCCCAGGTTAAACTCGTAGACTTCTTCAAGGAAGTTGCTTTCCGCGTCCTCGTTAAAGCCGAGGTTGTCGCGTTTGTGGCTGAAGAAGCCCGTGAACTGGTCGCCCCCATCCTGCGTGCGCACGGTGACGACGCCCGAAGTGACATCGCCCACCTCGGCTCCGATGCCGCCCGTGGTCACTTCCACGTCGCTAAATGCGTTCGATCCGATATCCAGACCGAACCCGGTGCCGGCGAGCGGGTCCTTCGCCGAAACGCCATCCACGATAAACCCTGTCTCCTCGGCGCGGCCACCGCGGATGTAGAGCCCGGTGGGGTCGCGCACGATGCCGGCCTGCTGCGCGATGGCCTGCTGGATGTCGCGGATGGGCGCGGCCTCAATCTGTTCGGCGCTGATTGACACCGTGCTGGATGCCGACTCCACGTCGAGCAGCGGCTTCTCGCCGATGATGACGATCTCGTCGTCCGTGGAGAGGACGGTCAGATTCAGCGCCACGTCGAGCGTCGTCGATTCGCCGTCGCGGATCTGGATGCTGGTGAACTGGGTGGTTTCGTAGCCGATGTAGGAAAAGCGCACCGAGTACTCGCCGGCCTTGAGTCCGTCGATCAAAAACCCACCGTCGAGGTCGGTCGCGGCCCCGAAGCTGGTGCCCACGACAATGACGTTGACCCCGACGAGGGCCTGCTGGTCCGTCGCGTCCCGCACGATACCGCTGAGCCGGCCCTGCGCGACGGCGCTGCCGGCGCAGAGGACGAGGGCCGCCATGAAGGCGAAGGCCGTCCGTGGTAAGAAGAGGCAATCCGGAAAGAGAGGTCGCATGGAAGCGTGCACGGTCTATCGTTTCGGAAAGCCGAGGCTTTCGAGCATGAGCTTTACGGCCGTTCGGGCCGTTTCAGGGTCGTCGTCCTGTCCGATAAGCAGCGGCGCGCCGGTCGTCTCGTTGACCAGCGGCAGCGCGAACAGGCCCACGCGGCGGTCGGCATTGACGGAGGCAATCGTCGAGACGCCTGGCCAGACGCCCTGCCGGCTTCCGAGACGCGTCAGGTAGGTATACTCGGCTGTCAGAACGGATAACGCATTGTCGGTTGCGGCGAGATACGGCAGGGTGCCGATGATGAAGCCCGTCGTTTTGAGGGCCGGCAAGGACACGCCGGTGCCCGGCAGCGGCTGGTCGGCCACGATCGGCGCCGCCGCGTTGAGGCGGAGCGAGGGGCGCAGGGTGTCCGGCAGGGTGATGAGGCCTGTGAGCGGGAGGAGCAGGATGGCGGGGTTGCCGAGCAGGTCGGCGGGGTCGGACGGGAGGGTGATGGGGGTGTGCACCATCATCCGTCCCCCCTGTTCAAAAAAGGTGGACGAGGCGCCGGCGGCAAAGGGCAGGTTGTTGCTGATGCTGTTGTTCGTCGTGTTGGTCGACACCCAGTACACGTATTCGTACAAGGCCAGCGTCTGCGAGAGCATGGGTTCTGCGGTAGCCGGCAGGGCATCCGAGCGTAGTTGGGCTCCGGATGAGCCGGAAGCAAATGGCTCGGAGATATTCCAGATGTCTATGGCCTCGTTTGCCGGCAGATATCCCCGCAGGATGTCGAGATGGTACGCCTGTACGACGGGCCAGGTGTTCTTGCGGAAATCGTTGACGTACAGCACCCGTCCAGTCGGCCGGCGAACATACCAGGTGCCGACTTCCTCTTCGGGGTACCGCACCAGTGCGCTGGTGGTATCCGTCTGGTCAACCGCTCGGAGATACAGCACATTGTCCGCGTTGAGGCGGAGGCCGGGGAGGGACTCGCCAGTCCGGCGCAGGGCGCGGCCCGTGAACAGCTCGGCCTCGACCTCCGGCGTGGCTGCGTCACTATTGGCGACGAGGGTGATGAAGTTGACGTCGGCCGGGAGGCTCAGGAACTGGGTTGAGTCATTTAGGGCGATTTCGATGCGTGCGATGTTCTCGACGCCTTCGGGGTCGTTCACCTCCCAGGAAAACGAAATGATGGTAAACGTGGTGTCGGGCGGCTGTTCGAAGCCGTTCAGCGCGAGGGTCGGGGGGGCATTCTTGACCGGGAAGACGGTGCGCGCCGGCGAGGGATCGGCGCTTCCTTCGTTATCGATCGAACGGACCTCGAAGGTGACATCTCCGAATTGATCCCCGCGCGGGATGGGCAGGAGGATGAGGGAATCGGTGGCCGCGGTACGGGCCCAGCCGGCGTCCGGCGAGGGAAAAACGCCCGTCTCGGAGAATCGGATCTCGTAGGCGCTTACAAAACCGTCGGGATCCACGCCGCTCCAGGAAACGAACACCGTGCTGGATAGCCGGTCGCGGTCGTCGATGTTGTCGACGAGCGATGAGTCTTTTACGCTGAGCTCGGTTTCAGGGGGCTGGTTCTCCAGCGGCGAGCCGTCAAAACCCGTGTCGCAGCCGGTCGCCAGCACGAACAGAAACAGCAGGGCCGGCAGGAGAGGCGAGAACGAGACGCGCATGGGCTGGTAATTGGGCGGGGGTGGCAACGTTCGGGGCGGCGCGCCGGTTGAAGGGCGCGCCGCCCGTACGTTTCAACAAATCAAGGACAATTGAAAAAGTCGAAAGCCAGGGCCGGCGGAGAAATTTCGAAGATCGAGGCGCGCGACAAGACGCGAATGAGGCGTACTTCAGGTACGCCGCAATGAGCGGCGAGGAGCGCAACAACGATATGCGGAATTTATCAACGGCTACTTGAGGAGGGTCATGACACGCGTCGACACCTCGCTGCCCGCCGTGAGGCGGTACAGGTAGGTGCCGCTCGGCAGCGCCGCGGCGTTAAACGCGACGGAGTGGTCGCCGGCGGCGAGCGGGCCCTGGAGGAGGGTCGCCACGCTGCGGCCGAGGAGGTCGAACACCTGCAACGTCACTTCACCCGACACCGGGACAGTGAAGGCGATCGACGTCGTCGGGTTAAACGGATTCGGGAAGTTCTGCTTCAAGGCAAACCCACCCGGCAGCGTCTCGTCCTCGTTGGCCACGTTCGTGGCCGTCGTGCTGATGTCCTCCGAGGATTCAGGGAACAGCTTGAACTCGCCGAACGAGTACCAGCCGAGGCCCTTGATGTACTCCACGACCTCGCCGTTCGTGAACGTCGTCACCGCGAAGTCGGGCGCAATCGCGCTCGAGGCGTCGTCCGCTTTGATCTGATTCGGCACCGTTCCGTCCGAGGAGAAGCCCCACTCGCCGAAGCCGGCGTCGTTCGTGGTGATCGTGACGTTTTCGAAGCGGAGCCGCATGCCTTCGTGGGCCTCTGCGATGCTCTTGTCCTGCTGCAGCACGTCGGTCGTCACGACTTTGTAGGCGTAGGGCTCGGCCGTGCCGGTCTTGGTGTAGGTCACGCTGTCGAGCTGGGTCACGTCGAATTCTTCTTCGATCAGTGCGTTCGTGATCGTCACCACATCGCCAAGGGCGAGGTCGGAGAGGTACTCCGGACGGTTATCGATGAGGATCCCGGACCATGCGTCCAGGTCGGCGTTGTCCTGCAGGAAGATCTGACCCGATACGGCGGGGTCGCTGACCACGGTCGCGACGATGTTCACGTCGGCCTTCACGCCGGCGAAGGGGCTGGGTCCGAAGCCGGTGGATGTCGTCAGCTGGATGTCCTCGAGCGAGTCGATCGCCTCGAGGAACCGGGCTTCCTGGGTGGTCGACGTCGAAATGCTACCCTCGCTATCCTCGGCTTCAATAACGAAGGTGAGGAACGTGCCGTCTTCCGTGGGAGCCGGCAGCGTCGCCGTATAAACCCCAGCACCCTGGTCGAGCGCGTTTTCGGTGAACACATCGACCCCGTTAGAGTAGCCGTACTTCACATCGACTCGCACTACCGTGCGGCTGGGGTCAGGCTGGACTTCGGTCGAGACTTCGACCGCGCTAAATGGGGCGCCGGGGCCGACCTTCGATCGGGAGACGGAGACGATCGTCGGCGGGGCTTCGGTTATCTCCAGGTCCTCGTCGGACATCGGGTTGATGCTGATCAACACATTATCGCCGTTCGTCGTGGCACTGCGGTTGAACGGATCGTCGCCGTTGAACGTGAGGAAGCCCTGGAGATTGACCCGCGCACCGATAGTCGGGGGTAAAAACGGGTCTTCGAGCACGTTGAATAAGTTGTCGATATAAAAAGCGGCGCCGATCCGGTCGTTGCGGTAACGGATCGAGGTATCGTAGAAGCTGGCGAACGATTCGCCCTCGTCAGAGCTCACCGTCCAGTTCGGGCGGGTGCTGCTGGCGTCGCGGTCGATGACTTTGGCGCCTTCGATGCGCACATACTGGTTGTGCAGGCTGGAGAGCATGTCCCAGTTGGGCAATGCAACACCACCGCCGACGGCTTTGTTGATGTCCTCCGTGGTCACCGTCACAGGGTCCAGGATCGAATCGGGCAGGGCGAAGTTCGTGACGTCGTTATACCGCCCCAGGAGATCGAGCGTGGTCGGCGGGATCTGTTGCGTCGAGAGGAATGGGTCCACAAGACCCGTGACGCGGATGACGTCGCCGACGGTGAGGTCGGCCGTGCCGTTCGTCCGCCAGTTGCCGTCAACGACCTGGATGGTCATGCCGGCATAGCCCTGGCTTACGGCGGCTGTATCGCGCACGAAGATGTGCACGCGTTGCGGGAAGCCGTCGCCGTCGTCGTCGTTCGAGAGGCCCGAGTTGAGCGGGTCCGACAACACGACACCCACGAACTGCACTTCCGTATTCAGGAGGTCGTTGAAGATGAGCCCATTGCCGGTGTCGTTGATGTCATTGGACGTCACGCCCGTGCCCAGCGCGTTGAGCTGGTCGATGTTGGCCTGGGGGATGGCGTTGATCTCGCGGATCGTCACCACCTGCGGCTGGGCCGTGGCCGGCAGCGCAAGCATGGCGACGAATGCGAGGGTGAGGAGTTGTATCGTAACCTGTTTCATTGGTTTGTCAGGATGGTGATGGGTGAGATAAAAATGGCCCGTGGTGGCGGTGGCAAGCCGGCTATTTGATGATAACAAATTTGCCCTGCTGGGTCTTGCCGGTATCCAGGTCTTCCACGGAAAAGAGATAAAGTCCGCTGGCGAGGTTGAGGCCGCTCTCGGAGAGCAGATCCCAGCTGTGTTCACCACCCGGGAGCACCCGGTTTTCGGCGCTGAATGCGTTGTACCAGCGGGTATCGCCGGCGTAGCTCTCCGCGTTGTGCTCCATCTCGGCAACGACTTCTCCGGCCAGCGTGTAGACGCGTATCTCCGCGCGCGCCGGCAGGTTGTAGAAATTCAGTCGGCGCGTCCGGTTTGTATCGCCGTCCCAGGCGGCGTTGAGGCGGTAGGGATTCGGATACACCCCCACGGGGCGGTCTTCCGCGTTGTCCGCGACGGGGGTCCCCGGGAAGATGCGGATGGCGTTGGCCACCCGCGAGGATTCGAAAGACGGAAGGCCGGCTTCCAGATCGCCCTCGTCAAACGCCGTCACGGTGAACAGGTACTGCCAGCCGGCGAGCAGGTTATCGTTTTCGAGGCGGTACCAGTAACTCGTCGGGTCGCCTTCGAACGTCACGGGTTCGTCCAACGCGATGGCCGTGAACCCGTTATTGAAGCCCGTCCGGTTGCCCGCGCGGTCGTACTGCCCGATCAAGGTCGCCCGGCCCAGAATGTCGCCCGAGCGGTCGTCACCCGGATTGCTTCGGTAGACCCGGTAGCCCTCGAAGTCGAGTGTTCCGGTCACGGGGTCGACGGATTCCTCGGCAGACCGGTCCCAGTACAACACGACCCGACTGTCCTGCAGCCCCGTCACGGGGTCCGAGGTTTGTTCGAACGCCGTTCGCAGCCGGGGCGAAGCCGGCGGCTCCGGGATCAGGTAGCGGTCGAGCACGCCGTTGCCGTTTACATCCTCATCGGGGTCGAGCCGGCCGTTGAAGTTGTTGTCCTCGCCGCCATACGTGCGCCGGGCCCACTGGATGTTGTTTATGAACGTCGCGCGGGTCGCCTCGTCGTCCTGGCTCCGTCCGGTGGCGTTCTGGAATTCGTCCGGTTTAAACGCGGCGACCAGCGCGAAGGTGACGGTGAGCGTGTCGCCGGGGAGCACGGTGGGGAAGGGGCCGATCGGGGTGAGGCCGATCCAGTTGCCCTGGGAGGACAGGCCGTCGTTCCGAAGGCGATCGCGCCAGGTGCGGAAGGCCTGCTCGAAGTCGGTGGGTGAGGTAAAAGCGTCGGGGTCCGGCAGCGGGGTGGCCATGCGTCGGTAGCGGATTTCATCAGACGACGGTGCGGCTTCTTCGTCGCTGCCGCCGCTGAAGACCCACCAGCGAGGGTTGACTTCGGGCGGCGCGTAGCCGTCGGCGAGGTAGTCGGCCTCGACGACCGGGTGGAAAAAGCGGCGCTGCCCGGTGCGCGGATCCTTCCACTCGGCCCCCATGATGCCGATGCCGCCGTAGGTGTACAGCGTCTCCTCGGTGCCTCCGGCGTTAAAGGCGTACGACATTTGCCAGTCGTCCAGGAAGCCGACCCCGTTTTTGTTGAAGAAGGCGCTGCCGGCGTCGGTCGTCGTGTTGATGTTCCGCACGACGAGGTCGTGGTACATCCCCACATACACACTGTCCCACGGCTCCGCACCGATGTTGACGATGTCGTAGTTCAGCAGGACGAAATACTCGGTGAAGGGGAAATTCCAGGCGTAGCTGGTCTGCGTGACTTCCATGTTGAGCCGGCCCCCGGGGTCGGGCATGGCGATCGAAGTACCTGGCAGGACAGACGAGGTGTCGACGAAGCTGGCCTCGAGATCGAGGTGGCTCACGGCGGAGCGGGTGAAGACGGGGGAGGTTGGCAGGGAAGAGCGCTGTTGGATGATGCTTCCCTGCGCGAATTCATACCCGCTCGAGCCGGGCTGGTACCCGGTGGAGGCCGTCACCGCGCCGGTGCGGACCGTGATTACGCCGTCGCTTGTCCGTACCGCGCCCACCCAGAGGCCGGCTTCAAACAGGTGTTCGATGCCCGACTCCAGCGGGTACTCGAACGAGGGTGGCCCGGTGGGATTGTTGCGTACATTCGAACGGCCGATAAACCCCGCATTGGTCACCGTCACTCCGATATTGCCAACGTCGACGACGGCTTCTTCGAACAACTGGGCAGCGCTGCGCTCCGGCATCGTTGCCGCGATTCCGAATAGCATGAGGATCGCGAGCCTTGTCCTCATGGAGGGAGCATGCGGCATACGTCGAGCGGCGTTGGGGCGACGGGAGGTCGGTGAGTAGGTGGGATGGCGACGTAAACGGGCCTGGATACGCGCCGGCCCAATATACACCGCGGCCGGGAGGACGCCAAGGCAAAAAATCATTACCAGGAACCATCCCGATACCCGGACGTGCCCACCTCGTCCCAACCCGGCGGTTCAATGCGGCCCCATCGCCACCCCGCTTCTTCCATGCCCATCGCTACCGCGCATCATCGCTCCCTCATTTGCATCGTTTGGCTGCTCGCCGTGTGCGTTCCCGCGGCCTGCTCCACGCCGCCGGATGCCGCATCGGATGCCACCGCCGAACCGGCCTTGTATGAGGTGGGCGCCCCCGGATCGCCGGAAGGAAGTGGCAAAGTATATCTGGGCCGCGAGATCGCGCAGGTGGGGGATACACCCGATGTCACGGAGTGGCTCGAACGACCGGGCCGCGAAGCCGAGGAGTTTCCCTCGCGTCTCATCCAGGCCCTGGAGCTGTCCCCCGAGGATGTCGTGGCCGATATCGGCGCCGGCACGGGCTACTTCACCTTCCGCATGGCGCGGCTCGTCACCGGAGGGAAAGTCTTTGCGGTGGACATCCAGCCGGCCATGCTCGAACGCATCCGCGAACGGATGGCCGTCGATGGCCTGACCAACATCGAGACAGTGCAGGGATCGATCACAAGCGCCCATTTGCCGCCCGAAAGCGTAGACCTCGCGCTCGTGGTCGTCTCCTACCACGAATTCTCCCATCCGCGTGAAATGATGCAAAGTATCGTCGATGCGCTCACGCCCGGTGGCCGCTTCGTGCTGGTCGAATACCGGGGCGAAGACCCCACCGTCCCCGTCAGTGCCGTCCGCCGCATGTCCGAGGCGCAGGCCATCAAGGAGATGCGCACCGTCGGACTCCGCTGGCGCGAGACCAAAAACATCCTTCCCCAGCAGCATTTTATGGTCTTCGAAAAGCCGGGCTGATGGCCTAATGCCTCGGACGGTTTTTCTTGAACTGTCTGACACGATAATTTTTTGAAGGTCCCCTCCTCTCCGAGGAGGGGAAATCCCGATCTCGATCGGGATGGGGTGGTAAACACCCCCCCGCGGCCCCACTACCTCATCCCTAGTAGTAGGCATGAAGTGCAGGTCTAACAAGCGATTTTCAGGCAACTGGAACCTGTTTCAATTCTCGCTGTAAATTCACACGGTTCAGCAAGGCGGCACATCACATCGACCTTTCAGCTCGATCGCCTCGCGGAACGGTACATCGCTGTTTTCTGACCAATCTGAATTGACTTGTAACGCTTCTGGAAGCTTCTGGAAAAGGGTTGTTTGGGATTTTTCTGTGAACGTATATTTCGGCCCCTTTGCTATTCCTTCGGCCAGGAAGCGTTGCACCCCAGGATTATGAAACATCTATTTCCCGATGCGTCCGTCGCATCCGTGGAGGGCCGGCTGTATTCCTTCCTGACCGATTCCCTCCATTCGACGCCGAACGCTCCTGCTCCTCCTTCGGATATTCCCCCGGGCTCGCTTCAACGGCCGTCCTTGCTCGTCGTAGAGGCCAACGAGGAGGCGTCCGAGTTGCTCGAGTTGTTCCTGTCGCCCCGGTATGATCTGACGGTCGTCCGCCGGCACGACTTTGTCGCCGAATACGCCCGCGCGCGAGCCTTCCAGCTTGTATTCATGGGCATCGACGATGGGGAGGAGCAACCGGCGCTTGATGCGCTCTCCCAGTTGCGATTGGTCCGCGCGGATCGCCCTCCGGTCGTCGCCTCGGTGGGTTACCTTGATACGGAAGTCCAGCGGCGGCTGTCCAGGGCCGGCTTCGATGGCTTGATCAAACGCACCTTCACGTTGCGCAGCCTGTGCTCCACGCTTGAGCGCGTATTGCGCCGCGAAACCGCATTGGCTTGAGCCCGCTTTCCCAGTCTACAAGGACCGGGGGAGGAGGTATCCATCGGCGAGCGTCCGGTACGCCGTCACCTGCTCGGCCGCCCAGGCTGGCGGGCGACCCAGCGCCTCCGCCAGC
>JBGSPJ010000490.1:0-3436 GCA_041738655.1 Rhodothermales bacterium | reverse complement strand
GCACAGGCGGCGGCGGCGCGGCCTACGTCCGCGACACGGAAGCCCTCTTCCTCAACCCGGCTAATATCCGGTACGACGAGCGCGGGACCCGCGTCGTCGTCTCCCTCGGCGGCCTCCAGGCCTTCGGCGGTGGCGGGCTGCTCCAGTTCGACCATTACACGAACAACTTCACCGGCGGCAACGTAATCGCCCCGGAGGATGTGGATGTGATGCTCGACGACTGGTTCGGCTCCAACCGCAAGGGAAAAGTCCGCCAGGTAGGCGTCGCGACGGATGTCGTGCCCTTCGCCTTCGTCTTCCGCAACCGGAACAACTGGGCCGCCGGCATGGCTGTCCGCTCCCGTACCTTCAACCAGCTGGGGGTCAGCCGCGGGCTGTTCGAACTACTCCTAGAAGGCACCAACCAGAATGCCAGTCTCCCGCTGGATATCGACGCGCAGTCGATGGCGATCACCGAAGTCTCCTTCGCCTACAGTCATCTGCTCCCCCGCTACCGCTACACGTTCGGGATCGCGCCCAAGTTCATCCTCGGTCACCATTACGCCCGCGGCTGGCTCGGGTCCGACGTGACGATCCAGGATAACACGATCACCCATAATGTCGGCTACGTAACACGGATCGCCGGCCCGCTCGCCGGCGACGCCGCCGATGCCTTTACGGTCTTCGAAGACTCCGGCTTCCTCTCCGACGCCGCGCCGACCGACTTCGGCGATCCGACGTCGTTTATCGCCGGCAAGGGCTTCGGGTTCGACCTCGGTGTGACCCACGAGTACAACAATGACCTCTACTTCGCCTTCAGCCTCACCGACCTCGGCTTCGTCCGCTGGTCCGGCAACGCCGACGCCGTCGTCTCGGGGACGCAGACGCTCGAGTTCGGCGGCCTCGATCTGAGCGACGACCGTCTGAACGACGAGTTCGACGGCGACCTCGGCGCCTATGCCGAAGACGTGCTGACCGAGCTGGTGGAAGACACCTACGAGACCTACGAGCGTATGCCCGGCGCGTTCACGACGTCGCTTCCGACGGTCATGCACGCCGGCGTGTCGTGGCACAAAATGAATGGCCGCCTGGTGCTCAATGGCGGCAGCTCGATGGCGCTCAACACGGAAGCCGGCAACATGTCCCGCGCACCCAGCCTGCACGCCGGCCTCTCGTTCAGCCCCGGCCGGCGGTACTCTATCCCGCTGCGCACGGGAGTACGTGTCGGCGGCGGCGGCGCCATGACGCTGGGCTTCGGGTTCGGCATCCTGACCCCCGTGTACGACATCAACATCGGTCTCGCCGCCACCCCGAAATCCAATCTCATCGGCGGCGGCGCGCGGTATATGCTGGCGCTGTCGGTAATGAATATTCGGATCTGAAGGGTTTAACGTTCGGGGTTTAAGGTTTAAGGAAATAAATCGCTCCTTGAACCTTAAACCTCGAACCTTAAACGGTAAACGCGAAGCGTTTACCCAAAGTACACCTGCGTCACCCCCGGGCCGCCGCCTTCCCAGTCGGCGTCTTCGAAGCGGGTAACCTCGGGCGTCTGATTCAGGTACTCGTGTATGGCGGCGCGGAGCGCGCCGGTGCCTTTTCCGTGGAGGATCTCCACCCGGTTCAGGTTGGCGGCGATGGCTTCGTCGATAAACCGGGCGGTTTCCGAGAGGGCTTCCTCGACCCGTTGGCCGCGGAGGTCGATCCGCTGGCGGGCGCGCAGGGCGCTCATCTGCATCGGATCGGAGGCGACGTGGCGGACGGTGACCTGTTGTCGGCGGGGGCCGGCAACCTTCGTGAGCCGTTTTACATCTACCCGGAGATGCATCGAGCCGGCCATGATCGTGGCCTGTTTCCCTTCGATGGCCAATAGCTCCGCCGTCGTCGCCCCGCCATCGAGCACCACCTGATCCCCCACCGCGAGCGGCCCTACGGCAGGCACCAGGACCGCCGATTCGGCCGATGTAGGCCGGGGGCGAGGCGGCCGGCGTTTTTTCACTTCCTGCTTCTCGGCCTGTACGGTCTCCTTCAGCTGCTCCAGCTCCGCGCGGACCGTGCGAGTCGTCTCGCGCGCGGCCTGGCTCTCGCGGATCTCCCGAATGGTACGTTCCACCTGCGCGTTGGCCTTCAGAATCACCGATTCGGCCTCCTCAAGCGCTTTCTCCTTCAACGCGTGTTTCTGCTCCTGCAAGGATTGGTGGAGCTGTCGGTATTTCGCCTGTTCGGCACGAGCCTCGACGCCGGCTTTTTCGGTGGTCTTGAGCTGCTCTTCGAGGAGCGCTGAGCGGCGTTCCAGCGTGTTGATGAGATCCTCCAGGTTCGTCTTCTCCTCCCCGACCAGCTCCCGGGCGCGGTCGAGCACGTCCGGATCGAGCCCACGCCGTTCCGCGATCGAAAAGGCGTAGGACGAGCCCGGGATGCCCGGCAGG
The DNA here is from genome assembly GCA_041738655.1 of Rhodothermales bacterium. Taxonomy (GTDB): domain Bacteria; phylum Bacteroidota; class Rhodothermia; order Rhodothermales; family JAHQVL01; genus JAWKNW01. Next base: position 1,031 of record JBGSPJ010000490.1, on the reverse strand, counting down.
AACACATACGTTGGCGTGAGCGACTCCTGATCGAACTGCATCGACCCGTTTTCGACCCCGGGTGTCTCGTGCGCGAAGGCCTTGAGCGAGCCGTGGTGGGTGGTCGCGATCGTACGTGCGCCGCGCCGGGTGAGCGCCTCTAGGACGGCCTGCGCCAGGGCACCACCTTCAGCCGGATCGGTGCCGGTGCCGGCTTCATCGATCAGAATCAGCGTCTCAGGGCCGGCGTGCGCGAGCATATGGCGCAGGTTGGCGATGTGCGAGCTAAAGGTGGAGAGATCTTCTTCGATCGACTGCCCGTCGCCGATGTCCACGAACAAATGGTTGAAGAGCGCAAAGCGCGTAGTGGGGTCGACGGGTAACGGCATCCCATAACTCAGCATGAGGGCGAAGAGGCCGACGGATTTGAGGGCAACCGTTTTGCCGCCGGCGTTAGGGCCTGTGATGAGCAGCGTATTAAACTCCTCCCCCAGCGTCAGATGGAGCGGCACCACCCGTCGTTCGGCCTCCCCGTCGGGCGCCGTACGAGCGAAACGCAAGGCCAGCACCGGGTTGCGTCCGCCGCGGATGTCGACGATCCCGTCGGTATTGAGTTCGGGAACGACGGCGTCCATCGCGCGGGCCAGGCGGGCGCAGGCCTGGATCGCATCCAGCGCCCCGAGGCGATCGAGGCCGGCGCGGATAGCCGAAAGTTGTTCGCGTATGGCCGAGGTCGCCTCGCGGAGGATCCGTATGATCTCGCGGCGCTCCTCTGCCTCGAGGGCGCGCACCTCGTTGTTGAGGTCGAGGCAATCCGCCGGCTCTACATACACCGTCTGCCCCGTGGCCGAAACATCGTGTACGAAGCCGGCAATTTTGCGTTTGGCTTCGGCGCGAATGGGGATGACCATGCGGCCGCCGCGGAGGGTCGGCTGGTCCTCCGTGGCATATCCCTGCCCGATGGCCGAACGGAGGGCCTGATTCAGCGTCTCGCGGAGCTGAGCCTGGCGGCGGGTGAGGCGGTCGCGGATCCGCCGCAGCTCGGGTGAGGC
>JBGSPJ010000270.1:0-2919 GCA_041738655.1 Rhodothermales bacterium | reverse complement strand
TCGGGCTCACGACGAGCAGGCGCAACGCGTCGGCATCGCGGCGGACGGTAGGCGCGGGCGGCGGCTTCACGGATTCGAGGGCCCGTTCGATGCCGCTCATCAACCGTTTGATCTTCACCGGCTTTGATATCGTGATCGCCCCCGGGAGCCCTTCGCCCCGGCTGTCGATCGCGGTCATCAGGATCACCGGCACATCCCGCCAGAAATCGGGCAGGCCGGCGGGGGCCGATTCGAACACGCGCTCATCGATCAACAACAAATCGGGCGGCCGCGAGCCGCACCCGTCGAACGCCTCGTCGAGCGTCGGGGCGGAGACGATCTGGAGACCGAAGGTGGCCAGGAAGATCTCGAGCCCGTTGCGATTCGAACTATTGGGGTCGACGACACAGAGCCGGCGCCCTTCCAGCATGAGGCGACGGGCGCGATCGGCTTCGTCGTGAAACTCGACTCCGGGCGCAGACACGGTAAAGGAGAAGGTGGAACCCAACCGCTCGATGCTCTCCGCCGTGATGGCGCCGCCCATCAACTCGACCAGGCGTTTCGAGATCGCCAGGCCGAGTCCGGTGCCGCCGAAGCGTCGCGTGGTGGAAGCATCCACCTGTGTGAACGGCTGAAAGAGGTGCGCCAGCCGGCTTGCGGGGATGCCGATGCCCGTGTCCGTGATGCTGAAACGGAGCTGGTGGCGCTCCTCGTCGTCCATCCCCTCCGCGACCAGATCCAGCCGCACCTCGCCCATCGTCGTGAACTTGATCGCATTCGAGAGCAGGTTGATGAGCACCTGGCGCAGACGAACGGAATCGCTCACAATGCGACGGGGAACACCCGGCCCGATCCGCAACACGAGATCGAGCCCCTTTTCGGCCGCGCGCGACGAAACCACATCCACGGCCTCCTCGACAAGATCGAACACATCCATCTCCTGGGGGTCGATTTCGATCTTGCCGGCTTCGATCTTGGAAAAATCCAGGATATCGTTGATGATCGCCAGCAGCGCCTGGCCTGAACTGGCCATCGTCTCCACGTAGTCCCGCTGCTCCTCATCCAACTCGGTGCCCGAAAGCAGGCTCGCCATCCCGATTACACCATTCATCGGGGTGCGAATCTCGTGACTCATCGTCGCCAGGAAAGCGCTTTTGGCCACGCTCGCGTCCTCGGCGGCGGTTTTGAGCTCCTCCATCCGATCCAGCTGGTCGCGGATTGTGTGGGTTTGCGCCTCGATGCGCCGGCGCAACGTGCCGTTAAACACCAGAATGAGCGCCACCACCACGAGCAGCCCCAGCGCCCCGCTCAACGTGTGCTCCCGGGTCCACCAGCTGCCATTGTGCACCACCGTGATGTCGCCCGCATCCCGCAGCGTCAACGTGATGGGCCCCACCATCGGTTGTTCGTCAAACCGCGGCAAAAACTCGAGCGCCGCGATGCCGGTCACGCGGACCGTGGCGCCCGGCCGCAATCGTTCCAGCGTGGACCCCGCCGTCGTGCCCTGGAGCAGCGCGTCGAAGGATACGTCGCCCGACCGCAACGACAACTGGGCGCTTTCGGCGAGTATCCGGGCTTCCTCGAGCCGGGCGGTAATGCTGACCAGCCGGCCCTCGATGGCCGTCTCCAATGCCCCGTCCAGCGTGAGAACCATCGGCGCCGGCGTAACGCGGGCCTTGCCGTTCACAAATACGCTTCCCTCAACCACATACGGCGCGATGCGGCCTTTCTTGATCACACCAATGACATCGACACTATCCCCGCGGGCCAGCAGACGGGATGAGGCCGTCGCAGGTTCGACGCGTACGGACCCCGAATCGTCCTGTATATAAAAAAACCCCTCCTTCGTTCGATGGGTAACTACCCCTCGGATCCGGCGAAATAGAGAGATTGACTGAAGATCGAACCGCCCCACCTCGTCGATGCGAGACAGGGGGATCTGGTCGGGTCGCGTAAAACCGGGCTGGATCACGCGGACATACTCCCACCCGGGGATATACAGGGCGATGCCCGTGAGTTGACGATCCTGATTAAACATCCCCCCCGCGGCGGCCTTCACACGGACGTGTGCCCCGGTCAGGCCGGCCGGCGAAACGTTCGAGTTCACATAGGCAAGTATGGTCTCTTGCCCGACCACCAGCCGCAGGGTAGTCCCCTGAAACTGGTTGCTTAGCAACGTATCGGGATTAACAAACACGCTTGCGACGATGGCATCGATTTCAACTACTTTCGAATCTTCCAGGCCGGCGAGCAGATACAGGATGGGGCGTTGCGACGGAATCGGCAAGGGCTCCTTGCCCAGCACTTGGATCGAACTCCCTGCCCGGATATCCGTGGCAAACCACCCGGCCGTCGTGACGCCTCTCACCCGTACGCGAGTGCCGGTATCAGGATAGACGCCCGGATCCTCCAAAAAAATTCCGCCAGTATCATCCTGAAAGAAGCAGAACCGGCTGCCGTTTGCACCACAAAAGGTGATGACACCTTCGACTTCGACAGGATATCCGGCATCCGCCTCCTGCGGTGTAATGGCCCGGATTTCCGCCACGGTGCGCAGCACCGGTAGCTCCGGGCGCTCCTGCGCCACCGCATGCCGGATCTCGGGCGAACCGAGCGCGCTCGAAATCCAGATGACAAGAAGGAGGAGGAAGCGGTCGTAGCTCAAGGCCCTGACGATCAATAGATGAGACATACAGAATCTGTATCGTCCTGGCGTTCGATTGTTAAAGGCCGGCGTGCCCGCCCCCCGGCCAGCCCTCCAGCGGCAACGGATCCTGACGCTCGATGGCCAGGAGACGGTTATACTTGGATAGTCGTTCCGACTGGGTGATGGAGCCGACTTTGATCTGATTCGCCGCCCACCCCACGGCCAGGTCCGCCAGCCAGTCATCCTCCGTCTCGCCGCTGCGCGCGCTCACCGTCACCTGCCAGCCGGCCTCC
>JBGSPJ010000253.1:0-4244 GCA_041738655.1 Rhodothermales bacterium | reverse complement strand
TGTCATCCCGCACTTGATGCGGGATCCAGCAGGGTTGCAATTCAGCTGGATCCCCGATCGGGGTCGGGGATGACAATGAAAGAGGGATTTTTGCTGTAAAACCGATCATTTCTGAAGATTGCCGTTATTTCCTTGACGCCTATGCGCGCAGGCGGGGACCCAGAAAAAAACCAGACTGGAGGCTGGATTTCTTCGTTAGTGGTGGGGCCGCGGCGGGGGGGGTTAAACCACCCCATCCCGATCGAGATCGGGATTTCCCCTCCTCGGTGAGGAGGGGACCCTCTGATCTCAATGCATTTTCCTGTATTTGAGTCCAGTTAACATGTTGAAATATACGCCGCGATGGTCGAAAGAGAGCGATGCACCAGTGTTACGCATCGCTCGGTAGGGCCTGATGGTTACCTTGCGTGACAGCTTTATGAAAAACAGTACCATGCCCCGTTGCGCCTTCCTCAGCCTGGACGACCTCGCCGGCTATGTCTGCGACGACCCGCTGGCGATTTCCGCCCTTGAGGCTGCCGGCTGGTCCGTCGACACCGTTTCCTGGCGGACCGTCGGGGTCGACTGGCGCCAGTACGAGGCCGTCGTCATCCGCTCTACCTGGGATTATCAGGATCACCCCGACGCCTTCCTCGCGGCGCTGGATGCGATCGACGCTTCCGGAACCCGGCTGCTGAACCCCCTCGCCACCGTCCGCTGGAACTTCACCAAGCGGTACCTCGCCGAACTGGAAAGCCGCGGCATCCCCATCGTACCGAGCGCGTGGGGGGATCGGTTGGACGCCGGCACGCTGGACGCCTACTTCGACGCGTTCGACACCCGTCAACTCGTCGTCAAACCCATCGTCAGCGCCAACGCCAAAGACACTTTCCGCCTGGACCGCGGCAACGCGCCGGCCCTCGCCTCGGCCGCGACGCGATTCTCGGCCGATGCCTACGTGGCGCAGCCGTTTATGCCGGCCATCATCGACGAGGGGGAGTACTCGCTGTTTTATTTTGACGGCGTCTACAGCCACGCCATTCTGAAAACGCCGGCGCCGGCCGACTTCCGGGTGCAGGAAGAACATGGCGGCGGCATCGTGCCCATCCACCCCGAACCCCTGTTTGTCCGCCGCGCGCAAGACGTGCTCGATGCCGTCGGCGAGCGCCTGTTATATGCCCGTGTCGACCTCGTCCGAACATCCAAAAACGACGCGGCGTTGATGGAGCTTGAGTTGATCGAACCCTCGCTCTATTTTCGCATGGATGCCGAGTCACCCCGGCGCTTCGCGCGCGCCCTCCATCGCATTCTCCGTGAATGACCCCGGTTCGCCACACATCCCCTTACCCCGAGCCGCTGTTTCACCGCTTCACCTTCCATGGCCCTCGATCTCCCTTCAGCCGCAGACGAAAATCTCCTCGTACATTTTAGCTGGGCACAGGGGCGCACCCCGGGCATGCGCCTCGCCGCCGGCGACGACGTCACGCTCGTCGACAGCGGCCTGCCCTGCGACACGTTCAACGCCGCCATCCGCACCCGGATGTCACCGGATGCTGCCCCCGAAAGGATCCAGGAATCCATCAACTGGTTCGCCCGGATGAAGCGGCCGTTTTCCTGGTGGGTCGGGCCGGCCGACACACCAGGCCACCTGGACAAGCTGCTGGTGGATGCCGGCCTCGAGTGGTACCAGACCGACCCGGCCATGGCCGCCGATCTCTCCCGCCTCGCATCGGTCGACATCGCCCCGGGCGGCCTCGAGATCCGACGCGTGACCACGACCGAAGAGCTCCTCGCCTTTGCCCACATCAACGCGGCCCACTGGTCGCCCCCGGAGCGGTTCGTCATCCGGTATTATGTACTCGCCGCCGAGGCGCTCCTCGCCCCGGAATCCCCGATCTGGCTTTACAATGGCTACCTCGATGGCCGCGCCGTGGCCACGTCGGAAATGACGATCGGAGGGGGAGTGGTGGGGCTCTACAACGTCTCCACCGACCCCGACTACCGCCGGCGCGGCATCGGCTCTGCCATCACCATGAAACCCCTCCTCGACGCCCGCGACGCCGGCTTCACCACCGCCATCCTCCAGGCCGAGCCGGATGGGATTGGTGTCTACCGCCGGCTGGGTTTCGAGGTGTTCGGAGAAGTGACGGAGTTCAAGCCTGCGGCTTGAACGGTTCGAAGTTCGAGGTTTAAAGTTCAATGTCTGTTTCCCTTAAACCTTAAACCTCGAACCTTAAACCTTCTAACCATCCTCTCATCCCAAAACCGAGCATCCTTCCGGGCCCGAGGTTACTTTGTTATCGGCTGCCTCACCAACCCATCACCTCCATGAAACTGATCGGACGCCTCCTCGCCTACGGGATCCCTGCCGTGTTGATCCTGATCCAGTTTTTCCCGGTCGACCGAACAAATCCGCCGGCCACGCGCGAACTCCGATGGGACTCCCCCCAGACCCGCGAGATCGCGGAGCGGGCGTGCTTCGACTGCCATAGCAATCAGACGAAGTGGCCCTGGTATTCCTATATCGCCCCGATCTCCTGGCGCGTGGCGGATCACGTGGTGGAGGGGCGCGAGCACATGAACTTCTCGGAGTGGGATCGCCCCAACGAGAATTTTGGGGAGATCGAGGAGGTGATCAATGAGGGCGAAATGCCCCTCTGGGATTACCTCATCCTGCACGGAGAAGCCAAATTGACGCCCGACGAAACGCAGCAGTTGCTCGCGGGATTAAAGGCCTCGTTCGATCAGGATCCGCCGATCGAACGGCAGCGCCGGCCGCCCCCGGGCACCCCGGCGCCGTGAGCGCCTCTTCACCCCATCCGTTATCCCCTTGAGCCGTTTTTACCGTTCCGCCAGCCTGGCAATCACGCTGGTTCTGATGGCGATCAGCGCCTATGCGCAGCCGTATCCACACGCCGCCGACGTCTCCTCGATCGACGGCGTCATGAAGGCCTATTACGAGGTCGTTTCCGGCCCCGCCGGCCAGCCACGGCAGTGGGGGCGCGACAGCACGCTCCACCACCCCTCGGCGCAAATCACCATCGTACGCACGGTGAACGATCACCCGGAAGCACAGGTGATGACGCTCGGGGATTTCCACCGGGCGAGCACCGGCACCGTCGAGACGGGCTTTTTCGAGTACGAACTCAGCCGGCAGGTGTCCATCTACGGAGCCACGGCGAACGTCTGGAGCACCTATGAATGGCGCGTCACGGAAGACGGCCCGGTAGGAGGGCGGGGGATCAACAGCATCCAGCTGTACCATGACGGCGCGCGCTGGTGGATCCTCGGCTGGATGTTCGACGGCCGCGACAACGCCGGCCCCATCCCGCCGGCCTATCTACCCGCCTCTCGATGAAGCGCGTGGCTGTCATCACCGTCGCCATGCTGTATGGTCTGATGGCGGGATGTCAGTCGGCGCCGGCGCCCGGCCCGCTGGTATCGCTGCAGGAAGGCCATACGTTCGCGCTTGTCCAGTCTCCGCCCGGGGCCAGCCTCCATTTTAAGGTAGAACATGAGTCGTGGATCGCCGGCGAGGCTTACGTGCAGGTGCAAGTCACCCTCAAAGATGGGGACCAGGTGCGTGACGCCGGACACCTCTTCGTCCGACAGAACGATGACGGGCTCTACTGGCGCCTGACCGATAGCTCCCACACACTTTTGCAGCCTGGACTTTTCCGGCATCCGATGGCATCGGGAGCCACGTATACGTTCGGCGATGCGCGCTACCGGGTGACTCATGTGCAGCGTGTGGTCGATGAAGCGACACACGAGGTTATCGTCTACGAACAGACGAAGGCCGGCGTCGAGGCGTTACGCGTGTCCTTCATCCCGGGAATGGGGCTGACGGCGATCGAGAGCGGGGCATTTCGGTTTGATCGCGCACTGCCCTGAGCGCCGGCTGTGTACGTTTGACCGCCCGTGCGTACTTTCTGCCGAGCATCCATCCGCCATTAATAGCCGTTTTCCCATGCGTCTCGCAGTCGTTTTCCCCGCACTCCTCACCATCTGTATCCTCCCCATCAAGCCGGCCGCCGCGCAGAAATTTACCGATGAGCGCCCGGTGGCCACGTATTCGATTGTCGCGCGGGATTCCGTGACGGGCCAGTTGGGCGTCGCGGTGCAGTCGCACTGGTTTTCGGTGGGTTCGATCGTCACCTGGGCGGAAGCGGGCGTCGGCGCCGTCGCCACCCAGGCGTTTATCGACCCGTCGTACGGCCCGCTGGGCCTGGCGATGATGCGCGCCGGCCGCAGTGCCCCGGAAG
>JBGSPJ010000227.1:0-5438 GCA_041738655.1 Rhodothermales bacterium | reverse complement strand
CGGCCGGGGCATGTCATCCTGAACGTAGTGAGGGATCTTTCTAAGACGCAGACGATGTCGCTTTTCGCTCAGAATCGCGTTTCAGACAGATGCTTCGCGGGGCTCAGCATGACATGATCATGGCACCTGCGTAACATCACTAATTAAGTACTACGAGCTACGCAAAGACCCGAAGGGTTTTGAGCCACCGCGACGGCATCATCTCGCTGCTCGAGAAACCCTTCGGGTCTGCCGCAATATTCCGGGCGCGCCGGGCATCGAGGAGGTCGTAGAGCCAGTGAAACTTATGCGTACTCAGGTTGACGAGCATCAGGCGAATACGATGCGCCTTTGGGCAGTATTCTTCTACCAGGAGGCGCATCTGCTCGGCAAAGTCGTACCCGGTGCGCCGCTGCGTCACATTCATGTGTCGCCAGCCGGCGTTCGGATCAAAGAACACAAAAAGGTTTCGGGTACCCTCGCGGACGTATTCGTAGTCGTAGCGTTCGGGCTGACCGGGTTCGCCCGGAATCGGCTCTTTGCGCTCCGATATGAGCTGCACTGGCTTTTCGTCGAAGCAGACAACCGGATACCGTTCGCTCGCAGGCGCCTGGTAGAGGTCGAGGATGTTCGGACTGATGCCAGTCCGTTCCATCTGGCAGATGAAACGGCTATCGATCTCGGTGAGGCACCACTGCTTTCTCAGCCACGGCTTGAGCGCGTTTTTTTAAGCAGGCGTCTGACCGTCTCTCGGGAGAGCGACTCGTGTTCGATGACTTCAACGGCCTTGTCGGCCAGGAGGCGAATGGTCCAGCGAGCACGTCCATCAGGGGATTTAGAGCAGGCTAGGGCGATCACCGCTGCCTGTTCTTTTCCCGTCAACTTGATGGCCGCCCCCGGGCGCGGTTTCTCGTTTAGCGCCGTTCGATTCCTTCGAGCACACAGCGTTTGCGGATACGTTCGACCGTCGGCCTCGAACTGCCCGATGCGAAGGCGATGAACGGGTCTTCATGGCCTTCGTCGGCCAGCAGTAGGATGCGAGTACGCCGGATCTTTCGAGCATTCGACTGACCCCGGGAGGTCAACTGTTGAAGCCGCCATCGTTCAATGGGCGAAAGCTTGATGAGTACTTCTTTTTCATGGCTGTGGGGGGCAGATTAGGGGACATCCCCAAAATACTGTACAGCCAAATCCATCACAACCAGGAAGTCAAAGAACTCGGTCTTGGCGGGACGAGGTTTGAGCAGCGAATAGGTCCTGTTCCTCCTACCCAGACAGTTGTTCGATAACGAACGCACCCTCGGTGTAAGCATTTCATTTTCTGGACGTTACTTTTAACTGGTTGAGCGTGTTATCATGACGAAGATGGGGTATTTTTAGTTATGCCGCTTGTAACCCACACAAGTTGGACGCCCTCTCACATCAGCCTCACACGTGATATGAATGCCCGGCTCACTTTTTCCCTTCTCGTAGCTCTCGTCAGTCTCGTTGGCTGTCAGACGGGTAATGAGACTATTCAGTCTGCCTTTGACCCAGGCGAAGTCCAGGGAGAGTGGCGGGGTACTGCGACCCAGCGGGGTTACGGTGAATATCCAGTCGAGATGACCATAGACAACCTTGAGCGTGGTGAGGTGTCAGGTACGACCAATTACCCAACTCTTAGCTGTGGCGGAAACCTTATCTACGAGGGCCGAGGCACCAACACTCACATATTCACCGAAAGGATTGAGAACAGGAGTGGTGGCAATTGCATCGACAATGGACGTGTTGAAGTGCGTGGCAGTGCCAACGGTCGCTTGATGTGGGAATGGTATCAGTCTGGCGAACAAGATAACGCGACAGCCACAGCTACCCTTCAGCGGTAAGTGTTCGGCCAAAGGGCATATCTGTGCCACGTGGCATAACCCATATATGTGGGCAAGCTGCGGGCTCGACGGTCTTCCTTCGTCTGTGCGTCAGCGTTTCCTTGCCTCGTTCTACCGCCACGGCGCCTGCAGCGGCTGAGGTGCAAAATGTTAGGCATCGCCATGCATCACATGATCACTAAAGCCGTCGGAACAGCTTCGGCACAAACGGGCGGCGAGCGTCCACAGTTCTTCGCCAAGTCCGCCCTGATCATGGCGGTCATCGTGGTGTTTAGTTTTCCGGTCACGTACTATCTCCCCATAGCGACGGGCTCGGGCAAGTTCGACACACTACACCATGTGCACGGTCTCGCCTTCTTCGCGTGATTCGCCCTCTTTGTCTGGCAAACGCACCAGGTCGCTCGCGGGCACATTGCTCGGCATCGGGAAATCGGCCTGATAGGCTTTTCGCTGACAGGCCTCATGATTCCGCTCGGTCTCTGGATGGCGCAACGCGGCGCTCAACGACGTCTGGGAGCCTGGATCATCCTTACGAATTCACTTGGTATAACCTCGTTGATATCACCTTATTTGCGGTGCTGATGACCGCCGCCATCACGACGGATGCCCAAACGCGAATTCCATATCCCGAGAAAAGGACTCGATGCCGTATGCCGTAAGTGGCAGATCGCCGAGTTGGCGCTGTTTGGCTCGACAGCAGACGATACGTTCACAGATGAGAGTGATGTGGATCTGTTGGTGACCTTCAAGCCGGAAGCCCGGATCGGACTGTTCGAGCATATGAAGATCCAGGAGGAGCTCGAATCGGTGTTCGGCCGGAAGGTTGACCTCGTCGTGCGGAGGGCGGTAGAGCAGAGCCGGAATTGGATCCGTCGTAAGGCCATTCTGGAATCAGCGAGGATGATTTATGCGGCGGGGTGACGCCGTTATTCTCGAGCACCTTGAGCCGCTATTGCCCGCGCGTCCGGAGGCCGGACAGGACTAATGCCAACACAAAAAACCCGGCCTGCACGCATGCAAGTCGGGCTTTTATGCTCCCCGGGTAGGATTTGAACCTACAACCCTTCGGTTAACAGCCGAATGCTCTGCCATTGAGCTACCGAGGAATCGATGGAGGCGTATAAACCGGACACCCTCCGATGGGGTTTCCGGCTCGGGGCAAAAAAATACGCCGGCCCGCAAGCCGGACGCCACCTTGCACCAATCTTCACTCAACCCACCCGCATCTCGGCCTCCACGTTCACCGGAACGGTCACGTAAAACGTCGACCCCTCGCCGGAACAGGAGCTGGCCTGCAAATCGCCTCCCAACAGCGCCGTAAGCTGCCGCGCCAGCGCCAGGCCTATGCCGGTGCCGCCGAAACGCCGGGTGGCGGACATGTCCGCCTGCGAAAACGCCTCGAACGCCTGCCGAAGCTGCGCCGCATCCATCCCGATGCCGGTGTCCTGCACGGCCAGCTGCAGCCAGGTCTCGCTGCGCGACCCCTCGGGCGGACGGATCCGCCGCACATCGATCCGCACCATCCCCCGATCGGTGAACTTGACGGCGTTGGTCAGCAACTGATGCAGGATCTGCTGTAGATGCGGCCGGTCCGCCTCCCACTCGGGCGGGACGTCGTCGGCGACATGGCACTGGAGATCGAGGTGCTTCAACGCGGCGTCCTCGCGGACGGCGTCGATCGCGTCGATCAGCAGGTCGCTCACCTGGAACCGCTCGTTCGTCACGGCCCGCTGGCTGCCGGCGAGGTCGGAGAACGTCAACAGGTTTTCGATGATCTCCATCAAATTCCGACTGCACTCGGCGATCGTCTCGGCGTACTCGAGCTGCTCGTCGTCCAGCCGGGTGGTGGACATCAAGTCGTTCATCCCCATGATGCCGTTCATCGGGGTGCGGAGTTCATGGGTGATGGCGGCCATGAAGTTGGCTTTGGCCTGCGCCGCGGCCAGGGCGTGCTCCCGCGCGGAAAGCAGCTCGGAATGGGTCCGCTCCAACTCGGCCGTCCGGGCCTCGACCATCTCCTCAAGGCGCTTCCGGCGCTGGTTGAGCGTGTAGGTTCTCAGATGAACGATGCCGAGCACCGCGCACACTCCGGCGATAGCGCAAAGCGCAAAAAACCACGGCTTCCGCCAGAACGGAGCCTCGATGCGAAAGGCATACGACGCCGGCGCGGAGGACCACACGCCGTCCCGGCTGCGCGCCCGGACCTGGAAGACGTAGTCGCCCGGTGGGATGTGGGAATAGGTGGCAAAACGGTCGGCCGTGTCGGGAGACCAGGAGGTGTCGAACCCGTCGAGGCGGTACTGGTACCGCACCAGCTCTGGATGAGTGAAACTCAGCCCGAAATAGTCGATCGTGATGTGGTTCTGCCGGTAAGTGAACACCAGGTCGGCCGGCAACGCGGCGCTGACGACGCGCGGGGGCAAATCCCCCTTGATCGACTCCAGAAACAGCCGCAGATCCGTCACATACACCGGCGGCGGGATGGTGTTGTGCGGGTCGGCGGCGCGGTCGTACACCATCAACCCCTCGATCGTCCCCACCCAGTAGCGGCCCTGGCGATCGATGGTGGCGGAGTTCATATTCGTCTCGCCGCCGACGATCCCGTCGTCGATACGGTAGGAGCGGACGGATTTGGCGCCGGCCGTGCGGTAGGCGCGTCCGTCGAGCCGGCTGATGCCGATGCTCGTCCCGATCCACAGATCCCCCATCCGATCGAATACCGCCGAATACACCGTGCCGCTGCCCAGGCCGTCGCGGGTGGCGAGGGTGTCGAGTACAGTGTTTGTGCCGGGGTCGTACCGGAGCATGCCGTAGCCGACCGTGCCGACCCACAACGTCCCGTCCGTCGCCTCGGCGATGGCGGTGATGTCTCGATTGGAAAACGCCTCGATCCGCTCCATGAGGCCGTCGCGGTGCCGCAGCAGCCCTTCGGTGGTCCCGATCCACATCGCGCCATCGCGTTGCTCCATCAGGGTGAGAACGGTTGCATTTGTGATCGGCGCCGGCAGGGACCGCGACCGCAGCGCGCCGGCTTCGAACGTGACGAGCCCCTCCCGGGTGCCGACCCACAGCGGGCCGTCGCGTTGCTGGCTGAGGGTGTACGTATACCGGGTCGCCAGCCCGTCGGCGCTATCGATGGGGGCTACCTGGCCGTCGACGATCCGGTTGAGCCCCTGCGCGGTGCCGATCCACATCGTGCCGGCGCGGTCTTCGGCGATGCTGCGGACGTGGTCGTCGCGGAGGCCCTCCGCCGTCGTGTACCGCGTCACGTGTTCGCCGTCGATCACAAAAACGCCCTGCGTCAGCGTGCCCACCCACATCCGTCCGAGGCGGTCCTCGAACGTGCTCAGCACGACGTCTTTTTCGATGTCGTAGTCGTCATTCTTGTGGAAAAATGCCGTTTTCCGGTATTGAAAGACCCCCATGCCCGAGGTGCCGGCCCATACGTTGCCTTCCCGGTCCTGGAACAGGCTGGTGACGATCATGGCCTTGTCGCGGCGCACGAGGCCGATTTCACCGGTGGAGTCGACGCGCGAGACGCCAGCGCGGGTGCCCACCCAGATGCCGCCGTCGGCGTCCGCCAGCAGGGCGTTG
>JBGSPJ010000226.1:0-6833 GCA_041738655.1 Rhodothermales bacterium | reverse complement strand
CGGCCGGGGCATGTCATCCTGAACGTAGTGAGGGATCTTTCTAAGACGCAGACGATGTCGCTTTTCGCTCAGAATCGCGTTTCAGACAGATGCTTCGCGGGGCTCAGCATGACATGATCATGGCACCTGCGTAACATCACTTATTAAGTCACGACTAAGCCATAATTAATCGCGGATTAGACTCTCGCGCATACAATGTCTCGCGTCCTAAAGGTTACATCTTTACGAGGTTCCACCATGAGCGCATCCGGAAAAAAAGTGTCCCCAAACCGCCGCAAACAGGAACGACAGACGACGGAAACTGAAGAAAACGTCTCCTGGCAGGAAAAGCTGGCCGACATTCAGTCAAGTCTAGAGGATAAAACGCAGGTTTTGTCGGAATATGTTCAGAAAGTCACCCTCCTTGAAGCGACGTTGCGAAAGGTCGAATCGGAATTGGAGCAAGCCCATGAGGCCGTCCAGATTAAAGAGGAGTACGCAGAAGAACTCGAACGCCGGATCGAAGAACACGCAACGGCATTTAGCGCAGCGAATGCGATACACCATGCACCGTCATGGGAAACGATGGCGAGTCACAAGCCAATGCCGGACGAGTATATGTTGTCGACAGTTGCCTTAGAGGGCCATCCTAAAGTTCAAGCCGCTAAAGCAACTACTTTCCGCCTTCAACTCTGGGCACGCGAGAGTGGGTATATCGGAATGATAACCGATTGGGAAACGGGCGACCTGATAAGGTTTTCCGAGGAAAACCGTCACATGATACTCGACTTCGTAGATAAACATCGCCCTCACCAAAGCGACGAAGAAGAAGCGCTCGAAGAGGCGGCCACTATCCAAATCGTACAAAATGACCCGGGCAAGCCGAAAGCAGGAAAACACCCTGCGCTCGCAATCCGTGAGGAATCTTCACCGTGCCTGTCAATTCTCACGCTTGATGCGATACCCACCAATACGGTATCGCCCCGTTTTTCACTTGGAGATGGCCAGCCTTTCATAGCCCGATTGGTATGTAAACTCGAACCTACCATACCGAACAGTGATGAATCGTGTGTTTCGTTCAAAGCGAGCGTGTATGCAAAACGTATGGGCGGAGGCCCTCATATATTGCTCGGCGGAGCCGAGAAAATCATAAGATGGAGCGATCTTTTTATGTTCGACATCGATGCTCTCTCGCTCCCCTCTGGCACCTACCGATTGGAGTCGATCGTTACAGCATGTGTCGTCGAAGGCGACAAGAATAGAGAGGACGTTACTTCGTTTTATGAGGGGGGAATCATTCGAGTTCAATAGCCCATTTCGACGACCGCACGCGTATCATTAATTGGTCGTTTTAAGGGTGATTTAAGTCGAGTTTAAGCTCGAATTATCCGCCTGTTAAGAACAGGACGTTAACTTGACAAAAGTTTCTCACTATCCACCAACAACAAGAGGTTTATTATGAACCCTACCTTTGATCCCGATTTCGGCGTCGACCTGTTCCACGGCGAATTCTCCGACATCAAGATCATCGATCCGCAGCCGACACCTATTAACGTGCGGAATCTCGTCATCGACCCTACGAAACCGTTCCAGATCGAGATGAACTGGAAGCTCAGTGGGTTCTTCGTCAAACCCTGGCTGGCGGCCCTGGGAGGGAGCTGGTCGGTCGAGGTCTTCGCTGAATCGGTCGGCCCGGGCCCTGATCTTCGGATCGGTTCGGCAACGGTTCCCGTCGGAGCGATCGAGAATCCAAAAAGCTACAGCGTCCAGGTCACGGTTCCGGCCAACACGCTGCCGGAGGGAAATCCTGGACAGCCCAGCCCCAGCGGGGTCTACAAGCTGGTCTGCACCTGCTTCCTGAACTCGGCGCTTGGACTGCCGGGTTACGATGTGGCGGGTTTCGCAGAGGGGCCGGTCATCCGGGTCGAGGATCCGAACTGATCGCCCTGAGCGACTGGTCCGGTCATGATCAACAACCAGGTGGCCGTCCTTTTCGAAGGCCGGCCACCTGGCTATTTCCTTGAGTTATACGGACAGAACCCGGACTCCCCGCGCGATCAGTTGACGTGCCGAAACAGGTGATCGAAGCGCTGGGGCTCGTGACGTCCGAAGTGTCGTACCATCTCGTTCTCGGCGTGCCGAATTTCCATCTCACCAGTCCGCCTGTTGATGCGTCTTTCATACATGGGACATTGCGGGCAATGGAAGATGATCCACTCGCCTTCGCGGAACGAATCGCATTCATGGGAGACGTGATCCGGAAGATCGGCATCGAACTTTATTACCTTCATACGCAGTCCTACCTGAAAAAGAATGAGGGAGGGCGTGGATGAAGGGAAAATAGCTTCAAAAAACGTCTGATACACATCCCGGGGCAAAAAACATGGCCTACGCCATGGAATCGCTGCCGAGGCTCTCGCGCTTGATCCTATCCAGCAGGTCGATCGTCGCCATGCTCGGAGCCACGTCGAGCGCTCTCATCAAAGCTTCCGCACAGCGCTGGAACTGTTTGATGGCCTCTGGGCGCATGCCGGAATGGTAGTAACACCGCATGAGGCGCCGATGCACCTCTTCGCGGCATTCGTCCTTAGCCAGGAGGGTCTGACATAACGAGATGGCCGAAGAAAACTGGCCGGCGATGGCATAGCTGTGACTCAACCGATCGAGGACAAACAGATATTGTTCGAGCAACATGGCCCGTTCAGAACAAAGCCATTCCTCGTGCAGGTCGTCCTCCATGAGATCGCCTTTGTACAGCGTGGCCGCGTGTTCGTACGACGCCACCGCTTCGTGGAGCCCAGATTCTTTCTCCTTCCGGCGTCCCGATTGATAAGCATGCAAAAATGCCTCATGATCGAGCCGTAGTTCGATATCGGGATTAAAAAAGTAACGTTCATTTTCACAGATGATGAGCTTCTCGTCAGGAACACGCCGGCAGAGCTGCTTACGGATTCCATGCAATGCGACGTGCAGGGAGTTTTTCGCGCTCTCGAAGCCTACGTCTGGCCAGAATTTCTCGATCATCACATCACGAAAACAGGGCCGGTCGTGGTAGTAGAGCAAAAAAGCCAGCAGGTTTTTCCCCTTCTTGCTAGGCCAGCGCTCGCATTGTTGTCCGGCCAGCGTTACGCGGAAGGGTCCTAACATGGCTCCCTCAAGGATAGCCCGGCTCAGATGCGCATGTGACCCTGCCTTTGTTCGCTCAGGAGTTCTACTCATCGGATTCGGATGTAGGACGTCCTTTGGCGTCACACCTGTGGTTCGTTCGGCCACAGGTGAGGGGTTTATTGATACTTCTTCATTTCCTTCAAAGACAAACGATGCCATTCGGTGCGAGATGGCTTGAATGCCGTTGTTCAGGTAGTTCAAACCGCGCGTGAGCATGCCCATCCGAACGCTGGCTTGCTCATCGGCAGGCAGCCCGGTTCCTGCTGGGGCACGGCCGAGTGCAAAAACAGCGGCCGTAAATACATCCAAATCGATGTGCGGGCTAACCATTAACGCACCGCGGGGTCTGACGCTCTGAACCAGGGTATTCAGGTGCGTTTGATGGCTTCCAGGACTATCGACGTCCAGCACGAGAACGGCGTCGGGGTTTTCAGCGACCGATTGATGCAGGCTCACTTCATCCTGAATCATCAGGAACGTGTAGGCACCGCTCATCTGAATGCCAAGTAATTCCCAATGTTGTGGCGCACCACTGAAAATGAGGACTCTCTCAGGTGTTTCCATTTCCGAAGATGGATCTTGCGAATGGAAGCTCACCATTGACCTCACCCACGGTTAACTACAAACGCCAAAATAACGATGGAGACTATGGCAGTGCCATGAATCGCTGAGCAACTCGCCGTCATCAATCGCAAAGACCGTGTACTACCCGGGAGGACAAAATGCGGAGCATGTGCACAATCTAACCTGCCTCCGCAAGTCCGAAATCATGTACATACATGATTTGTACGCTATGTGGCTAGCAATCGAGCGGATAGCGAACTGTTTTCTACCCGATCATCGAGGCCTCCGCGAAGTGATGCGTCGATGCATTATTGTATCCCATTACGGTATTACAGAAAATACGGCTCACCCCGGCTGGTTCGGGACGAAGTTCGACTTCCGTACCACCTCAAACGGCAGCGTCCACGACCGCTGGAGTTTGTAGCCGGCGGCGATCAGCCCGAACCCGTTCGTCACGTTTTCGAACGCTCCCGGCTGGATCAACACGTTGGGATCAAACACCCCACCCGGAGGCGCCCACTCCTCGTTCCCAATGACGGTGCTGAACGAGATCAACTGCAAGGTAATGCCCGACCTCGCCTGATACCGCGAATCCCGCATCACTTCGCCGGAAACCTCGGCGTACGCGTCGTCCAGATTTACCACCAGATTCCAACCATCGGCCGTGCGTCGCAACCCGTCGTCCACGGGGATGGGCCAGCGCAGATTCTGGAAAAACGGGTTGCCAGCGGGGTCGGTACCAATCACATACTTGACCTGCACCTCCACTTCGCTCTTGAAGATATTCGGGGGGATGCCTTCAATATGCGCCGGCAGCAGCACCCGGTTCGTGGTATCAGGGGGATCGATGATCAGGTTGGTCCGGAGCGGCACTTCGACCTCGGCGTACGTCTCCTCCCCCGTCGGCCCGATGATCGTCAACCGATAGGCATGCTCCCACTCCACCCGAAACGGGCTGTAATACACATGCCCGACGGAACCGTCGGAGATGGCGATGGATGAATCCGACCAGACGCGCTCCTCGCCAGTCGTGAGGTCGCGCGAGTGGAACTCGATATCGAGCGGACCTACGTCCGCCGGCTCGAGCGTGCCCTCGACGGTAAATACGCGCACGAACTGGGTGTCCGCCAGTGGGTTGAGCACGCCGTACATCGTGTAGGGATAGTCGGCATTCAACACGGCGACCACATCTTCCTCACATCCCATGACGAGGCACGCGCAGAGCGCCAGGGCCAGACCGGAAAGTCGGTTTTTCATTCGAACGATACCTTGATGCCCATGGATGGAACGAACGGCAGCTGGTCGACGCGCCGGAGGGTGAATACGTCCAGATAAAACAGATTCCGGCGATCGTAGACGTTGATGAGGCTGCCGAGCACGGTCAGGTCGGCATGGCGGAAGGAGAACGTCCGATCGATCGACACATCCAACCGGTGGTATGTCGGCAACACGCCGCGGTACGGGCGCTCGTAGATCACGCGGCGGGTCGCCGGCGCCTCGCTCACGTCGATCACGTCATCGACCAGCACAAAGCCGTCGAAGCCCAGCGCCCGGCTGAAGGGCAGCCCCGACCCAAACTCCCACCGCGCACTCACATCAAACCCACCAACCTCCACGCTGACAAGCGCGTTCACCTGGTGCCGGCGGTCGTGCGGCGGCCTGAAGTTGAGGGTCTCTTCGCCATACCACAGCAGCAGCGCGGCCTGTTTCGCCTCGTAGCGGGTGTTGGAGTAGCCGTAATTGAGAATGCTGTAAAAAGAGGGCCGGCGCACTTCGATCCGGGTTTCGAACCCACGCGAGGTGCCCGTCGCCGGCTGCAACCGGGTGGTGAACCTGGGGAAGGCCGTCCACTCCGAGATAAACAGATTGTCCAGCCATTTCTGGAAGCCCTCAACCGAAATCTCGACGCCATCGACGGGCTCCACGCGGTAGCCGGCGATGGCGTGGATGGCCGACGGCACCCGGCCGGCGAGCACGTCGGGCTGGCGGGGATTGACCCGGGGGATGTTTGTCCACGCGGTAAACACACTCGCCGCATCGCGCCGGTCGTTCAGGCCCACGATCTCCTGCAGATAATAGCCGGCCGCGGCGCTGATCTGGTGCCGGCCGGCATTCCACACCATCCGAAACCGGGGTTCGATGTATGGATCGACACGCAGGTAATACCACTGCACCCGTACGCCCGGTCGAATGCGTAACGCTCCGAACTTGTACTCGGGCTCCAGATAAAACGCGAGGTGATCGATGCCGACACCTTTGAACTCGGTATTCTGGAAGTCGCCACCCAGTTCGGTCTCGGACGAGATAAAGCGCAGCGCGAAGCCGGCTTCGGTGTTCGCCCGGGCGCCGGCGAAGTTGCTATCGAACGACAGCGCCGTATTCCAGATCGACGACCGCCGGCCGGGGTCGCCGATGGGGCCCAGCTCGGAGTCGTACCGCGAATGCGAAAACCGCACATCGGCCGAAATCGACAGCTTCCTGGGTAAGAGCAGATACCGCCCGCCGATCGCCCGGTTGCTCCAACGCACCTCTTCCGGCTCGACTCCACCCAGATCCTCGACGAGCGTCCCCCGGTCGTTGGTGGACAGCGCCGTAGCCGAAAACCGACTCCGAGGGGTGAGCTCGGCGTGAACCTTCCCGAAGAAGTCGTTGAAATCAAACGGCAGGTTCTGGTTGATCACTTTCTCGGCGCCCTGTTCGAGCAGCGACTGTCGCGCGGACAGCAGAAAGGACACGCGGTTCGGGATCAGCGGGCCTTCGAGGCTCATTGTCCCGATAAACGGTGATACCGACGAGGCACCGGCGAAACGCCGCTTGTTGCCGTCGCGCGTCCAGATGTCGATCACGGACGAGATCCGTTCGCCAAACCGCGCGCCGTAGCCGCCGGCGTAGATGTCGGTCCGGTTGAGGATATCGGCCGGGAAGGCTGAGTAAAACCCGAGCACGTGAAACGGCTGGTAGAGGAGGATGCCGTCGAGTTGGACGAGGTTTTGCGTGGGCTCGCCGCCTCGGATGAAGAGTTGCCCGCCCCGGTCGCCCGTCGAGATCACGCCCGGCAGGGTGCTAAGGTAGCCGGCGAGGTCGGCCGAGGCGTCGGGCACGGGGATGAGCTCGAGGTCGGC
>JBGSPJ010000212.1:0-2990 GCA_041738655.1 Rhodothermales bacterium | reverse complement strand
GGCCGATCCACCATCCCCCGTCTTCACCAGCGTGCCGGACAGGCTGCCGGCATCACTCTGGAACCGGTAGATGTACACGCCCGGCGCAGCCCCACCGAGGTGAGCCTCCATCCGGTGCGAGCCGGGCCCGACCTCCGCGATCACCAGCGGGGCGACGCTGCGCCCCTGGAGGTCGTACACCTGAAACAGCACCTGCTGGCGGATGCCGGCGGCGAACGGGATCGTAAACGCGTCGCGCGTCGGGTTCGGGTAGGGCTCGCCGGCGGCGAACACCGTGGGCAGATCCGAGCCGTCCTCGATGCCCACATTAACCGGGATCGACAGCGTCACGCAGCCGGCCGCATCCGTAAGCCCTGAGACACCCCCCAGGCCCCCCACACTCGCCGTCACCTCGGCCCCGCTGATAGCGGACGCATCGTCCATCCGAAACGTGCAGGCCGTCGCCTGGATCGCCGTGGTCGGCTGGGCGGCGGCGGGAAATGCGGTGAGAAGGAATAGCAGGATGGCGGGGAGATGACGGAGCATGCGATTAGCGATTAGCGAACAGATGATTAGCGAATAGCGATGGGATCGTGTGGGCCTTCAGCCTGGGTCAGGGGCACTGTGTGCGGGTCAGATGCTCGCTGTGCTCGTGGTCATGTGCGGCCTACGGCCGCAGGTCATGAGATAAACGGTCATGACCTGCGAGCGAATGCGAGCCCTGTCCGCGAGCGAAGCGAGCCTTTGACCGCGAGCAAAGCGAGCCCTCCTTCACTGGCATTCCTGCCCTGCGAGGAACCAGCAACTGGTGAGGGGGGAAGTTTTAAAAAAGTCCATCAGGATGCCGGCGACCTTCTCAATACCCGGCTTGGCCGGATGCACCCCATCCTCTTTTAAATCTTCCCGGGTCCAGGTGAGTCCGTCGGAGCGGGGGTTGGTGCCGTCGGCCCAGAAGTAGGGGCCCCAGCCGATCCAGGGGGCAACGTCCGGGCCGAGGTCGCCCGATATCGGGTCGATCTCGCCGGTTTCCAACTGCCGGATCTGCGCGGCGACCGTCCACTTCACCGCGAAGCCCTGTTCATAGGCGAAGGGTTCGGGGTTGCGGTCGGTGATGGCGTAGCCGCCATAGATCCGGCTCGAAAAAAAGATCATCTTGAGATTGGGGTAGCGCACCTTCATCGCGCGGGCGATCTGGCCGAACTGCTCCTGGAGGCGGAAGGCGTCCGCGTCGGAGTCGGGCAGCGTACCGGCCGGCGGGGCGTTGGCGAGTTTGATCCACGCCAACTGGACCTGGTTTTCGCTGTAGCCGAAGGGTACGAGCTCCTCTTCGAGGATGCGTTTATAGTCGTTGAGGTCGGACTCGACCCACTTCTCGGCGGTTTTGCCGGGGTCGGCGCCATCGACCAGGACAAAGGTGGAGGTATTCACGGCGGGATCGAGCGAGGCGTCGCTCATGAAGGTGCCCAGCTTGCACCGGTTCGTCGGATCGGCCACACCGCAGAACTCGTCGGAGGTATTGGACATGCCGATCGAGGTTAGGATGTAGACCCCTTTCGCGTTGCGCCGGCCGTTCAGATCCAGTGGTTCGATGCTTCGGGCGGCGGCGAGGCCGGCCTCGAAGTGGGCCTCTGGGATCGTATTCGTCCCGCCCGGATACAGCCCACCTTCAAAACCGAGGTAGGCGAGGCCCTTCATATCGATCAGGGGGATTTTCTGGTCTGTGATCTTGAGCAGGGCCTTCCGCACGGTTTCGTTGTTGCGCAGCACGCGCTCCTCGACGGCGGTGACATAGCCGTTGCGTTCGATTTCGAGGCGGACCGCGTTTTCATCCATGGCGACGCTCTGATAGGATGCCGGCGAGGCCAGCGGGACCACCGGCCCCCGGCCTACCGGTCCATCCCCACGGACGACCGACCGCACGGTTGTGCCGGCCGCCGTCGTCACCCGCGTGAAGTAGACGCCGCGGGCGAGGTCGGCCACGGGCAGATCGATGGTTTGGTGGCCGGCGGCGAGCGCCACCGTGCGAGATGGAGCGGCTTCTCGGCCGAGAAGATCAAAAAATTGAACTTCCGCGACCCCGGAGCGATCGGCGTCGACGGGCAGCCATGCCTGCGCGCCGGCGGGGTTGGGGTAGATGGCGCCGACGTGAAGACCAGTCGGTAACGCGTCTGAGTCCTCGATCGATACGGGAAACGCGCCGACAAATGCCACGCATCCGTCGGCGCCGGTCGTGGCCGACAGGTCCACGCCCTCGGCGGTCATACGCACCACCGCCGCGGCCAACGGGGTATCGTTTCGCCCGTCCAGCGCACAGATTTGCACGTGCGGGGACTGGGCGACGGCCAGGCCGGCGACCGGTATTAAACAAACTAAAACGGCTGACAAACGGCGAAACACCAAACGGCTGACCCAGGCTGTACTCGGTATCATAGTGGGGTACTTATAGATGTAGGTACTTTCGATGGCCGGGACCCGGGGCTATTGAAAAAACTGTGCCACGAGAGAAGGGGTTCGAGGAGATAGGTTCAAGGTTCAAAGGGGTAGCGTAGGTGCTCTGCCGTCGTCCCAATCGTGGGTAGTCGCAAAAAAGAGGCCCAGAGCTACCTTGGAGGAGCCCCGGGCCTATAATCTGAAGGGTTCCATGTTCGAAGGTTCAAGGGAAAGGCCCTTAAACCTCGAACCTCGAACCTTACACCTACTTTACAACCACCATCCGCGTCGTGGCGCTAAAGTCGCCGGCGGTCATCCGCAGGAGGTAGGCGCCACTCGAAACCGTCGATCCGGCGTCCGTGCGGCCATTCCAGGTGGCTTCGTGCCGGCCGGCGGGCAGTTCGTTGTCCAACACCCGGGCCACCTCGCGGCCCAGCATGTCGTACACGCTCAACCTAACCGCGGCCGCCTCGGGCAGCGCGAAACGGATCGTCGTCGTCGGGTTGAACGGGTTCGGGTAGTTGCCTTCGAGCGCAAACTCGGTCGGCAGCGCCTCGGCCTGGAGCGTCAGGCCATCGAGC
>JBGSPJ010000146.1:0-10427 GCA_041738655.1 Rhodothermales bacterium | reverse complement strand
AGCAACGCGTCCGCGCCCAGGAGCAGGAGCTTGAGGCGCTTCGCACCGCCGGCCGACAGTTTCAGGAACGGGTCACCAAGCTGACCAGCGAACTGGCCGTCCGGCAGACGCAGCTGGACGAGGAGCGGCGCACGGCGGCCGAGCGGACGGCTCTCCTGGATCAGGCCCAGACCCGCCTCTCCGATACCTTCAAGGCACTTTCCTCCGAGGCGCTCCATCAAAACACAAAGGCGTTCTCGGAACTGGCGAAAGCCTCCCTCGATCATTTTTATACCAGGGCCGGCGCAGAGATGCAGCGACGCGAGCAGGCCATGGGGGAACTCGTCAAGCCCCTGAATACGTCCCTCGAACAGGTCAACCTCCGCATCCGGGAAGTCGAGGAGGCGCGCACGGCCGCCTATGCCTCGCTCACCGAACAGATCGCGTCGATGGCGATGGCGCAGCACCAGGTCCAGAAAGAAGCCGGCAACCTCGTCAAAGCCCTCCGCCAGCCCTCCGTCCGCGGGCGGTGGGGGGAGATGCAGCTCCGCAAGGTCGTCGAACTCGCCGGCATGGTGGAGCATTGCGACTTCAACGAGCAGGTCTCGGTCGACACCCCTACCGGCAGGATCCGGCCGGACCTCATCGTCAATCTCCCCAACAACAAACAGATCATCGTCGACGCCAAAACACCGCTCCAGGCGTACCTCGACGCCGTAGAGGCGGACGACGAGGAGACGGCCAAACAGTACCTGCGCGACCACGCGTCGCAGGTCCGCACCCACCTCCGCCAGCTTGGCCAGAAAACATACCACGCGCAGTTCGACCTCTCGCCGGAGTTTGTCGTCCTCTTTCTTCCCGGGGAGATGTTTTTCAGCGCCGCCCTCCAGCACGACGCGACGCTGCTCGAGGAGGGGATGAAACACGGGGTCGTCCTCGCCACGCCGACAACGCTGATCGCGCTGCTACGCGCCGTCGCCTACGGCTGGCGGCACGAGCAGATCGCCCGCCACGCGCTCGACATCAGCAAGCTCGGCCAGGAGTTGTACGACCGGCTGCGGACGATGACGGGGCACTTCCTCGAGATGCGCCGCGGGCTCGACAGAGCCGTCGGCGGCTATAACAATGCCATGGGGTCGCTCGAATCCCGCGTCCTCGTCACGGCCCGCCGCTTCCAGGAACTCGGCGCCGCGACAAAAGAAGAACTGGAGGCTATCGACCTCATCGACCGCTCCACTCGCGCATTGCACGCGCCGGAATGGGTCTCTGAGGAGCCCACCGAGCTACCGCCCACGAAGACGGATCCCTAATACTTCGGACACTTTTTGTAGCTGGACCGTCCCAGACGACCAGGCCCCTCCTCGCGTCGAGGAGGGGCAAATCCCGTCGGCGCGTAGCGGTGACGGGATGGGGAGGAGCGAAGAGATGCCGGGTGGATGGGTCAAAAGGCATCCCAGGTTGCTGCCTGTATTTTTCAAACTCGGCCGTCAGGTCGAGTTGCAAAAAAATGCTCAACGTTGACTTCGGGCCGTACTCCTCCCCGTTCCGACATCGATAAATCGACGTCGGAACTCGCCCCTCCTCGGGTCGAGGAGGGGCCTGATTTGTCAAGCGGCAGCGCCCTGATTTGTAAAACTGTCCGAAGTATTAATCCCGACAATCCAATATTTCTACCACTGCCATGAATCGTAGTCGCCTGTTGCCTGTCCTGATTCTGGTCTTTGGCCTGAAGCTCATAGCGCGGCCGGCCCACGCCCAGCCCGACGCTTACCACGCCGCCCTCCTCGCCCAACTCGAGGCCGACCATGGCCTCACCGGCGGCGGGTGGGTCTTCGGGGATACGGAGAACGAAACGCTCTCCGGCCTCTACGTGACCGGGACAACCGTGCGGCAGAACGGAACCGTCACCGGGCAGCCCTTTACCCGGTCGGTGAGCTTTCGCATCCCGGTGCGAGGCGCCAATCCGTGGGATAACGTCGTGGGCATCCCCACCGACATCACGCTGGCGGCCGGCGATCGCGCTCTGCTCGTCCTCTGGCTCCGCGGCGTCAGCGCCGAACGCGCCACGGGGTTCGCCAACGCCAAATTTGAGATGAACCGCGAACCGTGGACGGCGTCGCTGGAGTCCGGCCTCATACCGACGGCCGAGTGGCGGCAGTGGTTCATTCCGTTCGAGGCGGACATCGAGCACCTCGCCGGCCAGGCCCAGGTCGTTCTCCACCTCGGCATCATGGCGCAGGAGCTTGAAATCGGTGGGATCACGCTCATCAACTACGGAACCACATACGCCCTCGACGACCTTCCTCGCTCGACGTACGACCAGGACTACGAGGGCCGCGAGCCCGAGGCGGCCTGGCGAGCCGAGGCCGAGGCCCGCATCGAGCAATACCGCAAGGCGGACGTCCGGGTCGAGGTGGTCGATGCCGATGGCGACCCCGTGCCGGGCGCCAACGTCCATCTCCGCATGAAGCGTCACGCCTTCGGTTTCGGCTCGGCCGTGGCCTTGTCGCAGTACCTGGGCCAGGATGCCGACGCCGCCACGTTTCGCACGAAGCTGGCCGATCTGAACGGGGAGGGGCAGACCTTCAGCATCGCGGTGCCCGAAAATGCACTGAAATGGGGGATATGGGATTCCGGATGGCCCGGCACGCCGGCGCAGATCGTGCAGTCCATCGCCAGCCTCAAGGCGCTCGGCATGCAGGTCCGCGGCCATAATCTCGTCTGGCCGGGATGGGCCTTCCTGCCGGCCGATCTTCTGGCCAACCAATCCAACCCCGACTACCTCACCACTCGCATCGAGGAACGCATCGCGGAAATCGCCGGCTACCCGGGGATCCGCGGCGAACTGGTGGATTGGGACGTCATCAACGAGCCGGCCCATGAAACGGACCTCGCGGATATCCTGGGCGAAGGCGTCTACGCCGACTGGTTCAACCAGGCCGCTGCCGTCGACCCCGACGCCCGGTTGTACATCAACGAATACAGCATCATCAGCAGCAGCGGCCTCGACATCGCCACGCAAGACCGTCTGAAGGACATCATCGCCGGCATCGAGGCCGGTGGAGGCCGCATCGATGGGGTGGGTATCCAGGGGCATATGAGTACTCCGCTCACGGCGCCCACCTCGGTCTATGCCATCCTGGACGACTACGCCGCGCTCGGCAAACGCCTCGCCATCACCGAATACGACGCACCGGGTGTGGAAGAATCCCTCGCCGCCGACTACCTGCGCGACCTCCTCACCGTCGTCTTCAGTCATCCGGCGGCGGATGCGTTTCTGATGTGGGGATTCTGGGATGGCGCGCACTGGAAAAACGACGCGCCGATCTTCCGGCGGGACTGGTCCCTCAAGCCCTCGGGTCAGGCTTTTTTTGATCAGGTATTCGACGCATGGTGGACGGACGTGTCGGGCGTGGCCGAGGACGGTCTGTTCGAAACACGGGGATTCCTGGGGGATTACGAGGTTTCGGCTACGTTGGACGGCGCCTCCAAGGAGGCGTCGTTTACGCTGGAAGCCGGCGAATCGCCGGCCGTCGTGCGCCTCACCCTCGCCGATCTCGCGACCGGGCGGGACGAACAGCCGGCTCACGGGTCGTTTTTGCTGGAGACGCCCTTTCCGATGCCCGCCAGCCAGGTGGTCACCTTCCGCTACCGGTCCGATGCCCCGGAGGGTGTGCGGATCGAGTTGTTCGACCTCCTCGGCCGGTCCGTTCGCACCCACGAAGCCACCACGCCAGGGGCTGGTGAAGTGAGGTTGGCGCTGGACCGCATGGCGTCCGGGCTGTACGTCTATCGGGCGTCGATCGCGGGCCAGGTGGTGGCTAGCGGGCGGGTGACGGTCATTCGGCCGTAGCCGGCTGTTCCTCAGGCGTGTTATCTACGGGTGCGCTATCTACGGGCGTGCTTTCCTCGGGTGCGTCCACGACGTCTGGCGGCGGGGCGTGGGCAGGAGTTGGGGCCGGGGCGGGTGCGCCGGCTTTGGCGTTGAGGCCCAGTTCGAGCCATTGCATGAGCTTGACGTAGTTGACGCGGTTGCCCAACTGAGGGGGTTGTTTCTGTCGCCAGGCTTCGAAGGAGAGGATGGCGTGCCACCCCTTGCTCTTACTCCACTTGTCCGTCCGGTCCGTGATCAGGATGTTCTGGAGGTCCGAACGAAGCTCGCCGGCGTCTTCCACCGATCGGATGTAGTTCAGCTGCGTGTACCCGAGGCGAACGGCGCCGCAGATCAGCAATTCCTCCTCGGTCGCGTTCGTGAGGTCGAAATAGACCGCCGTTGCATCGCGTGAAACGGTGACGGCCGCTTCGTCCGTGGCGTCTGTCGGCTCCAGGGTCATATTGCCCAGCTTGGCGACGGTCGGTCCGAGGTTCTGGAAGAGATCGATCTTGTCCGCGATCGACAACCGCGTCAGCGCCAGGGCGGCGTTGGGGTGCAGGCTGATAAACGCGTTAGAGCCATCGCCATACCCGAGCAGCTTGACGAGGCGGTTGGCCGTGCCCACCAGACCCACGATAGCCGCAAATACCGAAGTAGGGGTCAGGTGATGCTCTTCGACCGCCGTGGTGAGCGGCGTCGGAATCTTCCACCGGATACACAACGCGGCGCCCACCTCGGCGTGGTTACAGCCGATAATTTTCTTTTCGTTGAGGAAGAGCGGGGTGAGGTTGTTGCGTGTCGACTGAAGGAGCTGCGCGTAGGGTGTCTTGTACTCGTTCAGCATGATGATCTTGCCGATGTCGTGCACCAGGCCGGCGACAAACGCTTCCTCGGGGTAGGGCAGCCCGAGCTTCACGGCCAGCTGGCTCGCCATCGTCCCCACGGCCAGACTGTGTCGCCAGAATCGCTCGCCGCCGAGCGGCCATTTGGTGGCCGACCCGACAGACTGCATGCTCTGCAGCGTGAACGTGATCACCGTTTGGACCACCGTCTGGCGGCCCAGCATCAGCATGGCCTGCTTGAGCGATGTAATTTGCTTGTACCGATTGGACAGGCCGGCCGAGTTGGCGACGCTCATGATCAGAGCGGACAGCACCTGATCCGAGGCAATCGTGCGGGACATAGCCTGAAAGTCGACCGGGTCTTCTTTGGCCAGTTCGAGGACCTTGTTCACCACGAACGGAAGCGGCCGCACACTCTTGAGGCTCTGTTCGATGTGCAACGGCAAGGCGACGTTCGTGCGTAATCCCATGGGGGCGTTCCGGAAAGGGTGTCTGGGGAAAAAGGCCCGGCGGCGGGGTTCGGACTGGAAAAAGTATCGACCCCCCCACCTGATTGTTAACGGGTGGAGATGGGGGGATGATGGATTCGCGCGTGGGCGTCATCTGCGGCCGATCTTCTGAAAAGAACGCCGAAAGGAACGACAGTGGGAGGAAGTATCCCGCGGCGCATCGTATGTTTGCTTCGGCTGAACGGTCTATGGACCTGAGCGGCCCTTACGACGTACGATCGTCCTCTATAGAATGGCTCCCAAATGAACATGCGACACATTGCGACGCGCCTCTTGTTGCTGGCGATGCTCGTCCTTCCGGCTTGGGCCTGCGCCCCTTCGGTGTTTGTAGGCGAGTTGTCGGATTATCAACGCGAGATCGACGCCTTGCAGCGCCGGCTCGCCGTAAACGCCGCGGATGCCGAGGCCCTGCGCGATCTCGGTGTCATCTACCTCAAGGCACGCCAGTTCGCCGAGGCCAACACCTACCTCGAACAGGCCTACGCCCGTCAGGCGAACGATCCGAAGACGCTGTTCCATCTCGGCATGGCGAACGAAACGCTGGCGCGCCGGGATACGGCGATCCGCCTGTACGAAAAATACACGGAGGTCTCGCGAGATTCCCCCTATCGCCGGCTCATGCAGGGCCGGTATGCCTGGCTCTCCCGCCGGATGCTCCGCGACGAGATGGTTGAGCTCGCTTCCGTGGAAGCATCCATTGCCGATTCAGCCGCCTCGCCCCGAATCGTGGCTGTTTTTCCGCTGGTGTACCAGGGCAGCGACGCCCGGTATCAGCCACTGGCGCGTGGTCTCGCGGAAATGATGTCGGTGGACCTGGCCCGCGTGAACGCGCTCCGCGTGGTGGAGCGGATCCGGCTGCAGGCCCTGCTGGACGAACTCGAGATCTCGCAATCCCAGTACATCGATGCGTCTACCGCGCCCAGGATGGGCCGGATGCTCGGTGCTGGAAGGGTGGTGAGCGGTGCCTATAACGTGCTGGGCGGCAACGATATTCGCCTCGAAAGCGCCCTCGTGGCACTCGAGACGTCCGAACTGGTGCAGCTGGATCCCCAGTCCGAGGCGCTCCGCAACCTGTTTATCGCCCAGAAAGCGGTCGTATTCGATCTCGTCGCCCGGCTCGGGATCGAACTCACGGCCGAGGAACGGCAGGACATCGAGTTCATTCCCACCCAGAATTTCCAAGCTTTTCTGGCCTTCAGCCGGGGGTTGCTGGAGGAGGATGGCGATAACTTCGGACAGGCCGCCGCGTCGTATGGCGAAGCCGCTTCGTTGGACCCCGCGTTCACCCAGGCCGGCGCAAAGGCGGAAGAAGTAGGCGCGATGGCGGATGTTGATCTGGAGATCGAGGGATTCATCGCCGAGACGACCGTTGTGGATCCGATCGGTGAGGCCTCACTGGATCTCATGGCGCTCCGGCTCAGCCTGCTCAATGCCACGATCGGCAACGGGTTCTTCCCGGGCGATGATTCACGCGAGCCGGCGCCAGATGCCGGCGGCTCCAACCTGCCCGACCCACCCCGCCCGCCCGGTAATTGAACGCCACCTACTACGACCGCCGCGGCGGCCTCATCCCCTTGTAGATAGACGAAGCAGACATGCGTGCTCTCCACCTGATCCTTTTCCTGCTGATCATACCGGCCGCTCGGGCCCAGGATGCCTATATCGGCAGCGCCCCACGCCCGACCCGGATTACGACCGGCGCCGTGTATCAGCAGTATGCCGACGCCGACAGCCGGCTCCAACAAGTCAGTTTTCCCATCACGGTCTTCGTGCCGGTGAGCCGGCCCTTCGCCGTCTCCTTCACCGCGAGCCCGGCCATGGTGTCGGGCGATGCCGTCGCCTCGCTCCAGGGATTGAGCGATGCGCAGATCGCCCTGTCGTATTACCAGCGGATGGGGGCCGCCAGCGCCGTTGTGAGCCTGAGTGCGAACCTGCCCAGTGGAAAACGCGCCCTCACGCAGGAAGAGTTCGAGACTTCGGCTCTCCTCAGCCAGAATTTCTACGGCTTTCGCCTGCCGGTCTTCGGGCAGGGGCTGAACCTGTCGCCGGGGCTTACGATCGCGTTTCCAGCCGGCGATCAGGCGGTGCTTGGGATCGGCGCCTCCTATCAATACCGCGGCAGCTTCGAGCCGCTGGCCGGGATGAGCGACACATTTAAGCCGGGCGACGAAATCCTCATCACCGGGGGAGGCGACGTTCGAGTGGGAGAGGCCTGGGCCCTCTCCACCGATATCACGTACACGCTGTACCAGGCCGACCGACTTGGCGCTATTGATGTGTACGAAACCGGTGACCAGCTCGCCGTTTCGATCCAGGCCCTCGGAAATCTGGGGACGAATCAGCTCCGCGTGTTCGGGCGGTTCCGCAACAAGGGGAAAAGCGCCTTACCCGTCGCCGGCGCCTCTATTCCGGCCCCACGAACCGAGCCCACTCAGGGTCGGCTCCTCGTGTCCTATCGCGTCCGCGTCCTGGAAACGGTCTACGCTACCCTCATCGCACAGGGCCGGTACTTCGAGGCCACCGATCTGTATGACGCACGCGGCCTGTTCGACATCGGCGCCGGCCAGGAATTCGTCATCACCCCCGAAGTCAGCCTCACCAGCCGCTTCGTCTATACCTTCGGTAGCTTCCCGGGCGTGGAAATCGGCGGGGGATTGGCGTTTACGCTTTGATGCGTTGAACGCCTTTAAAACGCAAACCCGAACCCCGCCGATACCACCGTCGTCTGCCCCACGCTGATATCGCTATTGATCAGCACCGGCCCGAGGCTCAGCCCCATCCCAAAGATCCCACGCGTGCGTCCGCCGCCGTTTACGGTGAATTGGATCGGGACGGAGGTCACCCCCACGTCCGACCCATCCACGGCCGCTTCGTACGCAAATTCGATATCGGAGCGCTCCGTCTGCACCCCGCCGTATAGTGTCAGCACACCGAAGCGCTTGCTCACGGCGGCGTTGACGGCAAACGTACGGGCATCGATCACCGAGGCGTCGTCCGCGTCATCCACCTGAACATGCTGCCAGGCCGCCTGGATGGCGAGATCGATAGGCAGCTGCGGTAGATACTGGTTGATGCTGTGGCGCACGGCGAAACCGAAGAGTTCGACGGAGCCGACATCGGTAACGGTAATCGTGGGCAGCCAGCGGAACATGATGTCGGTCCCGAGTACGGTGCCCAGGCCGGCCTGCGGGACGAGCAGCGGCGCCACATCGGTTCGAAGCAGCCCGCCGATGGTTTCGCGAGGGGCGAGGGTGGAGTCGAATCGGATCGGCAGTACCAGGCCCAGCGTGCTGAAGGTGGTGTCGTGGCGGACGCGAACGGTCGCCAGGGCGGCCGTCTCCTCGCCAAAGATGCTTGGCGCATCGGTGACGGTGAACGTCGCCGGCACGTCCAGCGTAATCGTTTCGGCGCCGAGGTCGAATTCGAGGGGCACGGTGCCCGTGTAGGTCAGGTCGAACGACGACCGACTACTCGCCAGAAACGTAGCCGACGCCTTGACCCCCAGATAAAAATGGAAGCCGATCCGCTTGTTACCCACGCGGGCGGTATGGAAGAGGCCTGTATTGAGGTCGGCCCCGAGTGCCTCTGCCAGCGGATCGACGTAGGCGCGGGCATAGACCTCGCCGACCTCGCTGAGTGTTTCCTGGAAGTCCTGCGCGACGATCGGCCGGGTCAACGTCAGCATCGCGAGGGCCGCGACGGAAAGGAAGAGTAATCTGGGCATGATCGGATGGGGATGTCAGACGATGCGGTTATCGAACGAGGATCATGGATCCCGAGGAGGAGAAGGTCCCGGCGGTGAGCCGGTAGTGATAGATGCCGCTTGCGGCCTTGCCGGCGGACGTCCAATCCACCGCGTACCGTCCCGGCGTCTGCCAGCCTCGGACGAGGGTCTCAACGGCCTGACCGAGGCTGTTGTAGATCGTCAGCGTAACCTCCGCCGGCTCGGCGAGCGTGTAGGCCACGGTCGTCGCCGTGCTGAACGGGTTGGGGTAGTTGGGCAACAGGGCCGTTTGGGTGGGGGCGACGGGGATCCCGTCTGGCACGGCCGATCCCACCGTAAGCCGCAGCCGGCGCTCGGGGTAGGCGGCCGACAGCGCGACCGGGATCGCGTCGCCCGAGACGGCCTGCGCGTACCCGAAGTCTTCGTCGATCAGATAGATGTCCTGCCCCGGAAACGCGTCCACGAGCCCGTCGAAGCGGAGCACCGCGTTTTCTGAACCGCTGCCCTCCAGCCGGAGTGGCCAGGAGAGGGTGCCACCGGCTGGACGGACGCTCACCGCCATCGGCTGGTTGTCTTCGATGAGGGAGAGCCGAACGGCCGTATCAACAGCCGGCGCCTCGGGACGCGTGAACGGTGCGGCGCCGGTGCCGATCCAGTTCTGGGAATCAACCCCGGGATTTCCCGGTACCGTGGCCGAGATCCGGGCAAAAAGAACCTCTTCTTCGAGTTCTCCATCCGATTGCGGCGCCGGGATCGGCGGAATTGCGATCGTCACCGCGGCATCGCTGTCGTTGAAGACGAAGTAGCCCTCCCAGGGCGCGAGCACATCGATCGCCCCCGGGTCCTGGACCATCTCGACACCGTCGAAATAGGCGATCGCGTTGACCACCGAGGCGTCGCGGTCGACATTCGACCACGCCACCGGGAATGCGAACGGGTTGCCGATCATGTTCCAGCCGGGCTGCAGCGCGATGGGATAGGGGAGGCTGGTGCTCACCGAGAAGCCATCCGTGGCGTCGAACGACGTGCCGTCGCGGGTGACGAGGAAGAAGGCCTCGCCGGGCCGGACGGCATCGTTCAGCGTGGGGTATTCGACGAAGTCGTCGCCTTTCCACCGCAACAGGCGCCAGACCAGCGGGTCGTACGGCTCGTAGTCGTCGACCAGGACATCCTCGATCGTCGTGTCGTCCAGCAGGAGCGGGACCGTAATCATTTTGTAGGATCGCGGGGTCAGCGCGTACGGAGGCCCGGCGGAGGCGACGCGGACGGGTTGCACGGCCGGACGTTGAGAGGGCGTATTGGCCGGGTAGGGAGGGCCGGGGACGGCGCCGATGATGTAGTACTCGAGGCCGCTTTCGGTGACCGCGGCGCCGGGGATGGTGGCCTGGCCGGCGAATTCCAGCGATTCAAACCCGATGTCGCCGGCGCGGCGGTAGAACAAGGTGCCGGCGGCGGCCGTCGCGGTGCCGGCCTGGTTGATCGTGAGCAGGGCGTCGTCC
>JBGSPJ010000144.1:0-9117 GCA_041738655.1 Rhodothermales bacterium | reverse complement strand
GGACTCGGCCAGCACGGCCGGGTGCCCGACGCGGATGCCGCGCGCCAGCACGGCGTCCTTCGTGCCGGCGCCGATGTCGATAAACAGATCGTGCCACTCGGGCAGCTTATCGTCCGTCCTGTCCCGCAGATGGATCGCTGTATTGCCCAGGATGCCCTCCACTTCGCCCTTGCTGCCGAGGATGCGGACCGATCGGCCGCGGGCGATTGCGCGGTCCGAACCGCCGATCCGCGTGATGTACAGGAACCCGTCGTCCGAAATATGATTGACCATGAAGCCGATTTCGTCCGCGTGGGCTTCCAGCATCAGGCGGGGGGCGTTATCTTTGGCCGTCCCGTCGAGCGTTGCCCAGACGTTGCCGTAGTGGTCGTTCTCGACTCGGTCGGCATGCCGGCGCACGTAGCCGGCCCAGACGCGCTGGCCGGCGGACTCGAACCCGGAAGGGCTCGGGGTGTCGAGAAGCTGGAAAAGAAAGGATTTATCGACGGCGGTCATGCTTGTTTGGCTGCTGGAGTTGAAACGGCACCCCTTTTTTGTCATCCCGGACTTGATCCGGGACCCAGAGGTCTAGCAATGCGACTGGTTCCCGCATCACGTGCGGGATGACCAGACGCATCGCTCGAAAATAGGAAACACATGCGACTCTTCGCGCCCCTACTGCTTCTCTTTATCTTCGCCGGCGTGGTCCGGCAGCCGGTCATCGCCCAGAGCGCCGCGCCGCTCGTGGTGATGAACCTTGCCGCGCACCCGGACGACGAAGACGGTCGCACACTCACGTACTATCGTCGCGCCCACGACGCCATGGCCTACAGCGTCATCTACACCCGTGGCGAAGGCGGGCAAAATGAGATCGGGCCGGAGCTGTACGAAGAACTCGGGGCGATTCGGACCGTGGAGACCGAACGCGCCGCGCGCCGGCTGGGGACGCAGGTCTATTTCCTCAACTTCAAGGACTTCGGGTTCTCCAAAAAAGCCTCCGAGGCCTTCGACGAGTGGGGAGGACGGGATGAGGTGACGTCCCGCCTGGTGTACCTCATCCGCAAGCTCAAGCCGGACGTCCTCTTCACCAACCACGATACCCTTACCGTCGGCCCGAACCTCCAGCACGGGCAGCACCAGGCCGTCGGCCTCTCCGCCTACGACGCCTTCGCCCTGGCGGCCGACCCGACCTATCATCCCGAGCAGCTGAAGGAAGACGGGGTGGATCTCTGGCAGCCTAAGCGGCTCTTCCTCCGCCTCTGGCGCCGTACGACGGAAGCCTACGACGCCGAGGTGCCGGTGATGGACGTGTACGAGCCGGCCGGCAAGTCGTATGCGGATATCGCAACGGATGCGCTCGTCGAACACGCGTCCCAGGGCATGGGGATGTTCGCGGCGTTCCGACGCATGCAGGACAATACGTTTTTTGTGCTCCTTCGGGAGGCCGAGGGCGCACCGCCGGTGACGGCCGACCTCGCGTCCGACCTGCCGGCGAACCCGAGCGCTTCGCCGGACTTGAGCTACTGGATCGCCTCCGGCCGCATCGACCCGCTGCCCGAAACGTACATGACGGCTTCGACGGATGTCGCCGTACCCGGGCAGACGATCGACCTCCGCTTTGCCCCGCGCCGCATGGACGCCCCGCCGATGCAGCTCACCTTTTCGGGCGCTATCGACACGACGATCGTCGTATCGGGCAGCTCGGACGACGCCGTGTCCGTCCGCGTCCGCCCCGACGCATCGCCTACGCTCCCGAAAGTGGCCCGTCAGTACGACCGCTTTACGAACGACCTGCCCGTCCAATACGCCCTGCGTAACGCCAATGACCGGCAGCTTGTGGCCGCCGGCCATCTCCCTTTGGAAATCGCCCCGCCAATCGTCGTTTCCGCCCGCGACCAGGTGGTTCGGCTCCGCGCCGGCGCCAATCGGCTCGCGCTCGATCTCGCCGCGTTTGATCCGGTGGCGGCGCGGGTAGACGTACGTCTTGCCATTTCGAAGGACGCGACCCGCGAGGTCGTCCACTCCGCCCAGTACGACGCCCCCATCGAGGCCGGCGGAAAAATCGTGCTCGATTATGTCCTGCCCGAAACGCTGGCAGCCGGCGACTACACGCTGACCGTGACGTCGATGGTCTCGCCCTCGACCGGGCCGGCCCTGCCCGCACATACCTTCCTCGCCGGACGGGTCTTCGACGTCCTCGTGCCGGATGCGCTGCGGGTAGGGGTGGTGGCGAGTTACGACAACACGTTGGACCAGGCGCTGACCGAGCTGGGTGTCGAACACGTCCTGCTTGACTCGCTCGCGCTGGCCGATGGCGATCTGTCGGGTTTCCACACCGTTGTCGTGGACATCCGCGCCTACCTCGTCCGCGCGGATCTGCGGGCGCACAACGACCGGCTGCTCGCGTGGGTCGAGGCCGGCGGGCACCTGATCGTCAACTACCAGAAGACGTTCGAATGGAATCCCGAATTCGCCGATCCGTTTGACGCCGCGAAGAAGAACCCGGATACCCTGGCGCCCTATCCGCTTGTCCTGAGCCACGACCGGGTGACGCGGGAAGACGCTCCCGTGACGGTCTTGCTACCCGAATCCCCGCTGTTCCATGCTCCAAACGCCATCGGGCCGGCGTTGTGGGATGGGTGGGTGCAGGAGCGCGGCCTCTATTTCCCCGGCGAATACGCCCCCGAATACCAGGAAGTCTTCCGCATGAACGACCCCGGCGAGGAGCCGCTGGCCAGTTCGACTCTCCTGGCCCGCTACGGCGAGGGCACGTACGTTTACACCGCCCTCGGCTGGTACCGGCAGCTCAAGGCGTATCACCCCGAGGTGTATGCCTTCTTCGCCAACCTCATCAGCCTGCCGCTGACGGATGATCGGGGCGAGACGCATGTGGGTGGGGATGAATGAGGGACGTTACGCGTCGCACGTTTTTCCGTTGAACGTTTAGTCTTCGGGTGTGCTCTGTCGCGCTGTGATGCGCAATTCCCGAACGAAGCGTTTAGAATCTATTGGGATTTGTGTTTGTGTTTCAGCAAACGCATCGCGTAGCGATGCCGCATGATAGCCCCCGTCCTTCAGGGCGGGGGCGTCGCGGCCTGGATGCCGCCCCCGCATTAAAATACGGGGGCTAAGCTGCTGCGTCGCGATGCGACGCCCGAGCTGCGTGTGGCATGGAAACACGGTAAAAGGGGGATCGTCGGAATCTCAACAGTTACTTAACGTGCAACGAGTAAACGCGTAACGAAACTGAACGAGTCAGAATGTTGCCCCCCTAACCCCTGTGACATAGCGTTGACACCACGCCGGCGTAACCTGGGGGCGTTCCTTCATTCAACCTTAGATGCACCGCCATGCCTACTCAATCCGCCCCCACTACGTTTATTTCTACGGACGCTTTTCTCGAACACTGGCAGGGCCACCGCCGGCTGACACGCCGCGTCATCGAGGCCTTTCCGGAAGACGCCTTTACTACCTATTCCATTGGCGGCATGCGGCCGTTCTCGGTGCTGGTCAAGGAGATCCTCGGCATGGCCGTCCCGACGCTCAAAGGGGTGGCGACCGGGAAGTGGGAGTACGACGAGGGGCCGACGTTGACGTCCAAAGCCGAGGCGCTCCGGCTATGGGATGAGGTGACGACAAAAATGAACGAAACCTGGCCCACGATCCCCGCACATCGTTTCCCGGAAGTCGACCTCGCGTTTGGTCAGTGGGAAGGCCCGGGGTTCTGGATCATCAATTACATCGTGGACAACGAAATCCACCACCGCGCGCAGGGCTACGTCTATCTCCGCTCCCTCGGCATCGCCCCGCCGGCGTTTTACGAAAGATAGTGGCAGGTTACAGGTTGGCATGTTGCAGGTTGGCAGGTTACAGGTTTCTTTCATTGAACAACCTGCAACTTGCCAACCTTAATACTTCGGACAGTTTACAAATCAGGGCGCTGCCGTTTGCCAAATGAGGCCCCTCCTCGGAACGAGGAGGGGCGAGTTCCGACGTCGATTTATCGATGTCGGAACGGGGAGGAGTACCGCCCAACGTCCACGCGGATCATTTTTTTGCAACTCGACCGTGCGGCCGAGTTTGAGAAAATACAGACAGCAACTGGGGATGCCGTTTGACCCATTCGCCCGGCATCTCTTCGCTCCTCCCCATCCCGTCACCGCTTCGCTCCGACGGGATTTGCCCCTCCTCGGGGCGAGGAGGGGCCTGATAGGCAGGAACGGTACAGATACAAAAAGTGTCCGCGGTATTAAACCTGCAACTTGCCAACCTGCGACTTGCCAACCTGCAACCTGTCAACGTGCAACCCTCACAGCCGCGCCATCTCAATAATCTCCACCGTCGTGCCCCACATGACCGTCGTCATCACGTCGGTGCGGATGCGCATGTCGAAGGCGACGCGGAGCCCGTCCTCGCGGAACGTGACGGCGAGGTTGATGGGGAAGTACCGCTCGCCGTCTTCGGATTCAATGCCGTAAAAGCCGCCCTCGAGGTCCATGTAGACAACCGTGCCCTTAAAGGGCATGGTCGTCTGGACGCTGGTATTCTGCTCACTGGTCGTTTGTTCACTAGCACCGGCCTCGGGGGTGGCGGCGGTTTTACAGGCCGGCGCGGCGAGAATGATTAAGAGCATTAAAGATTGCACATTAAACATCAAAAAACGAGTGGAGTATTTCATGTTTGCGTGCTGGATATGGAAGTAATAGTAAATGGATTCATGTTCAGTTTAATCTTTCATAATTAATTTGGAATATTCACATCGCCCACGGCGTGTATCCATCCTCCCCCCAACACATCCTCCCCTTCATATAACACGAGCGATTGCCCGGGGGTGATGGCGTGGCGGGGCTCGGCGAAGGCGACCTGGAGTGTGTCGTCGTCGCTCTGCCAGACGAGGCAGGGAGCGCCTTCGTCCTTGTAACGGATCTTGGCGAACGCCGGCCGCTCCTCGCGGAGGTCGGGGTACTTGGTCAGGTTGAGCTTGCGGGCGACGAGGGTTTGCTGCAGCAGTTCTTCGCGGGGGCCGACGGTGATGGTGTTGCTGGGTGCGTCGATCCGGGTGACATACGCCGGATACCCGAGCGCGAGCCCCAGGCCGTGGCGCTGGCCGATCGTGTAAAACGGAAACCCTTCGTGCCGGCCGACGGGTGTGCCGTCGCTCAGGATAAACGCTCCGCCGCGGACCTCCTCCGCCAGGCCCGGGACGCGGTCCTTGAGGAAACGCCGGTAGTCGTTGTCAGGCACGAAACAGATCTCGTACGAATCCGGCTTGTCCGCCACACGGAGCAGGCCGTAGTCGTGCGCCATCTGGCGGATCTGGGGCTTGGTGAATTCACCGAGGGGGAAAATGGAGCGCTGGAGGTGCTCCTGGGGGAGGCCCCAGAGGGCATAGCTCTGGTCCTTGTTGGTGTCGAGGCCACGCATCAGGACCGACCGGCCCAGCGCCTCGTCGTGGCGTACGCGGGCGTAGTGGCCGGTGGCTATGAAGTCGCACCCCAGGTCGTCCGCCCGCCGCAGTAGCGCCGCCCACTTGATGTGGGTGTTGCAGAGGACACACGGGTTGGGGGTTCGGCCGGCGAGGTATTCGCCCGTGAACCGCTCGATCACCCAGTCCCCGAACTCCTCGCGGATGTCGACGATGAAGTGGGTGAATCCGTAAGCCATCGCGACGCCCCGGGCGTCGTTCATCGAGTCCAGCGAGCAGCAGCCGACCTCCTTGCCGCCGCGCCCGCCGCTCGAGGTGTAGTCCCACGTCTTCATCGTGATCCCGATCACCTGGTACCCCTGTTCGCGCAGCAGCACAGCCGCCACGGAGGAGTCGACCCCGCCACTCATGGCGACGAGCACGCGTCCTTTGGATGTGTGGGGAGGGGTTTCCATGTGGGATGCCGGTCGATAATTGGTGTGGTCGTTGAACGGACCCGTCCATCCGGCGTTCCTCCATGAAATGAACGCGGCCAGGGACATCTACCGTAGAGACGCTCCTGTGGAGCGTCTTATTCACAGCGAGATTTTTGGTATGCGCACGGCCTCTGGTAAAATGACACCGTCAGGAGACGCTCCACAGGAGCGTCTCTACGCCCATTGTTTTCAAGGAGCAGACAGTACGAGACGAGGGCGTGTCATCATTCTTTTCCTGTTGTTTTTCCTTCTCCCGCTTGACATGGCTTCCGCCCAGACCCTCGTGTGGTCCACCGTCCTCCGCGATGTGCGCAACCGCTACCCGGAGGTCGAGCAGATCTCCGTCGACTCCCTCGCCCGCTGGCTATCGGATCCCACGCGGCCCCGGCCGCTGTTGGTGGATGTGCGGGAGCGCGCCGAGTACGACCTGAGCCACATCGCCGGCGCCATCCACTCCGCCCCCGATTCCTCCGATGCCGACGTGCTGCTCGCCGCCGCCG
Organism: Rhodothermales bacterium; assembly: GCA_041738655.1. GTDB lineage: Bacteria > Bacteroidota > Rhodothermia > Rhodothermales > JAHQVL01 > JAWKNW01. The sequence continues at coordinate 2,737 of JBGSPJ010000144.1, read as the reverse complement.
CCGGCCGGCCCATCGTGCTCTACTGCTCGGTCGGCTACCGATCTTCCGCCAAGGCCCAGGCGCTTCTCCAGGCCGGCGCCTCGGCGGTCGCCAACCTGGAAGGCTCGGTGTTTATGTGGGCGAACGAAGGATACCCGGTCGAGCGCGACGGCGAAACGGTGCGGGAAGTCCATCCCTACAACCGGGTGTGGGGGATGTTGCTGGATAAGAAGCGGCGCGGAGCAGTGGGGGAGGACTGAGCTTAGGGGAAGATCCCACGCAGTTCGTAGGCATACGCGATCTTTTCAATCGCCGAGATAAACGCCGCGCAGCGAAGATCGATCTTCATTCCGTGTTTCTCCTGGATCACCCGGATCTGGCGGTAGGCCTCGACCATCGTATCCTCCAGACCGGAATTGACGAGGTCGACTTCATCCGGCCCGTGGGCGATTTCGTTGATCAGCTTCGGATCGATCGACTGGCCCGTCATCTTCTCGAGCGTGCGCAGGATTTTGAGATTGCTGCGTTCCTCGAACCGTTTTTCCATCCGGCCGAAGCGGACGTGGGAGAGGTTCTTGAGCCACTCGAAATACGACACCGTCACCCCGCCGGCGTTGAGGTACATATCCGGGATAATCAGCACGCCACGATCCGTAAGAGCCTCCGCGGCATCGGCGGTGACAGGGCCGTTGGCGGCCTCGGCAATGATCTTTGCCTTAATGCGAGCCGCGTTTTCCATCGTGATCTGGTTCTCCAGCGCGGCCGGCACCAGGATGTCGCACGCCAGCTCCAGGGCATCGAGCGTGTTAGGGATAAACGTGGCTCCCGGGAAGGAGATAATCGTCTTGTGCTCCTTGCGGTGCTGGTCAACGGCCTCGATGTCCAGCCCCTTCGGGTTGTAGATCGCCCCGTCGTATTCGGCTATCGCGATGACGACGCCGCCTTCCTCCTGCAGGAATTTGGCCGAGTGGTACCCCACGTTGCCAAAGCCCTGGACGACGACCGTTTTGCCGGCGATGCCGGGCGTCATGCCGCGGGCCTTCATGTCGTCGGTAAAATTGCAGGCTTCGCGGACGCCAAAACACACGCCGCGCCCCGTGGCTTCGACGCGTCCCCGGATGCCACCCTGAGCGACGGGTTTACCCGTGACACAGCCGAGGGCGTCGAGCTCCGAGGTGGTCATCGAGTTGTAGGTGTCGACGATCCACGCCATTTCGCGAGCGCCGGTGCCGTAGTCGGGCGCCGGCACGTCGATCCCCGGCCCGATAAATTTCTTGGCGATCAACTCGTAGGTGTAGCGCCGCGTGATCCGCTCAAGCTCGGCCTCGGAGTAGTTGCGCGGGTTGATCTTCACCGCCCCCTTCGCGCCGCCGAACGGGACGTCGACGATGGCGCATTTGTACGTCATCAGGGAGGCGAGGGCGACCACCTCGTCCTGGTCGGCGTGTTCGTTGTACCGGATGCCGCCTTTGACGGGCATGCGGTGGTGGCTGTGTTCGGCGCGCCAGGCCTTGATGACCTCGATCTGTCCGTTATCCCGCTTAAGGGGGAATTGGATGGAGTAAACGCTATTGCAGATGCGGATCTGCTCGATGAGCCCTGGCGGATAGTCGGTCAGCGCCGCCGCGCGGTTCAGGTTGGCATCGACTTGCTCGTTGAAGGAGATCTTCTGGGTTGCCATACGATTCATTCCTCACTGATTGGATTGGCCTGGAGGCGCCGGAAAGAGTAGCTTGTCTTAGCCTGGCCGGCGGGTCGGGCTGAAGTTAGATCCACATCGATTGATACGCAAATGAAGGAAAAAGCCCTGGAAAACCGGCTGTTTCTGTCGGGAATCCTGCTGGCCGCGGGTCTTTCGCGGCGTATGGGGGAGATGAATAAGTTGTTGATGGAGGTGGATGGCGCGCCGATGGTAGTCCACGCCGCCAGCCGGCTGATGGAGGCGGACGTCGATGAGCGGATCGTGGTGTTGGGGCACGAGGCCGGCCGGGTGCGGGAGGCGCTGGCGGGGTTCGACGTCCGGTTCGTGGAGAACGCGGATTATGTACTGGGGATGACGTCCTCCATCCAGGCCGGCGTCCGTGCCGCCTCGCCGGCTTCGACTGGCTATCTCATCGCCCTGTCCGACATGCCCCGCCTCGCCGCCTCGACCCCCGCCGGCGTGCTCGCGGCCTTTCGCGCCGCCGAAGGGGATCATCCCGGCGCCATCGTCATCCCGATGTACCGGGGCCAGCGCGGGCATCCGGTTGTGTTTTCAGCCGTCTATCGGGAGGAGATCCTCACACACGACGAGCCGGAAGGCTGCCGCGGGATCGTCAAACGCCACGCCAATCGGGTGGTCGAACTACCCACGGAAGATGAGGGGGCGGTGTGGGATGTGGACATGCCTTCGGGGTTTAAAGTTTAAAGTGAAAAGTGAAAAGTATCACGGCAAACAGGTGTATGCGAGACGCTTTGGTGCTTGTCAGAGAGGATCCCCTCCTCACCGAGGAGGGGAGATCCTGGCTGCGATATATCGCTGCCAGGATGGGGTGGTGAGCGCTGGGGGTACGTCCTGTATTACTCCTTACCCATGAATCGGCCCCGGGCGCTTCCTGAGCAATCCGCCGCCGCGGCCGTGGAGGATGGCCTGGGCTTCGGCGAGGGCGGCGAGGGCGATTTCTTCAGGGGTTTCGGTGCCGATGTCGAGGCCGATGGGGCCGAAGATCCGGGCGTCGGTGTCGGCCGGCAGCGGGGCGGTCTCGGCGAGCTCTTCCAG
>JBGSPJ010000143.1:0-44552 GCA_041738655.1 Rhodothermales bacterium | reverse complement strand
ACCTATAGCGGTAAAATCGCATGGCCGACGAGCCCAGAGCCTCTTTCGCTATGGACTCGATCGCCTCCGGGAGGCCCTCATCACGCGCACTCAACAGAAACAACTCGCCAAGTACATCCAAATTTTGTCGTGTACCTAGCCCGACAGGTTCACGCGCGCCAGAGATTCCGCCGTGCGGGTGGCGATGGTGGCCTTATCCAGCTTCCGAACCCGCAGCCCGTAGGCGACATTTTCGCCGACCGTCATGGTCGGGAATAACGCATAACTCTGGAAGACCATCGCGGTCGGCCGATCCTGCGGCGACGCGAAGGTGACCTCTTCCCCACCGATGCGGACCGCGCCGGCGTCCGGTTGTTCGAAGCCGGCGATCGTCCGCAACAGCGTTGTCTTGCCGCAACCGCTGGGGCCCAGGAGCGAAACGAATTCGCCGGCCTGGATCGATAGCGTCACCTCGTTGACTGCCACCGTCTCGCCGAAGCGCTTGACGATGCCGACGAGGTCGACGGAGCCGGCAGTGTCCGGCGGATTCGGGGGTCGTGAGGTCATCGGGTGGCGATCAGGCCGCGAGGGCGCTCGTCACTTTTTCCGCGGCTTCCTTTAGCAGGATGGCCGTTTCGACCTTCAGGCCGCTGTCTTTCAGGATCTGCTGTCCTTCGGCGGCATTCGTGCCTTGGAGGCGGACGATGAGCGGGACGTGGATCTCCACCTTGCGGGCGGCTTCCACAACCCCGTTCGCCACGCGGTCGCACCGGACGATCCCGCCGAAGATGTTGACGAGGATCGCCTTGACGTTCGGGTCCTTGAGGATGATCCGGAAGCCGGCTTCCACCGTCTGCGCGTTGGCGCCACCCCCAACGTCCAGGAAGTTTGCCGGCTCGCCGCCGGCCAGTTTGATGATGTCCATCGTGGCCATGGCCAGGCCGGCGCCATTCACCATGCAGCCCACGTTGCCATCGAGCTTGATGTAGTTGAGCCCGTGTTCGCTGGCTTCCACTTCGAGGGGCGCCTCTTCGTGGACGTCGCGCAGGGCCGCGAGGTCCTTGTGCATGTAGAGCGCGTTCGAATCGAAGGTGATCTTTGCGTCCACCGCGATCACATCCCCCTGCGCCGTGAGCACGAGCGGGTTGATCTCCGCGATCGCGGCGTCGGTCTCCTCGTACGCCTTATACAGCGCCAGGATAAACTTGACGGCCTGCTTGAGCGCTTCGCCCTCGAAGCCCAGGCTGTAGGCGAGCCGGCGGGCGTGGAACGGCTGGATGCCCGTGACCGGGTCGATCCACACCTTCAAGATCTTCTCGGGGTGCTCTTCCGCCACGGTTTCGATCTCGACGCCGCCCTCCGTGGAGGCCATCACGACGTTCTGGTTGCGCTGGCGATCCAGCGTGATGCCCAGATAAAATTCCTTTGCGATATCGGATGCCTCCGCGATGAGCACGGCACGCACCTTCTGGCCTTCGGGCCCGGTCTGGTGCGTCTTGAGCATCATGCCCAGGATGGCCGAGGCCTTTTCGCGCACTTCGCCGACACCGCGGGCGAGCTTGACGCCGCCGCCCTTGCCACGGCCGCCGGCGTGGATCTGCGCTTTCACCACAAACAAATCGATGCCGCGCTCGGCCTTCATCTTCTCCGCGGCCGCGACGGCCTCATCCACCGAGTAGGCCACCAGGCCAGGTTGAACGGCCACGCCGTATCGCTGAAGGACGTCTTTGGCCTGATATTCGTGTAATTTCATGCGTCTCTGGGCGTCAAGAAAGGTGTAGGTTATAACTCCATTTCACGAAATGAAGGACGCTTCGGGGATTGTCATCCACCCCGAACCCGCGTTCAGGCCGTGTTGAACCGAAGCTCGCCGGTTAAGTTTACCCCGGCAGGCGCCCCTCTTTTAATTTTACTCTATTTTTTCCTGTCTTCTATGGCCCGGCTCCCGTAGCACGCACTTCATGACGACAATCGACTACCACATCATGCGTCGTTTCCTGACGGGCACCGTATTTTTGATCGGTTGCCTGATCGTGTTTTTTGTCGTGCTCCACTATGTCGAGTTCGTGGACGACTTCTTCGATCGCGGGGCGAGCATGAGCCAGGTTTTCCTGGAGTACTACCCCAACTTTGTCCCGGACATCGTTCGGCTGACGAGCCCGCTGGCGGTGTTCCTCTCCTGTGTCTACCTCACCGGCAAGTTGTCGCAGCAGTTACAACTGGCGGCGCTGCAGACAAGCGGCGTATCGCTGTACCGGCTGCTGCTTCCGTTTCTGGTGGTGGCGTTGGCGATCAGCATCTTCATGTTCTGGTTCAACGGGTGGATTGTACCGCGCACCAATCAAACCGTAATCGAATTCGAACAGAAGTACCTCAAGAACAAGCAATCGCAGCTCGATCCGAGCGACATCCACCGCCAGAATACGCCGGAAAGCATCGTATCCGTCGGGTTCTACGACCGTGTGGCACAGGTGGCCCACAAGGTATCGATCCAGCACTTTGGCGAGGGCCAGCGGCTCCTCTCCCGTACCGACGCGCGGCGGATGACCTGGGTCGATTCACTCGGATCCTGGAAGATGGCCGAAGTCACGGAGCGGACGTTTCTGGACGATGGGCAGACGCTGTTCAGGCGAATCGAGGCGATGGATACCGTGCTCACGATCTACCCGCGGGACCTGGCGCGCACCGAGCGGGAGGTGGAATCCATGACGATTCCGGACGCACGCGACTATATCGAGGCGTTGCGGCGGTCGGGCGCCAACAACACGGGGCGGACGATCGTGGGGTATCAGAGCAAGTTCGCGTACCCGTTGGCGAACCTGATCGTTGTCTTGATCGGCATGCCGCTGGCGGCGGTACGCCGGCGGGGCGGCCAGGCCGTCCAGATCGGCCTCGGGCTGCTCATTGCCTTCTTCTACCTGGCGACAATGAAGCTTGTCGAGCCCTTCGGGTATTCCGGGGAACTGCCCCCCGTCGTCGCCGCGTGGCTGCCGCATGTCCTATTTGCCTTGCTGGGGCTATTTTTCGTGGCGCGGGCCAGGAAATAGGCCGCCGGCGTGTTCAGGCCTCGCCGCTGGGTCCGCCGAACTGGATGGGCGGCCCGCCATGGGTGGGGGTGGCAATCGGACCGTTCGCCGCTTCGTAGCGCCGGATATTGTCCGCCAGCGCCGCCAGTAAACGCCGCGCATGCGGGGGCGTGACAATGATGCGGTTCTTTACCCGCGCCTTCGTGACACCGGGGACGACCCGGATAAAATCCAGGATGAACTCCTCGCTTGAGTGCGCGATCATCACCAGATTGGCGTATTCACCTTCCGCCACCTCCTCGCTCAATTCGATGTTGAGCTGGACGTGGGCCTGCCCTTCGTTTGCATCACTCATGGTGTTTTCCTTTCGATTCCGGGTTGGCGCGCCCGATGTTGGCGAGCGCGCTGATAAGATCGCTTTTTGTAATGATATCGTACGAACCGTCGGTCCGCTGGACCAGCACGGCGCCCATCTCCTGTTCCAGGTAGGCCGATAGGTGTTCCAGATGGAGGCTGCTCGGAACGATCGGGAACGGCTCGCTCATGCTGCCGGCGACCTGTTCGTTCCGGGCCTCGGGCGTCGCGATGAGACGCTTGAGGATGCCTTTTTCGGTGAGGCTGCCCACGACCTTCGCGCCATCCATGACCGGAATCTGCGAGACGCCGTGTTCGCTCATCACGGCGATGGCGTCTCCGAGGGTATCGCCGGCACGGACGTGGACGATGTGTTTCTGCCGCCGGCGCTGGGCGATCACCTCATCCACCGTCACATGTGTGGGCCGGTCGAGAAACCCGTTGTTCCGCATCCAACGGTCGTTATAGGTCTTGGACAGGTAGCGGAAACCTGAGTCCGGCAGCACGATCACCATCACATCGCTCGGGCTCAGCGTTTCGCGGTTCGTGTGGCACCACTGCAGGGCGCCGGCGACAGCGAGGCCGCACGATTGCCCGACGAACATGCCTTCCTCGCGCGCGAGCCGGCGGGTCATCTGCATGGCCTCTTTGTCCGTCGCCCGAACGTAGTCGTCGACGAGGTCAAAGTCCATGTTTTTGGCGAGGATATCCTCCCCGACCCCTTCCGTGACGTACGGGTAGATCTCGCTTTTGTCGAACTCCCGCGTGAAGAAGTATTTGTAGTACACCGACCCATAGGGATCGACGCCGATGACCGTCAGCTCCGGGTTTTTCTCCTTGAGGTAGCGGGCCGTGCCCGATATCGTGCCGCCGGTGCCGGCGCTGGCGACATAATGGGTGATTTTGCCCTCGGTCTGCTCCCAGAGTTCGGGGCCCGTCGTGCGGTAGTGCGCCTCCGCGTTGGCGGGGTTGTCGTATTGGTTGAGGTAGACCGAATTCGGGATCTCCTTTGCGAGTCGGCGGGCGACGGAATAATACGAGCGGGGATCGTCCGGCTCGACGTTGGTCGGGCACACGATGACCTCGGCGTCGAGGGCCTGGAGGACGTCGATCTTTTCCTGGCTCTGCTTGTCGGTCGTGGTGAAGATGCACCGGTAGCCCCGGGCGATAGCGGCGAGCGCCAGGCCGGCGCCCGTATTGCCGCTGGTGCCTTCGATGATGGTGCCGCCCGGTTTGAGCCGGCCGTCTTTTTCGGCCTGCTCGACCATCGCGATTCCGATGCGGTCCTTGACGGACGCGCCGGGATTAAAATACTCGAGTTTGGCCAGTACGGTGCAGGGCACGCCCTGTGCAACGCGGTTCAACTTGACGAGCGGCGTATTGCCGACCGTGCCGAGAATATTGTCGTGCCACATGCTGAAACAATGCCTCAAATTGCTGGTGTGACGGGAGACGCACGGATGCCTTGATGCACCTCCGGTCCGTGTCTGGCTGTCGCGACATCGCGAGCCGCTTTCGCCGCTCAATCTGCTCCGATTCGTCTGCTCATCAACAAGAATCGGGCGCAGGATGTTCTCCTGAATCGCAATTCGTTCTCCATGTCTCAATCCGCCGAATCCGCCTTTCCCCTGGCCACGGAACTCCTCGTCGCCACGTTCTCGCGAGACGCCGCCGTGCGGTCTCGTAATCCCGCCTGGCTGTCGCTTTTTGGCGACGAGGCCGAAGCCTGGGGCCCGCTGACGACCGACGACCGCGAGCTGGCGCGTCGGTCCCTGGCCGAGGCGTCGGCCGGCAACCTGGTGACGAACCAGGTCTTTTTTGTCCAGGTGGCGAGCCGGGATCAGCCGGTGCCCGTGCTGCTCCACTTCATCCCGGTCGTGGCCGAGGGCCCGGCGGATGCGGGGGTCGTGGCCATCACCGTGACCGGCGAAGTGCTGGCCGAGCCGGGGACGTTTATCCTGAGCCAAACCCGCCGGCACCGCATGGAGAACATCGGTCGGATGACCCTTGGCCTGGTGCATGAATTCAACAACGTACTGACGGCGATACAGGGCAATTTCGAGGTGCTGGAGCAATCCGGCCAGATGCCGGTGGACCGGCCCGAACTCTACGAGACGCTCAAGACGATCCAGCGCGCCGCGAACGATGGCGCCGTGATCACCAGAAGCACCAACAGCTACATCCGAAACGAAACCGTCACGCAGACGGAGCCGATCGATCTGCGAACGTTGATCCAGGAGTGTGTATCGATGACGCGGCCGTACTGGCACAACGAGCCGCGCCGGCACGGGATCACCATCGACACCCGATTTGATCTCGAGGAAGTGCCGCCAATCGAAGGCTCAACCGTCGAGCTGCGCGAGGTGTTCGTGAACCTGATCATGAATGCCGTCCAGGCCATGCCGCTGGGTGGGCTGCTCCAGTTCGCCACGCGGTTCGACCGCAAGCAGGGCATCCTCGTCCGGGTGACCGATACCGGCCACGGGATGACGGAACAGGTGAAGCGGCGCATTTTCGAGCCGCTGTTCACCACGAAGGGCAAACAGGGCACCGGGATCGGGCTGGCCATCTCCTATAGCATCATTGAGAACCATCGCGCGACGATCTCGGTCGATACCGTCCTGGGCGAGGGCACCACGTTCACCATCGTTTTCCAACCGGCGAAGGTGCGTGCTCCGAGTGCGAGTGTACCCGCGCCGGCTTTCGCCAACAAACTGTACCGCATCCTGGCGGTGGACGACGAGCCGGCGGTGCGTAACATGCTCCGTAATCTCATGCGGCTCAAGGGCCACGCCATCGAAGTGGCGGGCTCCGGCGACGAGGCCCTCACGTTCCTGGACCAGCACCCCGTGGATGTCGTCATCACCGATCACGGCATGGCCGGCATGAATGGCCGGCAACTCGCCCGGCGCATCAAGGATCGCTTTCCGAAGATGCCGGTTGTACTGCTCACCGGCGACACCGACATCGGTGATCCGGACGACACCATCGACGCCATCGTGGGCAAGCCCTTTCAGCTCGACCAGCTTCAGCGGATCATCAACGAACTGGGCTAGCGGCGGCCTCACGGACAGAATGGCAGTACCCTTCGGTTGGCCTGGTTTTTGGTCAACCGATCGCGTACGTTTAACGCTCCCACCTACGTACATTCTGTCAGACCCCCACCAGGCCACCACCGGCGCCGCGCCCGTGGTCGGGAGCACTCGAGGAGGATTATGTTTGATGCCATGTTGCAGTTGATGCTCGAAGACGATACGGAACAGACCATACCGCTCCCCACGGCGGACGAGGAGAAAGCGATGAGCTCGTTCGAGCTGCCGGATTCGCTTCCCATCCTCGCGCTACGTAATACCGTGTTGTTTCCCGGCGTCGTCCTGCCGATCACGGTGGGTCGCGACGCGTCGTTACGGCTCGTCAAGGATGCGTTTGGTGACGATGCGCTGATCGGCGTCGTGGCGCAGAAACGCAGCGATGTGGAGGATCCCGCGCCGGACGACCTGTTCACCTACGGCACGGCCGCGGCGATCTTGAAGTTGATCAAGATGCCCGATGGATCGAAATCGATCGTCATCCAGGGGAAGCGGCGTTTCAAGACGACGCAGTATGTGCAGACCGAGCCGTACTTCCGCGCCGGCGTGGAGGCCATCGAGGAAGATCATGAATCGGACGAGATCGAACTCGATGCGCGCATCCGCTCGCTCAAGGAGCTCGCCATCCAGATCGTGAACCTGTCGCCCAATCTGCCGAGCGAGGCGGCACTGGCGATCCAGAACATCGACTCGCCGACGTTCCTCATCCACTTCATCGCCTCCAACCTGCAGATCGACGTCAAGGAGAAGCAATTGCTTCTCGAGACGATCCCCCTGGTGAAACGCGCCGAAATGGTCATGCAGCACCTGAACCGGGAGCTGCAAGTCCTTCAGTTGTCGGAGGAAATCCGCTCGAAGGTAAAGACGGATGTCGACAAGCAGCAGCGCGAATACCTGCTTCGCCAGCAGATCAAGACAATCCAGGAGGAGCTGGGCGAATCGGAAGGTGGTGAGGCGGAGGTGTCCGACCTGCGCGAGCGCGGCCTGAAGAAGAAGCTACCCGAGGCGGTCCGCGAAGTGCTTAACAAGGAGCTTGAAAAGCTGGCGCGGACCAACCCGGCCTCGCCGGATTATGCGGTTTCCCGCAACTATGTCGATTGGATCCTCGACCTCCCCTGGCTCGAGTACTCGGAGGACGACCTGAACATCAAGCGGGCCGAGGTGGTGCTGAACGAGGACCACTACGGGCTGCCCAAGGTGAAGAAGCGCATTCTGGAGTACCTGGCCGTGCTCAAGCTGAAAGGCGATATGAAGGCGCCGATCCTGTGTTTTTACGGCCCACCGGGGGTGGGCAAGACGAGTCTCGGCAAGAGCATCGCCCGCGCGCTCGGTCGTGAGTTCGTCCGCATGAGCCTCGGTGGCGTGCGCGACGAGGCGGAGATCCGGGGGCACCGGCGGACGTACGTCGGGGCATTGCCGGGGCGTATCGTCAAGGCCATGAAGCGCGCCGGCACATCCAACCCCGTCATCATGCTCGATGAAGTCGACAAACTCGGCGCCGACTTCCGCGGGGACCCCTCCAGCGCGTTGCTCGAGGTGCTCGATCCCGAGCAGAACAATACGTTCAACGATCACTACCTGGAGCTGGATTACGACCTGAGCCGGACACTTTTTATCGCGACGGCGAACTACCTGGAGCGGATTCCAGCGCCTCTACGGGATCGGATGGAGTTGATTGAACTGACCGGTTACACCCAGCAGGAAAAGCTCGCCATCGCGAAAGGCTACCTCGTACCCAGGCAGATCGAGCAAAACGGCCTGAAGAACAACCAGTTTTCGATCAGCGACAAGGCGATTTCCGAGTTGATCGACGGTTACACCCGTGAATCGGGTGTGCGGCAGCTCGAACGCGAAATCGGTGGGATTGCGCGCGGCGTCGCGCGCCAGGTGGCCACGGGCGACCTCACCCGCGCCTCGATCAGCGAGGCCGACATCAAGGAATACCTCGGCGCCCGCAAGTACTTCTCGGACGTGGCCGAACGCACGGAAGTGCCCGGCGTGGCGACCGGGCTGGCATGGACACCGGTTGGCGGCGACATCCTGTTTATCGAAGCCTCCGCCTCGCGGGGCAGCGGCCGGCTGATCCTGACGGGCCAACTCGGCGACGTGATGAAGGAGTCCGCCCAGGCCGCCCACTCTTATGTCAAGGCCCAGGCCACCCAGCTCGGCATCCCGTTCGATGCATTCCGGTACTGGGATGTCCACGTGCACATTCCCGCCGGCTCGATCCCGAAAGACGGCCCGTCCGCCGGCGTGACGCTGGTGTCGGCGCTTGTATCCATCTACACCCAACGGCGCATCAAACACTCGGTGGCCATGACGGGTGAAATCACCCTGCGTGGTCTCGTATTGCCCGTTGGCGGGATCAAGGAGAAGGTGCTGGCGGCGAAGCGCGCCGGCATCAAGAAAGTGCTGTTGCCCGAGAAAAACCGAAAGGATATCGACGAGATCGAGCCCAACGTGTTGAAGGGGGTGAAGATCGTCTACGTGAAGCGCATGGAAGAGGTGCTCAACGAAGTGCTCCAGAAGGGCGCGATGGCGAAGCCCGACGTGTTTTTTGCCGTGTCGGAAAAGGATCGGAAGGCGACACCGGTCACGGGTGGGAATGGCACGGCCGTTTATCAGGATCAGCCGGAGACACCGTCATGACGTGCGTGGGGTGGATACACCGCATTGACATGGCTCGGGCAGCGACGCAAAATTTTGCGTCTCTGCGGGGCCACTGATTTGACCAGATAAACGGATTCGCCACCCATGCGTTACGGCTGGTTGGTCCGCTTCTCATCGCGGACATCCGTTTCCTCGAGGATTCGTGCGTCTTCGATGTTGGGGTCGAGCCCCTGTTTAAACGCTTTTTGGGCCTCCACGACCACATCGGCCGTAGCCTGGATGGCGGTATCGACGAACTGGGTGGCGACGCGCGTAAGAACTCCCCCGAGAAAGACCGCTTTCCCGAGAAGATTCAAGTCGCTAAATTGAATGATCGGCCCGTGGTTGTGCTGGTCATCCATGCCGTTGACTACGCCCTGTTGTCGGGTTTGGTGTCAGGTTTTGTGCGGGCCGCACGGGGTTTGCGCGGAGTTGGCGACGGAGTTGCCGATTTGGTGGCTTTTGCGTCGCCTTTTTTGGTGGTACGAGGCGGTGCGTCGGCCGTTCCTTCGGAGGACGTCGCCTCGTCATCGAATTGCCGCGCCATCATGGCGCCTACCTGCTCGATTCCCTGCGCAAGCATCGAAATGGCGGATTCTACCAGAAAGAGCGCTTGCTCCTCGATCTTCAATCCATCAAATGCGTTTCGCGCGTCGTTATAGGCTTCTTTATGCTTGCTCATTGTTTCACAGCGTTGGTTCATGGTGTGCCCGAGACAGCCGGCGACCCTGCTTTACAGGCAGGAGGTTGGAGTAGGCGTCTGGCGTCGGTTGTTCGGGTACGCCTCGTAGACGAGAGCCGGCGACCCCAGGTTTCAGTGGCCTTCGGGGCGACAGCGTGTGGGGCGTATGGAAACTGAGTTGCGCAACGAACCGAGAGACCGCGATGTCGCGACCGTCGAGGGCATCGTCGTCCGCAGCACGGGCAGCTGGCATGACGTGCGCGTGGATGGGACGATCATACCGGCGCGCATCCCCGGGAAATTCAGGCTGGCGGATGCCTCCTCGACCAATCCGCTGGCCGTCGGGGATCGTGTATCAATGCACCTCAACAAGGACAACACCGGCTCGATCGCCATCATCCATCCCCGCCGGAATCGACTCAGCCGGCGCGCCGCCGGCCGGCGCATCGGGGTCGAACACGTCCTCGCCGCCAATCTGGATGCCGCTTGGGTGATCCAGGCCGTGCGACAGCCGGCGCCCAACGCGGGCTTTGTGGATCGATTTCTCGTGATGGCCGAGTACAACCACCTGTCGGCTGGTATCGTCCTGAACAAGATTGATTTGCTGGACCCGGACGACGAGGAAGCGATCGAGGCGTTTGCCGAGATCTACCGTTCGATCGGGTACACGGTGCTTCGGACGAGCGCCGTGACCGAAGAGGGATTGGAAGCCCTGCGCGCCGAGCTGACGGGTAAAACCGCGGTGATGACCGGGCCGTCGGGCGCCGGCAAATCCACCCTCCTCAACACCCTCTCCCCGGGCCTGCAGCTGGTCACCGGCCCGGTCAGCGAGCGCACCAACAAAGGCAAACACACCACCACCTTTCCGTCGCTCCATCCTCTTCCCGATGGCGGCTATGTGGTGGACACCCCGGGCATCCGGGAATATGGCCTGTACGACATCGAAGCCGACGACCTTTGCCACTACTTTCCGGAGTTCGAGCCGTACCTGGACGACTGCCATTTCCCGAACTGCACCCACGACCACGAGCCTTCCTGCGCCGTCCGAGATGCCGCCGACGAAGAGCGGATCCACCCCTCGCGCTACCTCAGTTATCTAAAAATGCTCGATTCGCTCGACGGCGAGGATACCGGACGTTAGTGTTGCGCGTTTCTGCGTTAAACGTTTGGTGTCGTCGTGCGCACCCAATCGCCAGGGGGCGTACATGCATTGCGCAACGCAAAACGCGCAACGAGTCAACTCGTAACGACCTGCGTTATTCGGGCTGAGTACGTGTGAGCCGGATATCCACGCTCCAGCCCTTCGACAACGCGTGCAGCATGGCCTCCTCGTTCTCGTTGATGTGGCCGTCGGCGCGGGCGATATGGAGGAGGTCATCCAGGAACGCGATCCGCTGGATGGGCGGCAGGGCCTCGCGGATGCTGCGCATCGATGTCGTGAGCATCTCGCGGTCCGGCTGGGCGCTATACGCATGCAGGGCAACGCGGAAGACCTCGTGGAGCGCTTCTTTCGACAGCTCCGGTTGCCAGGCACCGAGGCGTTCGAGGATCGCGCCGATCTCGTGCGGGCTCAGTTCGTTATCCGTGCTATGGGCGAGGACAATGCCGAGGAGGGCCATGTCGTGCAGTAGGCTCCACGCCGGCTCGTCGGCGACGGTGGCCGTCGTCTGTGCCAGCAGACGGGCGCCCGTTTCGCGCAGGCCCCAGATGTCTGCCAGGGTCGCGATGAGGCTTGTTTCACTGCTGAGAAGCACCCCATCGGCTTCCGCGATCCGGACGACATCCTCGAGCGCGTGCCGGCGTTCTTCTTCGGATAAGGTGGATTTCAGCGAACGGATCGTGCGGGTGACCTCGACACTGGCGTTTTCCTGGAGGTAAACGGCCAGGGCTTCGAGCACGATTTCCTGCGCGCCGGCCTTCGACAGAGCGGGGTTCCATCCCTGGATGGTGGCCACGATGGTTTCCATTTCCTCATCGGCGAGCGCCTGGTCCGTGCCGTAGGCCAGCGCCAGGTACACGAGGGAAAGTTCGTGGGTGCGTGTCCAGGTTTCCTCGGTAGGTGTCATACAGTATCAGCAGGCGCTCGGCGAGCGCGTAATTCATCGGAATAAGGGGGCCGATAAAATACGCATACTCCGGATAAGAATTCGCCCTCCGGTGGTGACGTGCACCGGTTCTTCATACGACGGCAGGCGTGCAGATTCGTGCCAGAATCCGTTCGGCCAGCTCGGTATCGACCCGCTCCCAGCCCCGGTCCTCGTACCAGTCGATTTTTCGTTGGGAGATTTCCGGTCCGGGCACGCCGTCCGCCACCCAGGACGCCCGTGCGGCACGGAGTTCGGCCGGCGCCGGCCCCCAGTTAAAGCACTCGTTGCCCGACGAATCAAATGCTACCAGTCGTGGGATGCTGCGCGCGCCGTTTGTGAGGTACCGATCCATCACTTCCGGATGGGCATCGCGCAGGACGACCCGCAGCGTGATCAACGGGTTCATCCGAACGGCATGGGCGATGACCGGGAAGGCAAAGGCCGAATCGACGCACCAGTCTTCCGTGACCAGCATCCAGCGCTGGGGCTCGTCGATGGCGGCGATGGCGCGGGCCAGTTCGGGCGATACCACGTATGAAGCGGCGGCGCGCTGGTATCGTTCCCAGTTGTAGCGGCTGTAAAAGACGTTCTTGCGCTGGTCCTTGTCCATCCCCTGTAGGGGCGCCGTGCGTTTGGCCTCCCAGCCGGCGGCGTACGTTTCCAGGGAGAGGCCGTTTTCCAGCGCCAGCTCGATCAATCGATCTATCATATTTTTACTTCGTTTCGGAATGAGATAAAGGTCGCCCTCGACCAGACGATATTCGCAGAACAGGCAGCGCACCCTGGAGTTCTCGCTGATCTGTCGAAAAGGGGCTGTACTTCGACGGATCGGCGGGAGAGGACGCTGCCTGAAACAGTCCGATGTTCGCATCGGGCTGTTTTTTTATGCCCATCCGTTGCCCTGGTCTTCGGCGATTGTTTGACTCCTCTGGTTTCAACGTGTATTTTTTATGTCGGCAGCCGGCCCCTCCGTTACGCGCCGGCCTATCCGATTCCACGCGATCCCATCCGAAACCAACCGAACCGCATGTCCAGCACTGCACCGATATCCCCTTTCCCCCGTCTCTTTCAGCCCTTTTTCGTGCTCCTATGCGTTGCGACGTTCTCAGTCGGATGTGGCGGCGATGCGCCGCCTGCCGGTGCGGCCGCCACGCTACCGGCGCCGAATACCCTCAGCGAAGCCGAACGCACCGCCGGCTGGGTTTTATTATTTGACGGCTCCACGTTCGGGGGATGGCGCGGCTACCGAAAGGACCACGTGCCGCTGGAGCACTGGACGATCGAAGACGGCGCGATCCACAAAATCGCCTCGGGCAAGGTACCGCTCATGGCGGACGGCCAGCCGATGGCCGGCGGGGATATCATGACGGTCGCGACGTACGAAAACTTCGAGTTGTCGTTCGACTGGAAGGTGGCCCCGGGCGCGAACAGCGGCATCAAGTACAATGTGGTGGAGTCCATGTCCGACACCAACCCCCTCGGTTTTGAATACCAGGTGCTGGACGATGACCTGCATCCTGACGCCAAGATGGGCATCAGTGGCAATCGCACGTCTGCCGGCTTGTACGACCTGATTGCGCCGGAGAACAAGGTCCTCAACCCCGTCGGCGAATGGAACAGCGGCCGCATCCTATTTAACGGCACCCATGCCGAACACTGGCTGAACGGGCAGATGACCCTCGCCTACGATCTGGGCTCGCCGCGACTCGACTCGCTCCTGGCCATCAGCAAGTACGCCCCCATCGCGGGGTTCGGGGACAAACGCGCGGGCCACATCGTGTTGCAGGACCACAACGACGATGTCTGGTACCGCAACGTCAAGCTTCGCCCCTTGTCCGGCGAATAACGCCGCATCACCCCTCACTTTACCCCTCACTAGCCAGCCTGCCCATGAACACGCGTCGAGACTTTTTCAAAACAGCGGCCGTAGCCGCGGCGGGCGCCTATGCCTGGCCATCGTCCTTCTCACGGCGCCTCGGAAGCGCACCCGGCGCCGTGGGGATCAACCTGGGGGTGGCGAGTTATTCGCTCCGCAAGTTCACGCGGCCCCAGGCGATCGCGATGGTGAAAGAGCTGGGGATCACGAACATCAACATCAAATCGTTCCACCTCGAACAGGAGGGGACGCCGGACGCCATCAAGGCCGGCCGGATGGAGTTCGAGAGCGCCGGCCTGAAGATCGTCGGCGGCGGCACCATCACGATTCACGAGGATACCGACGACTACGTGCGCGCCGTGTTTGAGTATGCGAAGGCCGGCGGTTTCCCGCTCATCGTGTGCGCCCCGAAGCCCGAGGTGGTGCCCCGTATCGAGAAGTTCGTCAAGGAATACAACATCATGGCCGCGATCCACAACCACGGGCCGGAAGACCAGTACTTCCCGGGGCCGAAGGATGTGCTGGCCGTGGTAAAGGGCATGGACCCGCGTATCGGCTGCTGCGTGGACGTCGGCCATACGACGCGAACGGGGGTGGATGTGGTGGAGGCGATCGCCGAAGCCGGCCCCCGCGTGCTCGACATGCATATCAAAGACCTCGGCGACCTGATGGATCGGGACAGCCAGGTTGCCGTCGGCGAGGGTAAGATGCCGGTTGTGGGCATCTTCAAACAGCTCATGGCCATGAACTACGCCGGCCACGTGAACCTCGAATACGAGATCTTCGCGGACGACCCGATGCCCGGGATGAAACAATCTTTTTCCTATATGCGCGGCGTAATCGACGCGCTGACCGCCTGAACCATCGCCCATAACCGAGAAAACCATGTCCAAACACGCCTCACGTCGCGAATTTCTTCGCCTGGCGGCTACCACGCCCGTTGCCCTCGCCGCCGGCCCCGCGCTGGCCAGCTCGCGTACGTTTGACCTCAGCCGCCCCGCCGGTTCTCCGAAAATCAGCCCGAACGACCGCATCCGCGTCGCGACGATCGGGATGGGTGGGATGGGCTTCGGCGACACCCGCACGGCACTCAAGGTCGAGGGCGTCGAGTTCGTCGCCGCGGCCGACGCGTATGACGGCCGGCTTCTCCGCGCGAAGGAGTCGTTTGGCAACGACGTCTTCACCACCCGCGACTATCGGGAGATCCTGAGCCGGAGCGATGTCGACGCGGTGATCATCGCGACGCCGGACCACTGGCATCAGCGGATCACGATCGACGCGCTCGAAGCCGGCAAGGCCGTGTACTGCGAGAAGCCGATGGTCCAGCACATCGAGGAAGGGCCGGCGGTGCTCCAGGCCGTGAAAAAATCCGGCAAGCTGATGATCGTCGGCAGCCAGCACGTGAGTTCGCTCACCTACGAAAAAGCGCGCGACCTGTACCAGTCCGGCGCCATCGGGCAGCTGAACATGGTCGAGGCCCGCATCAACCGCAACTCCGCCCAGGGCGCCTGGCAGTACTCGATCCCCCCCGACGCCACCGAGGCGACGGTCGACTGGGACAACTTCGTCGGCCACGCCACCAAGCGGCCGTTTGACCCGGTCCGCTTCTTCCGCTGGAGGAATTATTACGACTACGGCACCGGCATCCCGGGCGACCTGTTCGTGCACCTGTTCTCGGGCATCCACCTCGTCCTCAGCTCCAACGGCCCGACGCGCGTAATGACCACCGGCGGCATCCGGTACTGGCTCGACGGACGCGATGCCCCGGACGTGATGCTGGGTCTGTATGATTATCCCAAAACAGACACGCATCCCGAGTTCACCGTGGCCCTCTCCGTCAACTTCGCCGACGGCGGCGGCGGTGGCGGGACGTCCTTCCGCTTTATCGGCAACGAGGGGGTGATCACGATCGGCGAATCCAGCACGACCCTGAGCCGGCTCGCGCCGAATCCGGAGCCCGGCTACTCGATCAGCACGTTCGCGCAGGCGATCCAGGACCAGGCCATCGCCGAGTACCGCGAAAAGTACCCCGAGCCGGTCCGGCCCGAGCTGCGCGCCGCCAACGAGGAGATCTACCGCGCCCCGGGCGGTTATGATAGCCGGTACGACCACTTCAATAACTTCTTTACGGCCCTCCGCTCCGGCGGCACGGTCGTGGAAGATGCGGCCTACGGGTATCGCGCCGCAGCGCCGGCCCTGCTCTCGAACCTGAGCTACATCGAGAAACGGGCGGTCGACTGGGATCCGGTGGCGATGAAGCTGACCAACGCCATGTGATCGGATGAACCCCGGGGGCAGGCTCCCGGGGTTCGTTGTTTTGCCCCCATTCTGATCACCTCCATGCTCCGCCTTCTCGTGCTCGTGTTTGCCGGCTTCGCAGCGCTTGCTTTCGCCGTCCGCCCCACGGGCGGCGTACAGGTTGTCGTGCTGGACGACCAGCAGCGCGTGGACGTATCGATCGACGGTGCGCTGTTCACGGCCTACGTGTACCACGACAGCATCGCCACGCTCAAGAAACCGGTCCTCTATCCCATCCGGACGGCCGGCGGGCAGGACATCACGCGGGGTTATCCCTTCGAGGCGCGCGCCGGCGAGCGGGTAGACCATCCACACCACATCGGGCACTGGCTGAATTACGGTGATGTGAACGGGTATGACTTCTGGAACAACTCGGACGCCGTGCCGGAGGAGCGCCGGCCCAGGATGGGGGTTATCCGCCACCGCGCCATCGTTGAAGCCGGCAGCGGCGACGAACGCGGCGTGCTGGAGGTAGAGGCCGACTGGCTGACGCCCACCGAAACGCGCCTCCTCCACGAGCGCACCCGCTTTGTCTTTTCGGGCGACGAGCATAGCCGGCTGATAGACCGCGTCACGACGCTGACCGCACTCGACCAGCGGGTCGCCTTTACCGACAACAAAGAAGGGATGGTGGCGATCCGGGTCACCCGGGCACTCGAACATCCGGAGGGCAAACCCGTCCTCCTGACCGACACGGCCGGCCGGCCCCGCCCCGAGCCCATCGTCGACGATGCCGGGGTAGCCGGCGAATACCTCAGCAGCGAGGGGATTCGGGGTGTCGATGTCTGGGGCACACGGGGGGATTGGATGATGCTCAGCGGCACCCTCGCCGGCGAGCCGGTGACGGTGGCCATGATCGATCATCCCCGAAACCCCGGGTACCCGACCTACTGGCATGCCCGCGCGGCTACGGGCTGTTTGCCGCCAACCCGCTGGGCCAGAAGGCCCTCAGTGGAGGGAAAGACGAGCTGAACTTTACCCTGGAAGCCGGCCAATCCGTCACCTTCCGTTACCGCATCGCCGTTTTATCCGCCCCGGCCGACGCCGAAGCTGCCGTACGTCAGTTGGCCGCCACCTTTGCAGACACCCCCTGACATGCTTCGCTCTCTGGTTACCCTGCTGGTCTTTCTGGCCTTTCTGACCGGTTGCCAGCCGGCCGCGCCCGAGTGGCGCCTGACCGTCCATGCCGGCGCTGTGGACCGCCGGCAGTCGATCGTTTCGTTCGATCTCCCCTCCGCCCCCCTGCCCTCCGGGCTCGAAGCCGTGGATGCATCCGGACGGGTCGCCCCGGTGCAGATCGCGGACGGACGGGGCTGGTTTATCCTGGATGTGCTGGACGCCGGCGCGTCCCGCGTGTTCACCCTTCGGCCAACCACCGAAAGTCCACGAGGCGTCGAAACCGCGCTGGTCAATGGCGTGGCTTCGTTTGCCGATGGCGAACAGCCCATCCTGTCGTACCAGAGCCGGCCCACGCCGCTCCCCGATCCGGGCTTCGACTCCGTCTTCGTGCGCGGCGGATACATCTACCCCATGTATACCCCGTCGGGCGTGCTGGTGATGGATGATTATCCGCCGAACCACATCCACCATCACGGCATCTGGTCGGCATGGACCAGCACCGAGTTCGAAGGGCAGAAGCCCGACTTCTGGAATGTCGCGTTAAAAACAGGGAGAGTGGAGCCTGTCGGAGTGGACAGCCTCTGGGTTGGGCCCGTGTTCAGCCGGGTCCAGGCCCGGCACCGGTACATCGACCTGACCCGCGGCACGCCCCGGCCGGCGATCGACGAGCAGTGGGACCTCCGCGTATTCGCTGTGGATGCCGGCGAGGTGGCGTACCGGCTCGTCGAGTTACGCCTCCGGCACACGACCGCCACTGACTCCGCGCTCTTCCTGCCCGAGTACCATTACGGCGGCCTGGGTTTTCGGGGGCATCGGCAATGGGATGGGGCCGAAAATGCGTTTTTCCTGACCTCCGAGGGGATGGACCGCAGCAACGGCCACGCGACGCGAGCGCGCTGGGCGCATATCGGTGGGTATGTGGACGGGCAGCTCGCCGGTGTGGGGCTGCTGGCGCATCCGGGCAATTTCCGGGCGCCGGAGCCCATGCGGATCCACCCGACCGAGCCGTTTTTCTGTTGGGCGCCGTCGCAGGCCGGCGCCTGGGCGATCACTCCCGAGCAACCCTACGAGGCCGCCTACCGGTTTGTCGTAAGCGACGGCCCACCGGACGCCGCGTTGCTCGAGCGGCTGTGGCGAGACTGGACCGAGCCGGCCGCCGTCACCCTGGAATGAGGACGGCGCCGGCCCCTGGCCACTGCCCCGGTTATCGCAGCAGCACCATCCGCCGCACGGTGGACGACGCGCCCGCCTCGATCCGGTACAGATACACCCCACTGGCCAGCCCGGACGCGTCGAACGAGACGCGGTAGGCGCCGGCGGTGTGCGGCTGATCGACGAGCAGACCCACGCGGCGACCGAGCAGATCGAACACCTCCAGGCGCACGTCGCCGGGCTCGCCAATGCGGTAGGTGATCGTCGTGACCGGGTTAAACGGATTGGGGTAGTTCTGGTCGAGTTCGATGACCGCCGGCCGTTCGTCGCGCTCCTCCTCCACAGCCGTGATCACCGTGAGTGTCGGCATGCCGCCGCCGGAATCCGTCGCCCCGATCACCCCGTCGGTGCCCACCGAGGCGCCGAAGTTGACATCCCACATCGCGATATCGCGCATGAAGTTGGCCCCAGGGTGCGAAGGAGTCGGGTACCCGCCGAAGGGAGCCGCCCAGGTTTCGCCCCCGTCCGACGTTCGATAGACGGGTCCACCCGCCGTCTGCGCAAACCCGTTCATCGGGTCGACAAAATCGATCGCCCAGAATTCGATGTCGGTCGATGTAGTGAGGACGATCCCATTGCGATCACTCGAAGAAAGCCCGAGGCGATAAACCCCGTTGCGGCCGGTGACATACCAGGACGCATCGCCGTCGAATGCGATGTCGCGCAGGTTGGTGAAGACCATCGCCTCCTTCCAGGTTTCGCCGCCATCCTCGGTCTGATACACGCGCCCGAAGCTGTCGGCCATTAATCCATCCCCCACCACACCGGTGGAAGCCGAGATAAAGGTGACGGCATGGAGTTGCCCCACATTTGGCCGGCTGACCGGGTTGCCTTCGCTATCGAATACCAGCAATGAGGCCGGCTCCCAGGTAAGCCCATCGTCGACCGAGCGCCGGATTCGGGTTTCGCCCACGGCGTACCAGATGCCGTCGCCGGCGTAGTCGACATCGAAGAAATTGCCGACGTTTCCGTTCACCGTCACGCGACTCCAGGTGCGCCCGGCGTCGGTGGTCCGCATAAACACCGACCCGTCACCCACGGCAATACCTGTATCCGTTCCCTCCCGAAACGCCACCGCGCGAAACGTGGCCGTGTCGGCTGGATCGAGCGGGGCGCGTTTCCAGGACTGTCCGCCGTTCTCCGAATACAGGAGGGCACCCTCACCCACGACCACGCGCCGCTCGAGATCGAGCACGGCCACCCCGAGCACATCGGCGGATCCCATACCGTGGGTCTGAGGATACCAGAAATCGGCTCGCCCGGTGAGGTTGAAGCAAAACCCCGTGGCCGGCTTATCGAGGTCTCCGTCCACAAACAGGGTAGTTACCCCATTGGTGGCCGCCCAGGAAGGCGTGCGCCAGTAGCGTGGGACCGTTTCGCCGCAGTTCGAGGCAAGTGGGATGGAAGGCGTCAGGCCGGGCCCGAGCACCTGCTCGTATCCCAGCACATCGCGCATCACGATGTAGGAACGGCCGGCGGCAATCGGCTTCAGCAGCGAATCCGGCGTGACCCAGTAGCTGGTGGACCCAACGCGCTTGAGCGGCACGACCGTTTTGCTGCCGTCGGCGGCAAACAGATGGGCCTCGCCGCCTCCCACCGGGATCGCCCCCTTTGGCGTGGCCGTTATCTGGACGCCGCGCATGGAGCGGAAGAGGAGATCCCCGCTCAACACCGGGCCGGCCGTGGCAGGGTCGGGGCTGGCCATCAAGAGCGAGACGCCTCGGGGCATGACCATATCGATGATTTCGTTCGGTTCACCGGCAGTCAGCCAGTAATCCAGAAACGTGCTGTCCCGGTTGGCTCCTCCCTTGTCCGGCCCCGAGGTCATATACCAGCCCCGGGGATACTCCCGACCTTCGATCAGCATTCCGCCATTCATCGGCTGCAGGTCGTAGCCTATGAAGCCGAGCACATCGCGCAGGGTGAAGCCGGGGCGGGCGTTGGGCGAGCCGGTAAAGACACGGTACTCGAAGGGGTTGCCGGCGTATTCACGCGGCACCTCCACATCGGGGTCGCCGCCGTAGCCAAAATCCACTATCAGACGAAGCGTGCGCGCTTCGATCTGGTCCTGAAATTCTTCCCAGCGGCAGGGATCCGGGCAGGCCCAGTTGCTGTCCTCCGGTCGCCACCGAGAAATGCCGGCATCGAGGCCGACGACTTCGATGCGTAGTGGCGTTCCCCGCTGAATCTGGCGGAGTTCGTCGAGCGAGAGCGTGATTTCTTCGGTCGAGTTGCCCGCGACGCGGCGATCGATCGTGATAAAATCCGAGATTTGCCCCGGACGTAGATTAGACGGGAACGGCTGTTCGGGGCGGATGGTGCCGAGCGGGTCGTTGCCCAGAAACAGGTTGAATGTAGGCAGCACATCGAGCGCCGTGGCGCTGCCGGCATTGCGCGCCACGATGTCGAACGCGAGCGAGGCGGCGTTGTCCGCCTCCACGGTCGTCGCCGTTTCCCAGTTGAGCGACTCGCCCCGGGTCTGGCTGGCCGAGAAGCCGGCTGTGACCGAAAAGCTCGTCGTGCTCTCGACACTGCTCGACACCCCGAAATCGGTGGGGCTGACGCTGGCCTCCGTACCTACCGTAACCGAGGTGCTGAAGGTCGTCTCCATGCTGAACTCGAGCGTGCTCGATGTCGAGACTTCTCTGCCCTGCGAGTCGGTGATCGTCCCTTTCGGGGTAAAGCGGTACCGGAGCATCACCACTTCGATCTTCGGCATCGCGGCGACCAGCGGACCGTTAAAGGGTACTTCGATCGTGTTATCCATGTTGACGCCGGTGGCTTCCTGGAAGTCGCTGTACGGGTCGCCGTCGCTGGACCACGCCGTGGGGTCGGTCACGAAGCATCCCGGAGCATCCGGCCCGGGGGTGCAGGCATCGAGGTTTCGGTCGTAGCCCTGCCGTTCGAGGTCGTCGTCGACGCAATCGCTATCGAGGTCGCGCACGGGGGTGACGCCGGCGGGGCAGGCTACTGAAGCGGCCAGGAAAAGATCGGCATTCTGCCCCTGAGCGGGGAGTGTGTGAGATACGATGAATGGGGAGACGAGCACCAGCACGCGGAGCAACCGGGCGATGGGGTTCAAGTGGGTGCGAGAGGTACGAGTCATGGCATGGGTCGTTTCTTGATACGAAAAACGCTGGACACTTGTAGACGCACACATCCATACGTAAATCGATCATCCCCCCAGCACCTTTTCCCGGAGAATTACACCAGCTTCAACCTCGATGAAAAACGCGACAGGTCTCGTTGATCGAGGACGGCCAGGTGTCGTCGCGGAAGCCCGATTTCATGTCTGTTCCGATGCTGGCGCGGCCCCGACGAGCCGGCGCGCATGCGCCAGGGCTTCGGGAAATACCGGGTGGACATTCTCGGCCCCGATCCGTTTGAGCAGCCCATTCCGTTCCATGGCCTCGCGCGGCTGCGCGCGAATCCCCGAAATCAGCAACACGGCACCCTCGCGTTTGAGGCGGGCGTGCACCGTTTCCACGGCCTGCAAGCCGGTCGCGTCGATGGCTACTACCTGCCGCATGCGGAGAATGACGACTTTGCGGGACGATTGAAGCGTTGAGCTGATCTCCATAAACTTACTCGCTGCGCCGAAACACAACGACCCGTTGATCTCATACACCTCGACGCCCTCCGGAGCCGTCTCCGTTTCAGGTTGTGGCTCGCCGTTTTTGTCGTACAGGAGCAGATCCTCCATGGCCTTGACCTCCGTCACCTCCGCGAGGCGATGCATGAGCATCAAGGAAGCGAGGACGACGCCCACCTGGAGGGCCACGGTCAGATCTACGAACACTGTCAACAAAAACGTAGCCATCAAGACGAGAACGTCGCTCCGCGGGCCACTCAGGAGGCGAACGAAATTGTGCCACTCGCTCATGTTGTAGGCGACGACCAGCAGGATGCCGGCGAGGGTTGCCATCGGGATGAGTTCGGCGAGCGGGCCGGCCGCCAGCAGGATGATGAGCAGTGTGATGGCGTGGACGATCCCCGAGATGGGCGTGCGCCCGCCGTTGCGGATATTGGTGGCCGTCCGCGCGATGGCACCCGTCGCCGGGATCCCTCCGAACAGCGGCGATGCGATGTTGGCGATCCCCTGTGCGATCAATTCGGTGTTGGACCGGTGCCGGCCACCCGTCATCCCGTCCGCCACCATGGCGCTCAAGAGGGATTCGATGCCCGCCAGCAGCGCGATGGCAATGGCCGGCGAGGCGAGCTCGCTAAACATCGACCACTCGAACTCGGGCAACGCCGGCTTCGGCAACGTATTGGGCACCTCGCCAAACCGCCCGCCGATGGTCTCGACCGGCAGGTCGAAGACATACACGGCGAGGGTGGTGGCGATCAAGGCCACGAGCGGGCCGGGGATCCGCTTCGTCACCATGGGCCAGAGTTGGATGATGGCAATGGTCGCAACCGCCAGCACCACCGCCAGGGGGCTAATGCTGCCGATGTGCTCCAGGTACGCTTCGATTTTCTCCAGGGAATCCGGTGGCACTTTCTCCATCTGCAACCCCAGAGCGTCGCGCACCTGCCCGAGGGCGATGATCAACGCGATGCCGGACGTGAAGCCCACGGTCACCGGGTAGGGAATATAGCGTATGACTGCCCCGAGCCTCGCCACACCCATGACAATCAACATGACGCCGGCCATCATCGTGGCGACGGCGAGCCCGCTGTAGCCAAACTGATCGACCACCCCGGCGATGATGATGACAAACGCGCCCGTCGGCCCGCCTATCTGGGTTCGGCTCCCCCCGAACGCCGAGATGATAAAGCCGGCGATGATGGCGGTGTACAACCCCTGTTCGGGGCGCACCCCGGACGCGATCGCAAAGGCGATGGCCAGGGGCAGGGCCACGATGCCGACGACCAGGCCGGCCAGGCCGTCGCGCCCAAAATCGGAAAGCGTGTAGCCCTCCCGTAAAACGCTGATCAGTTTCGGTTCAAGTTCCCGCGTACCACGTGACATAGGGCGGCCCTGCCGCTGCGTTATCGGTACCTACCCCCGCGCCGGAGCTGGACGACCCGGGAGATTCGCTCCTGTAATGACAGGTATGTTCCACGCCAGGTTCTGAATTGCGCTCCACACCGAAGTGTGTGATTTTAACGAAGGGTGCCATGCCGCCTCAGCCCATGAGTGTCTTGAGCCGATCCGACAGACGCAGCGTCATGGCGATGATGGTGAGCGTGGGGTTGGCGGCGCCGGCGGTTGTAAAGGTCGATGAGCTGGCGACGTGGAGATTGGCGATGCCGTGGACGGTGCAGTGGCGATCGACCACGCCCTGTTTCGGGTCGTCGTGCATGCGGGTGGTGCCCATGTGATGCCAGCCGCCGCCGAGGTTCGGCGTCCACATCGGGTCGTCGGTGGTGAGCCAGTCCAGGAGTTGGACGCGTCCCAGGCCGACTTTGCCGGCTTCCTCGCCGATGACCTCAAACGAGCGCCGGAGCGAGTGTTTTTCGAGCGCCGTCAGCCGCCAGTCCAGTGTGAGGCGCGGCATCCCCAGTTCGTCCGTCTCGCGGGCGAGGAAGACGCGTGAGTCGCGGTTGGGCGACTGCTCCATACGGGCCTGGAGCTGGAATTCGCGGAGGCCGGAGAGGTAATCGGGTGCCGGCTCACCCGCCGGGTTGCCTTCGTATTCAGCTTGCAGTTCATCGAGTCGGTCGACCGTGAACCGGGCATCGCTCGGGTAGCGGGAGATGAGCCAGGGGTAGTCCTTGGGCTCCAGTGTCCGCGGATGAAGCGTGACGGTGAGGTTGAGCACCTCGTTCTCCGCCTGGACCGCCTCGCTGAGCGAGAGTTCGCCGCGGGCTTTGGTCTCGAAGAACTTCATCTCGTACATCTTCATGGACGCCGGCGCGTTTACGAGCAGCATGCTCGCGCACATCACCTCCAGGTGCTCCATGAAATACCGCCCGACGAGGTCGTTCTGATTGCCGAGGCCGGCCGGCACGCGGTCGTTGGAGGCGAGCAGGAGCCGGGCGTTCTGCCAGGCGCCGCCGGCCATGACGTAGTGTTTCGCGCGAACCGTGTGTGTCTTCCCCTCGAACGTCCGCACCGTCACGCCCTCGACGGCAGACGCCGGCTCGTTCGTATCGATCCGGGTGACGTTGGCGTTCGAGTAGAGATGGATATTTTGCGCCTGGAAGACTTCCTCGCGATAGCGAAGACCAAAACGGGTGGGCGGGCTGAACTGCCACATCTTGGTCCACACCCGGCTTTTATCAAAGGCGAGGCTCTGGCGTTCGGGGTCCTGCGCCTCCCAGTAGGCCGCATCCCACTCGTTGGGACCGATCTCCACATAGGCATGCGTCCGCGGGTAGTAGGCGTCGAGGGCCGAGCGGTCGATGGGCCAACCGCTATCGGGCACCCAGTCGCGTTGCTTGAAATCCAGCGGCTCGAATGGCGAGCACCAGCCGGCCCAGTGCCCGGTGGTCCCGCCGAAGGCGCGGAGTCGGACAGCCTGAAGCGGGTAATAGGTCTGCCCGATGCTTTCGCCATCGTAGAGCGCCTGCGGGCGGGGCTCCACCTGAAAACCGCCCCCTTCCAGCAAGATCACCTTATACGGGGTGTTCTTCCATTCGAGGGCCATGCTGATGCCGGCGGCGCCGGCGCCAATAATACAGATATCGCCCTCGATCACGGAGCCGACATCGAGGGTGCGTGCGTCGATGTGCATAGGGGTTTAGCTGAGCGCGAACAGGGCGCACTGACGGGCTTCAGTGCGGGCGAGGATCCATCCGTTGAGTTGGACGGTCTCTCGGCGAGCAAATTCGTTTCGGATGCAGGACTCGAGATCACGCGCCGCGCGGACGGTCTCTGCGAGGCGGCGTTCTAGCGCATCCGTATGGGCCTCGGCGGGGTGCTGTTCCAGATAGCGGCGTCCGATCAGTCGCACTTGCTCGTCATCTTTCAGCAAATCAAGCAAGCCAGGGCGAGCAAACGACGCAGGAGCAGCCCAGACGGCGGGCGTTATGAAGCAGGTAGCGGCCAATCCGGTCGCGTTCAGAAGCAGAAAGTCTCGTCGGCGCATGGGCGTGATGCTATCGGAGCTATCGGTGATCGGGGCGCGGGTAATGTGCGTATCGGCGGGACAAATTCCAACCCGATCCGGTCATTTTTGCGTGCGAAGGTAGGCGTCGGTCCCATCGATCCAGTCCTGCCGGGGCGGACTGAACACGTCGAGGCTGAGCGAGTCCTCCAGCGCCACGGCGTCGTGGGGCAGGTTGGAGGGCAGGTGGAGCACCTCGCCGGCGCGCACGATCACCTCCCGGCCCTCTTCTCCGACCGAAAACCGGAGGGCGCCGGACAGGATATAGCTGAATTGCTCGTTTTCGTGGCTGTGCGTGGGCACCACCGACCCTTTTTTCATGTCGATGTGCGCCAGCATGAGGCGCTCGCCGTGCATCATCTTGCGAGAGAGGAACGGCGTGAGCGCCTCGGCCGGCAGATCGGCCCAGCGGTGGTGGGTTTCGGTAGGATGATCGGGCATGATTAGGGGGCCTCGGGGGTGTATTAAACGTCCAGCTCGTCCACCTCGCCGGCGTGTTCCATGATAAACGTGTACCGGGCGCCGGCGTCTTTCCCCATCAGGTCCGTGATGGTGTTCTCCGTCGCCACGCGTTCGCCGTCTGGGATCGTCACCTGCAGGAGCCGGCGTTTTTCGGGGTCGAGCGTGGTTTCGTGGAGGGTCTTGGGCATCATCTCGCCGAGGCCCTTGAAGCGCTGGATCTCGATGTTGATGTTCTTCCGGCCGGCTTTGATCTTTTTTGTGATCCGCTCGCGGTCCGCCTCGTCAAGCGCCCAGTAGGTCTCCTTGCCGGCTTCGAGCCGAAAGAGTGGCGGTTGGGCGATGTAGACGTAGCCCTCCTCGATAAGCGGCTTCATGTAGCGGTAAAAAAACGTGAGGAGCAGCGTGGCGATGTGGTGGCCGTCGGAGTCGGCATCCATCAGGAGGATGATCTTATGGTAACGCAACCGGGCGATATCCAGTTTATCCCCGATCCCGCACCCGAGGGCCTGGACGATGTTCGACAGCTCCTTGTTTTCGTTTACCTTGCTCAGGGTGGCCTGTTCGGCGTTGAGCACCTTGCCGCGGAGCGGGAGTACCGCCTGGGTCTTGCGGTCGCGCCCCTGTTTGGCGGAGCCGCCGGCGGAGTCGCCCTCGACGATAAACAACTCGCTCTCCGACGCCTCCGAGCTGGAGCAATCCGCCAGCTTTCCGGGTAGCGTGAGCCGCTGCGACAGGCTGGTCTTGCTACGCACGTTGCTGGCGGCGGCCCGGCTAGCGAGGCGAGCTTTCGCAGCCTGAATGACGCGCGCGGCGATGGCCTCACCTGTCGTCGGGTGACCGTTGAGGTATTGTTCGAGTTCGAGGCGGACGGCGTTCATCAGCAGCTGACGCGCCTCGGGGTTGTTGAGCTTGTCCTTCGTCTGCCCCTGAAACTGGGGCTCGACCATGAACAGGTTGATCACCGCCAGCATCCCTTCCCGGATGTCGTCGGCCGTGAGTTCGAGTTTCTTGGGGAGCAGGTCGTGCGTCTCCATGTAGGCGCGCACGGCGCTGCGGACGGCGTCCTTCAGGCCCTGGACGTGCGTCCCGCCGTCGCGCGTCGGGATGCCGTTCACAAACGCGTCGATCCGTTCCTTCGGCGCCTCCGTCCACTGCAGAGAGATCTCGGCGCGCTGGCCGCCCACGAGTTCGTCCTGCTTGATGAAGAGGGCGTCCGCATGTACAACGCGCGCGCCTTCGTCCTTCACCACCTTCTGGAGGTATTCGGCGATGCCGCCCTCGTGGTGAAACTCGAATCGTTTGCGGTTGACATCGTCTTTGAAGACGATCTTGAGGTTGCTGTTGAGATAGGTTTTGATCTCGAGCTGTTCGCCGATCCACAGCGGGTCGAACTCGATCGACTCGAAGATCTCCGAATCCGGCCGGAAAAAGATCGTCGTGCCCGTGCCGCGGACGGTGCCGTCGAGCGTCTTCAGCTTCGTGACCGGCACGCCGCGCCGGTACGTCTGCGTGTGCAGCCGCCCATCCCGCTTGATGGTGGCGACGAGTTCTTCGGACAACGCGTTCACGACGGACGAGCCGACGCCGTGCAGACCGCCCGAGGTAATGTAGCTGTTGCCGTCGAACTTCCCGCCGGCGTGCAACGTCGTGAGGATGACCTCGAGCGTGGGCACTTTCTTTTTCGGGTGGATGTCCACCGGGATGCCGCGGCCGTTGTCGGTTACCGACACGCTTTTGCCGTCGTCGTGCAGCGTCACCTCGATGAGCGTCGCAAAGCCGTTCGTGGCCTCGTCGACGGCATTGTCGACGATCTCCCACACCAGGTGGTGCAGGCCGGCCTTGCCCGTGCCCCCGATGTACATCCCGGGGCGCTTGCGGACGGGCTCGAGCCCCTCCAGCACCTGGATGTCCGCGCCGGTATAGGATGAGGTGATTTCTGTCATTGTTGTTAGTGGCGTTACGCGTTACACGTTTTCCCGTTAACCCTTTGGGTACGCGCTTCGGGGCTTATGCCTCCTTCACTTTGCCTTTTGCCCTTTGCCTTTTGCCCTTTTCACTTTGCCTTTTGCCCTTTTCACTTTGCCTTTTGCCCTTTATTCCGCTCCATTCATCCGGATCTCGATCGGCTCGAGAAGAATACGGGTCAGGTGCCCCCGGGTGATGATGGCGCTGCCCTTCAGCCCCCGGTTGGTCACGGCGAATTTGGTAGTGCGAACGATCTCGGTGCGGCCGCGGCTGGTCTCGACCGTGAGGCCTTTTCGGGCGGAGTCGGACAGGACGTAGCCAAACACTTCGTCGCCCTTGTTGAGCCGGATGGCGATCACCCCTTTCGCCGCGCTGCGGACGATCGGGATCTGGTTCACCGGGAAGATGAGCGCCTGGCCCTGCTGGCTGGCGAGACAAACATGCTCGTGGCCGGCCGATATTTCGGCCCCGACCACGGTGTCGCCGGCGGCGAGTCGCATAAAGAGCCGGCCGGAGCGCGTGGACGCTTCCGCATATCCTTCGAGCGGAATACGGACCGATAGCCCGGTGCGCGAGACGGCGACGACGAAGGGGCCGTCCACCACGACTTCCTCCTCGCCGTTTGACTCGAAAAGCCCCGGCTCGGGGTCGGGCTGGGCCACGGGTTTCGGCAGCAAGCGCTCGTCGCACACGATGACGCCGACGATCGTCTCGCGGTCAGAAAAGTCGAACAGCTTCTGAATCGGTTCACCGTACCCGGTCGTGTTCGCCAACTGGTCGATCCGCGTCGTAAACGCCTTCCCGAAGTTCGTCAGGAACGAAACGGTCGCCCGTGTCGAACCCTGGATGGCCCAGCCGACGGCATCGCCCTCGCGGACGCGGATGCTGGCGACGTCGGCATACGACTTCTGCCGTTTCACCCACCCATCGCGGGTTACGATGACGTGGACATTTTCGGCAATGATATAGTCCTCCTCCGAATACGACAGGCCCTCGTCCGGGCCGGCGACGGTTGTCCGACGCGCGTCGCCGTAGGTGTCCTTGAGCTGGCGGAGTTCCTGTTTGATGATCTTCCAACGCGCCTCCTCGTCCGCAAGCAGGGCGCGGATCTCGGCGGCCTGGCGCTCCTTCTCCTCCAGCTCCGTCCGGATGGCGTCGATTTCCAGGCTGGAGAGTTTGTAGAGCTTGGTTTCGAGAATGGCCTCCGTCTGCACCTCGTCGAGCGTGAAGCGCTGCATGAGGCGCGCCGCCGCGTCGGGCTTATCGGTCGACGCCCGGATGAGCCGGATGGCTTCGTCAAGGGCGTCGAAGATGATCTCGAACCCGCGCAGGATGTGGATGCGTTTTTCGAGCTGGTCGAGTTCGTACTGGAGCCGGCGGGTGACCACCTCCATCCGAAAATCCAGAAACGCGCGCAGCGCCGTCACCAGATCCACCTTCTGGGGCGTACACACCTCCCGGTTATGCGTCGGCACCAGGCAGGTCATATTGACGTGGAAGCGGGTCTGCAGCGGCGTGTGCTTAAACAGATACGCCATCGCCGCCTCGGGGTCCGCCCCACGCTTTAGCTCCAGCACGATGCGGACATCGTCCGTCGACTCGTCCCGCACATCCACGATTTGCGGCACACGATCGTTCGCGACATGATCCGCGATCTTCTCGATCAGATCCCCCTTCGTCAGCCCGTAGGGGATGGAGTGCACGATAATCTGCTTTTTCCCCTCCACCAGGTATTCGCCGCGGAGATCGATCGTCCCATCCCCGGTTTCGTAGATCGCAACGAGCTCCTCCTTCGTATTCAGGATGCGCCCCCCGGTCGGGAAGTCCGGCGCCTTGATGAACCTCTCAACGATCGTATCCACGCGGGCGTTGGGCGACCCGATCATGTAAACCAGGGCGTCGATCACCTCGGTGAGGTTGTGCGGCGGGATGTTTGTCGCCATGCCCACCGCGATGCCGCTCGACCCGTTCACAAGCAGGTTCGGGAGGCGCGCCGGCAGCACCACGGGCTCCGAAAGGGTGCCGTCGTAGTTCGGCCTGAAATCCACCGTCTGCTTCCGGATCTCTTCGAGCACCTCGATCGCCAGCGGCTGGAGCTTCGCCTCGGTGTACCGCATGGCGGCCGGACTGTCCCCGTCGAGCGAACCGAAGTTGCCGTGGCCGTCCACCAGCGGGTACCGCAGCGAAAACGGTTGCGCCATGCGCACCATCGCCTCATAGATGGCGCTGTCGCCGTGCGGGTGGTACTTCCCCATCACCTCGCCCACCACCGTCGCGCTTTTGCGGAACCGCGCGTCCGGGTAGAGGCGCAGGTTGGCGTACATGGCGTAGAGAATGCGCCGGTGCACCGGTTTCAAGCCGTCCCTGATGTCGGGCAGGGCGCGGCTCGTGATCACCGAGAGCGCATAGTTCAGGTACCGGTCCCGCGCGGTTTCGTGCAGGGGGATGACATCTACAACAGGCATGTTCGATCTCTACAACGTTCCAGACGGGTCCCTCATGGGTCCTCCACGAGTCTCCCTCACTCGGGCGAAAGGGGTGTCAGAAACCCACGGGCGTCTCATTGGATCCAGCCAAGATACGCATATGTGTATTTGATGTGCAATTGGGATTACGGATTACTGATTGAAGATTAAAAGGTGGCCCCTTGAATCCGTTTAATCTGAACCCTTTAATCATTTTTACCGCTTCAAGTCGTATGCGATCGTGAAGTAGTCGGTATCGGGGGCGGTATGCAGGCGGAGGACGTTCGCGCGGGCCATGAGGACGAGCGTTTGCGAGGCGCGTTTTTTGGGGATATTGACCAGGTTGGCGAACTGGGAGACGGTGATTCGGCCATAATTCTCGAGGTACCGCATCAGCGTTTTTTCCTTGTCGCCGAACTCGAACATGACGTTGTCGCCATTGTCTCGGGTTTTCATCAGGCGGATGCGCTCTTTGCTGGCCTCGACGCTCATGTCCTCCACCCGCACATAGGCGACCCGGAGGCTAGGGTCGGCGGGGTCGACCAGGTAATGGGGCCGGGCGGCGCTCAGCGGGATGGTGACGAGGAGGACGTGGCGTTTTTTGTTGATCGAGATCCGCTCGACGGTGTAGGCGATCGCCGGCTCGCAATACGCATTCAGTGCTTCCTGCAACGCGTACTCCTCTTCCTCGGTATCGCGCACCCCGCGGAGGGACCCGTCATCATCCACGCCCAGCAACAGCCGGCCGCCCTGCGAATTGGCCAGGGCAATGACTTCCTTGGCAATGCGTTCCGGCCGCGGCACGCGCGTCTTGAACTCCAGCGTGGCGCTCTCACCAAGCGCCACGAGCCGGCCCAGTTCGTCGAGATTCATTGCCGTTGGTGGTTAGTCCGACGCCTCGTCGGTCTCATCGAGCCAGTCTTCCTCCCTGGCCGCCCGGCTCATGAGCGCATTGACGGCTTCCTGAGGCTTTTTGCCTTCGAAGAGGATGGCGTAAACCGATTCGCAGATGGGCATTTCGATGCCATATTTCCGGGCCAACGCGATGACGGACGCGGTCGTGCGTACCCCTTCGGCCACCATCTGCATGTCATCCTCGATTTCTTTCAGCGCCCGCCCCTCGCCGATCTGCTGGCCGACATAGCGGTTGCGGCTGAGGCCGCTCATGCAGGTAACGACGAGGTCGCCGATGCCGGCAAGCCCCGCAAAGGTACTCATCGAGGCGCCCATCGCCCGCCCCAGCCGCCGCATCTCGGCGATGCCGCGGGTGACGAGTGCCGCTTTGGCATTATCGCCATACCCGACGCCATCGCTGATGCCCGCCGCGATGGCCATGACGTTTTTCGCCGAGCCGGCGATCTGCACCCCGATCACATCGGTATTCGCATATACCCGGAGGCTGCGCGTCATGAACAGCAACTGGATGGCTTTCGCGGTATCCCTCGACGCCGCGGCCGCTACTACGGCCGCCGGCAACCCCTGGGCCACTTCTTCTGCGTGGCTCGGTCCGTACAACACGCCGATACTAGCGGGATCTACCGCGGGCATGGCTTCCTCGAGCACGCGGGTAGACAGGCAAAGCGTTTCGTTCTCGATCCCCTTTGCCACGGAAACGACCAGCTGGACGCCGGCCGAGCGTGGCGCAAAGCTCTCCGCCACCGATCGTTGGGACTGCGAAGGCACGGCCATCACCCAGGCACCCGCCCCCTCTACCGCCTCGCTGTCCCGCGCCGTAACCCGGATCCCCGCCGGCAGCCGCGCGTCGCGCAGGTAAAAGTGATTGCGGCGCGTCCGCTCGATCTCCTCCGCCAACTCGGGCCTCCGGGCCCAGAGCCGCACGGTATGTCCCGCCGACGCCAGACTGATCGCCAGCGCCGTCCCCCAGCTCCCTGCTCCAATAACGGCAACAGTGCGCGGGGTGTACGGTATTTCGCTTGAGGTCGACATCCCCCTACCCGTTTTGCCGTCCCGACGACGGCTCACGCTCGATGTGGCCAGGCACTGTCGGCGAACTCACCCAACGGATCTTGTTCTCCGCCCCGCGCATGAGCCGTTTGATGTTGGACGTATGCGCCAGCACGATGCCCAGCGCCAGGATCACGGCAAAAACGATGAGCGGCGTCCCGATCTGCGTCCACCCCAACCCGTACCGCATTGCCAGAAGCGATATCGGGTACATCGCAGAACCACAAATCGAGGCAAAGGACACGTACTTCGTGCGCCAGAGCACCAGCGAAAATGTCGTTAATACCACCAGGAAATTCCACGGGGTGATGGCCAGCAACACCCCGGCCGCCGTATTCACCCCCTTGCCTCCCCGAAATCCCGCCATGATCGGATACATGTGCCCGACCACCGCGGCAAGGCCGGCACCCAGCTGCAGCATCAGTGTACTCTCCGCCACCAGATCAGGCAGCGGCCCGAGCCGGATCATCGCCAGCAAGCCGGCCGCCAACAGGCCTTTCCCCATATCCAGCAATGTTGCCAGCAAGCCGGCCTTCCACCCCAGCACCCGAAACGCGTTCGTCGCCCCCGGATTCCCACTCCCATGCGCCCGAAGATCGACGCCATACACCCAACGCCCCACCCACAGACTCCCCGGAATGGAGCCGGCTAGATAGCTCAGGAGGAGGATGAGGAGAAGGGATGGCATGAGGAAGTGAAAAATGAATAGTGACTAGTGACTAGTGAATAGTGAATAGTGAATAGTGAATAGTGAATAGCGAATAGCGAAAAGTGAATGGTGAAAAGTGAATGGTGAAAAGTGAAAAGTGAAAAGCGAGAGTGATAAGTGAAAAACAAATCGCTATTCACTATTCGCTAATCGCTAATCGCGAATCCTCACCGTTCCTATCGTCACCGCCACCTCACCCAGCCCGCGCAGGGCGTCGTGGACGCGGGATTCGTCGGAGGGGCCGACGACGGCGATGAGGCCGATGCCGAGGTTGAAGGTCCGCCGCATGTCCTCCTCCGGCACATCGCCGAGGCGCTGGATGAGTTCGAACAGCGCCGGCCGGCGCCAGGCGGCGTAGTCGACGTCGATCGCGAGCTCGTCCGGCATGATGCGCGCCGCGTTACCGGGAATACCCCCGCCGGTGACGTGTACGAGGCCTTTCAACAGGCCGGCGTCGTGTAATGCAAGGATCGGTTTCAGGTAGGAACGGTGGACGCTCAGCAGGGCCTCGCCGAGGTTTTGACCGGCGAGTTCGGCGGGCCGATCGTCGATCCCAAAGCGGCTGAACAGCACCTTGCGCGCCAGCGAATACCCGTTGGTATGGAGCCCGGTCGAGGGCAGCCCGATGAGCACGTCGCCGGCGCGAATGCCAGCGCCATCGATGATGCGGGCCTTATCGACGACGCCCACGATCATTCCGGCCAGGTCGTACTCGCCGGCCGCGTAGAGGTCGGGCATCTCGGCCGTCTCCCCGCCGATCAGCGCGCATCCGTTCTGTTTGCAGGCGGTCGCGAACCCGCGCACCACCTCCACGGCGATATCCGCCTTGAGCCGGCCGATGGAGAAGTAGTCCAGGAAATACATCGGACGCGCGCCACACACGGCAATGTCGTTCACGCAGTGGTTCACGAGGTCCTGCCCGACGGTGTCGTGCCGGCCGGCCAAAAACGCGACCTTGAGCTTGGTCCCGACGCCATCGACGGAAGAAACCAGGACGGGCTCGGCCATGCCCCTGAAATCCGGCTGAAAAAAAGCGCCGAAGCTGCCGATGTCGGTGAGCACACCCGGGATGAAGGTCTCGCGCACGAGCGGCTTCATGCGCCGGACGGCCTCGTCGCCTTCGTCAATGTTGACGCCGGCGTCTTTATAGGTGGTCATGGAGGGTAATCGGTAAACGAACGAACACACTGACAATGAGGACGCCACACGCTTATACGCCCGTGGCGCCGCAAGATACAACAGCCAGATCCAAGGTAGGAGCCCACGGCATTTCTTGACGCGTGTTTAACATGTCCTCCCCCAAAAACGTCGTATAGCGCGTTTTTCCCCTGAATGTTTGATGTTGTGGCGCGCACAGCTGGGCTTTGAAGCGTGATGCAAAGAGACAACGCGTAACGTGAAGCGAGTTAACTCCGAACGTCAATCAGGGAATTGAAGGACCATGGGAGATACGTGCAACAATTCGACGGAGAGCAGCAGCTGTTCGATCAAGTCATTCAAACGTTTCGATTCCACATGCTGATTTGCGAGGATGGCATCTTCTTCAGCATGCAATCTATTCCCTCTGTAATACCGCAACCATGGTCCTGCCGTCAACAGTGCGGCATCTCTATACGAACCATTCAACGCCGAATTGACAACGAGAAACACAGTTAGCGCATTGATGCCCATTGCATTGATGGCGTGAAGCGGCTTGCCGGCGTAAACTTGTCCTGCGCCTGGCAAAATGGTTGACAGTAACTTGGCTGCCCTGGGGTTTTTTGATCTCGCATGATCATTCCAATGCGTCAATGAAGATACTACCTGATTCATCGAGTCATAAAAAGGCCCATTGTCTTTCTGCAAACGAGCAGCGTGCTCAAAGACCTTGACGGCTTCATCAGCATTGCCTTGTAGCAAAAATACCATGCCAAGCATCAAGGCACGAGCCGTCTCATGATCCAAGGGCAGTGGTAGCATTCCGGCCTGTATGAGTTCCACTTTTGCCAGCTCGTACTGGCCGGCATGGACGTACGCATTGGCAAGCCTGTATTTTATTACGCCTCGAGTACTCCTATCTTTTGACAGGAGTAGTGACTGCCGCAAATACGAGACGGCACTATTCGACTCTCCGGTCATCATATAGCACATGCCAATTTTATAATAGGCATAATACTTAGATGGACTCGTCTGATCTAAAAAGATATATCGCATGTATTCCGTAATCGCCAGATCATATGATTTTGATTCATAAAGGAAGTCCCCGAGCCCGAGCAAATCGAGGTCCTTGCCTTGTCCGAGTACGGTTGATGGGCTGCAAACGCTGGCCAAACTAAAAAGAAACAATAAGGTCAATCTGGCGACGAACATCCGCATTGATACTCTCATGGATTTGAACATTTCGCAATCGAACCGCCACAACAGAGCCGTACACATTGCCGGCCCAAAACACAGCGCCTAAACCAGCAAACAGCCATCCCCTCAAGCTATCACCACCTTTATCCCGAAATCCTTCATACGCAATCCAGGCATTTCCGCCGACCGTAATAAACGATGAAACACCATCCGACCATCGACCCGCATAGACCTTTCCGAGGCCAGGAACAAGCGCCGACAAGGCCCCACCCAGAACCGGTGACTTGAATCGCCTATTCATCATACTTCCCGTCAGATTCGACAATTCCGTATGCCGATTGGTACCATAAAAATCGGTGATATCAGAATTCAGCTCAAGAATGCGCGAGGCCGGCTCCAGGTTAAAGTCATCCAACAAAAAGAGCACATGCAAGGCCTTCACATAGGGGGAAAATGTACGGGGACCTGGTTCGTCGAATTGCCGGAGTCGGTCGAGAAAAATACTATCCTGATCAAACGCCAACGCCGTTGCCAGATAAACTACGTGGAGAGTGTCCCGCATAGGCGACGTGCCGGCTGACAGGAGCGCTTGGTCAAGCGTCGCGAACGTCAACTGTGGCAATCGTAGTCTGCTGTAGGACTGTGCGACACGAAAAAGTATCTGATCGGACCGTCTCCCAGTCTGATGTTTGCCGATGCTCAAATAATAGAGCGACCTCTGGTACTCAGCAATCGCACGCTCATACTCTCCAGCGCCAAACAGGTAGTCCGCAAAACCAATGAGTTCCTTTGTCTCGGAGAACTCATTCACAATGTCAGCAGAAGTTTCTTGCGCAACTATTTGATGGGTGCCTCCGGATGAAATCAAAAACAAAAAGCATGTAATACATCGAGTAAGCCAATCGCCTGTGCAACGTTGCAAAAGAGAATGGCAAGTGACTGAAACCCTGGAAATTGCATCAATTACCATCTCAAAAACTCTTAATCAAGGTTCAATTCAGGTGGGACGTATCTGGATACGGGATCCGCAAATTTGCGATACACAGGCTCCACGTGATAGTGCCTATGCAAACCGGGTAATCCATGGTCGCGTGTTAATCGATCGGCACTGAGCAATACGCCACGAATTGGTCCGACCTCCTTTACCACCGCGGCGCTAAAGCGGGAACAACTCGGAGTAAAATTGCAGCGATCTGTGTCCATGGCAGAAAATGTGGCCTGATAAACACGCAGTCCGATGGCAAGCAGCAGGCTCAACTCACTCACCTGCTCAAGCTCCACGGGGGCAGGGGGCGACTCACGTTTTACCAAATAGGATGGGCGAGGCAGTCGTTTCTCCGCGAGTGCTCTCAAATCAGACTGAAGCGATGGCTCCTGAGCCATGACTACTCCGACTTCCATGCAAATAAGTAACAGAATACCCAACTTACTCAACATACTCCATCTCCGCATCTTCTGGTATTTTAAAATGCAATACCTCATCCGGAATATCAACATCTATCGCAAAGTTTGACAATCTGAGGTCACCATAATCAATCACGCCATCTTTGCGATGCTCGGTTAAAATGCGCATAGGAAACTCAATTCCACTGATATCAGTGTACTCACTGATGTATGTCAGGATTTCTCCTTTCTCGCCCGGCATGGAATATATCACCTTGACGAGGCGGTCATACGTGGAGAGTAAAGTGAACTTTCCCAGGTCAACATCCGCTCGATTGTATCGCCACTCCGTGTTTAACGTATCACCTTCTATGTGCTGCTTTTCCAAAATGAAACCCAAACCAGATAATCCATAGTCGGCACTTAGTGCTGCCATGATACCAGGCACCAGTGGGACGAGTTGTGGCCCATTACCAATAATATAGAATCCAATATTACGATCCGGGTAGTATATCGTCATCAAACTATCTCTTAGAGTAATGATTTGATTCACAGGCGCCTTTACGGCAAAATGTGCATACCCATCCTGAAAAAGGAAGAATTCTCCTTCAACAGTTTGCTTTCGACCCCGCTCGACATGTTCTCGTACAAAATGGCTTCGCAGTGTTTTTGTGCCCCCCGAACCCAGGAATGTACCCCCCCCTTTCCGTGTTAAACCCTGGGCACTCAGATCGTTATGTATACCGCCCATTATGAGCATGGCGATGAAAGCCCAGCGCCAGGCCAGACACGTCGCAATCGTTCTTCTCAATGGATACGATCGTTGAATCGACATACACAACGCATAGTTGGTGAATGGGAAGCCAGGAAAGGACGGCACCCTCGATGTTATCCCTGATATTCTTAAAACGCGTAATGTCAGTTACGCAACATGCCTCAGGGGGATGGTTTCTTCAGACCATTCCCCTGAGGCACACCTGTTTCCTCCGCCGCGTATGGAGAAAACAACTCTCAACTAACGGATCGATCGACTGGATGACCTAAAAGTCTGTCGCCGAATCAACCGTAATCGCCAAAACGAGGAAGTACGCACCGTAGACAACTGCCGCGATTCCGCAACCAATCAAGGCCCGGTTCGTCTGGCGTTTTTTTGCCGCCTTTTTATAACAGTCCGTATATTCGGCCACATATTCTGGGCTTTGACCAAGCAGCGTGGTCGCCGGCGGGTCCGGCTCAACTACCTGCGCGACGATGATGGCAATGATGCCCCCGAGACAGCCGCCTGCAATCCAGAGCGTGCTATTCACATCCTGAAGGGCCTGAGCTTCCGCATCCGTACAGGCCGTCATCTCCGCGATGGACGGCATTTCGGTCGCGCCCGAGGCCGGACGATCCCCGATCAATCCCATCGGTCTTGGGTTTTTTGCGACCGCGGAGAAGGAGAGCACAGGCAAGTACACAAAGATCGCGATCAGTAATAGTGCCACGCGCCGCGAGAATAAACTGCTCATACGTTGTTCCATCTGGCTGTTTTGTGGTTGAAGTTGTGTTAGGAGAAAATGAAGGTAGATTAAATAATAACCTCACGCAACATCTACTCGAGTAAACCCCCTCGAGTTTTTCCGACCATTAATGGCGGAATGCCCATTTTTAGTTGCGCTCGCCAAAGCGGTAGTGGATCCCTGCTCCAAAAGAGAATATGGAGAGGTTATAAAACGCAATGGTGTCGAAAGCGATGCCGATTTCGAAGTTGCCGAATATCGCGGGGAGCTCGGGATCATCGAATAGCTCTTGAATGCCGGCCTCGATCCCTCCGCCGAATCCAAACATAAGACCTGTGTCGAAGCTCCGATAGGACAATATGCCGAGCATGCCGTACCCATAAAGGTCATAGTCCACGTTCTGATCGAATCGGTACCACCCTCTCCCGCTAATATTCGTCGCAACCCCAACGAAGCCCAGAATGGCTTCGGCAGTTAATGTCTCATTGAGCTGATACGTGCCGCTTATGCCGTACGTGGGCCAGGCCGAGGCGAAGCCCACGCCAAATTTACCTCCCTGAACACCAACGGTTAAACCGTCGCCCGTGCCCACCTGGGCGCCTGCAAACCGAAACGGAAGCAGAAGTACCGCGAGGAAGGCACCAGTAAACGCCAGTCGAGACCAGGCACGGAAGCCATAACCAGATGAGATCAACATAGTCTGTACAATCGATGAGTTACGAAATTGGGGACCCTGCATGTCAATCGATCAACGCGAACGCGGACCTACTGACGGCGACAAATCTACGCCTGCGAGATGAAGTACGCAAATAGATCAGACCTCGGGGATCACGAGGACCCCCGAGGTCTGATCACGCCAAAGGCGGAGTCGACACCGTATTGCATACCCGCCGGCAAAATGCCATCCATCCAGATCAGACGAGTACGCCCCCCGGTCAGCGCCTCAGGATCATCTTGCCTGAATGGGTGGCGGTGTGGCCCGGCATGCGAGCCTCGACCCGGTAGAGGTACACACCCGACGCCATCGCTTCGCTTTCGATCTCGATCCGCCGGCCGCGGCCGGCGTCCAGCGATTGCGCCGGAATCGCCACGACCCGACGCCCGATGAGATCGAACACTTCCACGGCCACGTCCGCTGTCTCGGGCAGGTCCATCACGATGGCCGTCGACGCCGAGAACGGATTCGGGAAGTTGCCTCCCACCGAGAAGGACTCCGGCAGCGCGGTGGCCCACTGATCGGCCGGCTGGATCTTAAGGGCCTCGACCGTGAAGTCGTCGATCATCACGGGCTCGCCAGCTACTAGACGGCGATCCTCCACCTCACGCCCCCCCTTTAGAAGGGTGACGACAAAATCACCACCGGCGCTCCGCGGGAGACGATCCAGATCGAGCTGGACCGGGAATGCGCTGCTCCGCAGCTCGATGATGGCGGTGGCCGACTCCGACAGCCCGCCCTGGTTGGAGAACCGGGCGTCGAACAAGTCAGCCGGCGGCTTCGGAGGCAGCACATACCTCAGTTGCGCCTCGTCATCCATCTCTCCCCCAAAATATAACCGCTGGCTGGCCCCATTGGCGTCGCTGAAACGCAGCTGTCCGAACGCATCGAGGATGACGTCTGCCTCGACGGAATCGGCCGACGTGGCGAGGGTGTGGCAGGCCATGCGTACCTCCCCATCGGCCCGCGCCATCACCCAGTAGCCGACGCCCTGTTCCAGGCGGCGCACGGTGTGATAACCGCGATCGAAGCTGTAGGCATAGATGGTTTCGGGGATGAGCACGTCGGCGCCATCGATGGCCTTGAGGTCGACCGAGCACGAGGGCCCGGCAATCAGGTTCCAGCCGGCCTTGACGGCCACGGCCACCGAATCCATGCGCTGGCCGTCAAAAGAGCGGACGAGGTCCGCCTTGGCCCGCATCCAATAACCCCGGCCGGCGGCAAGGGTGTTCACGTCCTGGTACGTGGCACTTTCGAAGGCCAGCGCCTGTTGCTGTTCTTGAGGCACCGGCATCCCGGAAGCGTTCACCGCGATCGGCACGCCTACCAGGCTCCAATCCTCCCCGATCACCTGCGCGAAAGAGCGGCTGAGCGCCGGCCGATCGCCGATCGTCGTCGACCCCGGGCTGGTGCCGGCAGTGGGCAGGATTTCGATCGCGCTCACGAACGGGTTGTTGTACACGTGACCGAAGTCGATGTCGATATTCCCATCCGAGACAGTGACGACAAAACGTTGCATGACGGCCGTCTGCATCCCAACGTCGGCCACGACATCATAATCATCCAGCACAATCGCGCCCTCGATCGAGACATCGAATATGCGGTCACCCGGGGCATCCGTAGCGTTGTCCGTTTCGGCGAAATAGAGCCGGATATCGTACAGGCCGGCGAGCGTCACCGGGAAATTCCACTCCATCTCGGAGCTGCCGTCAGGATCCCACCGCCGACTACCGAACACACCCGATGGCGCCGTCGTGTTGTTCACACCGATGAAATTGTACCGGTTCGTAGCGTTGTCACCCGTTGTGGTATTGACAAAATCGGACGGCTTGTTCTTGGTGTCACGATCCCACACAAGCACTTCGTCGCTCTCGGCGTTGCCGCCGGCGTTGACGCGGAAGATGGGGTCGAGGTCGGTGGCCGAGTCGTCGTCCAACAATTCGAGGATCATCACCGAGGCCAGCGGATCGACGGTATACCCCTCGCCAGGCAGCAGGGTGACGATGACCGTTTCGGGCCCTTCGAACAGGATATCGTCGAGCGGCTTGACGGCAAAGTTGGAGACATCGTCGCCGGCGGAAAGCGTCAGCTCTTCGTCGATGGCTTCGTAATCCACTCCCATCGTGGCTTCCCCTGAAAACGCAAGCTGGACGGTGACTGGGAGGTTGAGGTCGCCTGTTCGCGCCACCTGGATCTTCCCGTTATTCCCAGTGCCGCCTGGCTCTGCCGTGGTCACTGCGGTGATGCTGAGGGACACAAGTGCTGTGCTCGTCAATGCCGAAACCGTCACACTACCCAGGACCGTAACCGTCGCGCCCTGATCGTCCGTTACGGTCAGGGAGATGGCGTAGGTGCCATCGGCCGCATACGTATGGGCAGGATTGACACCCGTGTCGGACTGACCGTCGCCGAAGGTCCACAGGTAGCTAACAATCGAACCGTCGGGATCGGTTGACGCGGAGGCGTCGAAGAGGACGGTAAGCGGATTGCCGGCATCCTTGGCATGCGAGAACGCCGCGACGGGCGGCAGATTGGCCGGCGCGTCGGTAGACTTCACGAGGGCGACCCAGTCGTTGCTGGTATCCGAGGGTGGAAGCCCCAGGGACACCAAGGCACCGCCGACAACACTCTGGACGCTACTCGTCTGCAGCGCGCCGCCGGCGCGCGGGTTGTACCATAGGACGTCGAATGTCCCGGAGACACCGGCCAGGTTGAGCAGCGCCGTGCCGCCGGCGGGCAGGTACACAGCGTACACGTCGTCGTCCTTGGCGAGGACATAGTCGTCTACATTGACCGTGAGCGCGTTGTTTGGCGCCATCTCCTCGAAGGGCAGATGGGTTTCGAAGAAGGTGCGTGCATACCGCATCTGATCCCACAGGACGAAGAAGCGGCTCCAATCCTCCAGGCCGAGGTCGAAAGCCGTATACCACTCGACGCCGGCGCCGCCGCCCATCAGGTTGCCCCAGAGCGGACCTTTGCGGAGTTCGTTCGCGCGGTCGTTGCCGGCGTTGGGCGCCTGCTCATCGCCATAAACTGACCATTTGCGGCCGGCCTGTGCGCTGTTCGTGCGGTGGTGGATGGCGAGGGCGTTGTACTCGGTGCCGAGCGCCTGAAGGGAGGTCGCTTCGAACGAAGGATCGCCCCAGATGGTCTCGTAATATTCGAAGGCTTCGCCATCCCCC
The DNA here is from genome assembly GCA_041738655.1 of Rhodothermales bacterium. Classification (GTDB taxonomy): domain Bacteria; phylum Bacteroidota; class Rhodothermia; order Rhodothermales; family JAHQVL01; genus JAWKNW01. Next base: position 2,444 of record JBGSPJ010000143.1, on the reverse strand, counting down.
GTGTGCACCGTGATGGGGTGATCATAGGGATCGATGGAGCGGATAAACGCTGCGAATTCGCGCTTTTCCGGATCGCTGTTGGTATTCTCCTCGCCAATATTCCACTGTAGGGCCAGGTGGTGACCGAAGCGGGCGGCGAGCTCGCGATAATAGAGCTTGCGCACATTATTGAGCCCGCTGTTGTCCGCGCCGCCGATCGGGCCGATGGCTTTCCCATTCTGCCGTTCGCTCAGCACCATATGCAGCTGGACACCCTTCGCATCCATATGGCTGAATACCGTTTCCCACTGGGCCAGCTTGCTAACATCGAAGCGGTCGCGGACGGTGTTGGAGGTCCAGGGCCACACATCGCACCCGTCTCCACCATCGAGGTTATAGGTAAGGAAATAGACGCTGTTGACGCCGACGCTGCTGAGGTAGTTGATCCCCCCGATGAGGCCCTTGCCCTTCGTGCCTTTCCAAGTGGGGTCGCCGACCGTCCAGTGACCGACATGCGGGGTGTAGGAGTGGATCGAGTTATTGATCGGGTCTGTATTGCAAGCCGTATCGAACGTCCCGTCGAAGTCCGCATAGGCGAGCAAGTTCTCCGGCGTGTCGGCGCCGGTCTTGATGTAGTAGTCGCCGCTGCCGGCGAACTGCAGGTGGTGTGCGCCGACGTACTTCAAGAGCCCCTTGCCCCGGTAGTCGACACCCGTCTTGTTGGTGGGCAATACGGTGAACGACCCCGAGGCACCGTCAAAGGAGGTGGCGACGCCGGCGGTGGCCAGGTCACTTACGGCCACGTACGCGCCGGTTCGAAACGAAGCGGTGTAGGTCCAAACGCCGTCACGATCCGGGACAAAATGCACCCGCCATGTCGCGCCGGATGTTGCGCTGGTTTCTGCCGAGTTGCCGTCGGCGGCGTAAAAGCCGGGAACGGTGTAGACGGCTCCGGTCGCGGAATGGGTGAAGGTGACGTTCAGCCGGTAGTCCGAAAACGGATTGACGGCGGCGTCTTCGCTGGTCTGTGGACCGGTGAAGGAAACACTCACCCGGTGCCAGACCCGCAGATCCCCTGTCACGACATTGCCGAGAGCCGCCGGAGCAAACGCGGCAAGGAACGCCGCCAGGGCCAGCCAAAGGAATCCAAAGTGGGCTGGATTTTCAAAACGAGACGGAGGGTGCGAGGATCGATCGGTTGTCACAGTTGGCATGAATCGACGAATACGGACCCTGATCGGGCACTTTGAACAAAAACGGGGCAGAGAGGGGCAGAAGACGCCGCAGGATGTGAGGGGATTTCCTACAACACGCTACATCGGCGCAATAATTATTCCGCTTTGATGGGCATTCGAGGATGCCTGGAGGGACGAGGAAGAGATCGTGGGTCGGCCTTGAAACTAATCTTCGTGACAACTTAGAAACAGGATGTCTACCTAGTGCGGGGTATGGGGAATTGGCGCATCCAGGAATGCGCCTGAATCGACTGCAGGGCGATCGGGCGGAATCCGGAGGGTGTAGAGACGCTCCCGTGGAGCGTCTTACCCTTTAGCAAGACATTACAAACTCCTTAAATGCCGGGTAGCCAGCCGGCAGGGTTTCTACCTGCGTTTCTCCTTCCAGAAACGCCGCCAATCCCTCGGGCAGGACCGGCGCGAAGCCGAGCGCCTGTTCGGCGATCTCGACAAACTTCGCGGGATGGGCCGTGGCGAGCACGACAGCCGGCCCCTGCCCTCCCGCGGCGCGCCATCTCCGCACGGCTTCGAACCCTACCGCTGTATGCGGGTCGGCCGGATAGCCGGTGTCTCGGCGGACCGCCTGCATCGAGGCGAGCGTCGCCGCGGAATCCACCCGTTCACCCCGGATGAGCCGGCGCCGCTCGGCGGAATCGAGGAGCCACTGGACGCGCTCGAAATTACTCGGCGCCCCGACATCCATCGCGCTGGAGGGCGTGGCGATAGAGGGGCCAAACGTGGCTTCTTGGCCGGCGAGATGCCTCGCGAAGAAGTCGTTTTCGTTGTGCGCCGCAATGAAGCCGCGCGCCGGCATGCCGCTCCGATACGCCAGCAGGCCGGCGGTCAGATTGCCCAGGTTGCCGCTCGGGACACAAAATGTCGGTGCATCGAGGCCGCCCTGCGCGCCGGCCCAGAGGTAATAAAGCATCTGAGGCAGGAGCCGGCCGATGTTGATCGAATTCGCGGACGATAGGGGGATCGCCGCCAGGTCCGGGTCGAGGAACGCCTGCTTGACGAGGCGCTGGCAGTCGTCGAACACCCCTTCGATGGCAAGAGCGCGCACCCCCGGGCGTTTGAGGATGAGCTGGCGTTCCTGGATGGGGCTGACCTTCCCTTTCGGATAGAGAATCACTACATCGATCGTGTCCAGTCCGGCGAAGCCGTCGGCGACGGCGCTGCCGGTGTCGCCGGAGGTGGCGACGAGGATGCGGAGGCGCCGGCCGCGGAGGC
>JBGSPJ010000134.1:0-2039 GCA_041738655.1 Rhodothermales bacterium | reverse complement strand
CGCCGGCGCCGTGGGCATCCCATCCCCAGTGAAACAGCTGCACGAACCGCACCCCGCGCTCGACGAGCCGGCGGGCCAGCAGGCAGTTGTTGGCGAACGACGCCTTCCCGGGCTCGGTGCCGTAGAGGGCGTGGATCGACTCCGGCTCCTGCCCGATGTCCATCGCCTCGGGGACGGACAGCTGCATCCGGAACGCCATCTCGTACTGGGCGATCCGGGTGATGATCTCGGGGTCGCCCACCTGGTCGTGCTGGATTTCGTTGATCGCGTTGATCGCGTCGATCGAGCGCCGGCGCAGGTCGCGGCTCATCGGGTCGGGGTCGGACAGAAAGAGCACGGGATCCCCCTCCGACCGGCACTGGACGCCCTGGAAGACGCTCGGCAAGAACCCGCTTCCCCAGGCGCTTTTGCCGGCATCCGGGTCGTTGGCGCCGGAAACGAGCACCACGTACCCGGGCAGGTTGGCATTTTCGGACCCGAGGCCGTACGTGATCCACGACCCCATGCTCGGCCGGCCCATCCGGGGCGAACCGGTGTGTAACAGGAGCTGGGCCGGCGCGTGGTTGAACTGGTCGGTGTGCAGGGCCTTCATGAACGTCAGCTCATCGGCCACGGTCTGCAAATGAGGCAGTCGGTTCGATATCCACGCCCGCGACTCGCCGTGCTGCGCGAACTCGGCCTGTGGGCCGAGCATCTTGGGCACGCCCTTGATAAACGCGAACCGCTTCCCCTCGAGGAGCGACGGCGGGCAGAGCTGGCCGTTCAGCTTCGCGAGGTCGGGCTTAAAATCAAACAGCTCCAGCTGCGACGGGGCGCCGGCCATGTGCAGGAAGATGACGTGTTTCGCCTTGCCCGGGAAATGCGGCATCCGGGGAGCCAGAGGGTCGGCGGATGCGACGGGTCCGGAAGCAAGCCCTGTAGCCCCGCCCAGCAACGACGTCAGCGCGGCCGCCCCGAGGCCGGTCGTACACGTCCGCAGGAAATGCCGGCGCGTGAGATACTGAAAATAGGCGTGGCGGGCTTCGCTTGAGATTTCCATCACATTCTCATCCACTTTGCATTTTGCACTTTGCCCTTTGCATTGAATCACGATTTCGTCAGGAACGCATCCAGATTGAGGATGGCATTCGCGACAACCATCAGCGAGGCCGCTTCGGGGTTGTCCGGCCGGCTGACCGGGCCGACTTCCATGGGGCCATCCGGCGGGGGAGCATCGAATTCAAAGTAGGCGTCTTTGTACAACCCCACAAGGACCGCCAGCTCGTCGGGGAGCGGATCCCGCGCCAGAGCCAGCCTGTAGCCATGACGCAGCCGCGCCTCGAGGGTTTCTCCGCCCTCGGCCTTCATCCGGCCGGCGAGGTGTTCGGCCGCCTCGACATACACGGGGTCGTTCAGCATCACCAGCGCCTGCAAGGGCGTATTCGTGGTGATCCGCCGGGACACGCAGAACTCGCGACTCGGGCTGTCGAAGGCGATCATCGACGGGTAGGGGCTCGATCGGCGCCAGTAGGTGTACAGCCCGCGGCGATGCTGATCGCCGCCGGGGCTCGTCTCCCACGTCGTGCTGCTGTAGGGGATGCGCCAGATGCCGTCCGGCTGGTAGGGATACACGCTCGGCCCGCCGATTTCAGGTGTCAGCAGTCCGCTGACGAACAACGCCTGATCCCGGATCTGCTCCGCGGCGAGGCGCACCCGAGGCCCGCGGGCGATGAGCGTATTCTGGGGATCGCGGGCGATGAGCGCCGGCGACACATCCGACGACTGCCGGTAGGCCGCCGACACCACGATGGCCTTCAGGAGCGATTTCACGCTCCAATCGTGGGTGTGAATGAACTCGAGCGCCAGCCAGTCCAGCAATGCCGGATGGCTGGGCCGGTCGCCCTGGCTGCCAAAATCCTCCAGCGTCGGGACGATGCCCTGCCCGAAAAGCTGCTCCCAAAACCGGTTCACGATGACGCGGGCCGTCAGCGGGTTCGTGTCGCTCACGATCCATTGCGCCAACCCGAGGCGGTTGCGCGGCGCATCCGCCGGCAGCCCGG
>JBGSPJ010000102.1:0-6474 GCA_041738655.1 Rhodothermales bacterium | reverse complement strand
CCGCGCCGATGAGGTCCTGGTCGCCGTCGCCGTCGAGGTCGGCGGCAACGACGTAGCGGGCGCTTGCGAAGGCGTCCGCGACAATATGTTCGGTCCAGGCACCGCCTGCCCCATCGCCGTTTTCCCACCAGACGATATCGCTGGCGGTCATCGCGGCGCCGAGGAGATCGATGTCGCCGTCGCCGTCCATATCGGCGGCTTCGACGGCGTGCACGCCGTCAAAATCGGCATCTACCGTCCGCTTTTCGAACGAAGTGGGTGCCTGGCCGCTGGCCGGCGAGGCGAGGAGAACCGCTAAGAACATGATCCCGGGCAGCGCCACGCCGGCGACGCGTTCCCGGATCCAACACACACACCGCCGCCCACGGATCGTAACGATCGGAGTAGCCATGGCTGGTCCTGTCGATGTAGATGGAGGAGGGTACGGCGGGAGGGGGCGAACCGCCAACGAGAGGGGGAGTCTGGCGGCAAAACCATACGCCGGGCCGGCCTGGGGCGCCGTTCTGGGGGCGTGGGATACGCGATCAGACGTCATCCTGTCCGTCGTTCCGTGTGCCCACGCTCACGGGCGACTTCGTAAGGGTTTTCGAAATCGGCCGTAGGGGATAAATCCGTGGGGTATCGTGGCCGGTGAGGGGAGGGTATCGGCCGGCGAGAGCAACAGGTTAAGCAGTTGCCGTTTCGGCGAACGAGGGGGCATCGCCCTGCAGCCGGAGGTCGCGAGTCTTGAGTTGGAGCGCCGTAGACCCGTTCCAGGTATTTTCTTCGATCGAGAACAACAGTTCGATGGGCCGACCCTGCCGGCGGCTGGTCAGCAGGGCGTCGAAGTGGTCCTTCATGTCAAATCCGATGGCATCGAGCGGGAGGGCGGCAGCGCTCTGGCTGCGGACGCTGAACTTGACGTGGCTGCCGTCTTTCCCGATGCGGCGGGGGTCGCCGGCGAGAACGACATCACGGGCATGGAATACGGGCTTGTGATTCGCCGGCCCGAACGGCGCGAACTGCTTGAGCACCTTCCAGAACCGCCCCCGGATGCCATCGACCTGGGTGAGGTCCACGGAGGAATCAATCGAGATGGACGGGCTGAGCATGTCGGCCGTGATCATGGATCCCACCACGTCATTAAATCGCGCCTGGAACGCCTCGAGATTGGAGCGGTCGAGCGCGAGGCCGGCGGCGAAGTCGTGCCCACCAAAGGTCTTGAGCAAACTCGAGCATTCCTTGAGGGCATCGTAGATATTGATGCCGCTGATGGACCGCGCGGAGCCCTTGATCTGGTCGTTGACGGTGGCCAGCATAACCGTAGGACGGTAGAACCGCTCGACGAGCCGGCTGGCGACGATGCCGATGACGCCCGGGTGCCAGGTATCCCTGTGGACCACGACGGCGTGGGGATACCGGCTCCCCAGCTGGCGCTCCGCGAGCACGGTCGCCTCGCGCGCGGTTTCCTGATCGAGCGTGCGCCGCTCCAGGTTGACCTTTTCGAGGGCCTCGGCCAGTGGCCGGGCCACAGCCTCGTCTTCCGCCAGCAAGAGCTCGACGGCGCGGCTGGCGTCGCCGAGGCGCCCGGCGGCGTTGATGCGGGGCCCGAGCGCAAAGACGATGTCCGACGTCGTGCAGGTTTTCAGGTCCACGCCGGCCGTTCGGGCGAGCACCCGCACTCCGAGGCTCGGGGCTTCCTGGAGCCGTTTCAGCCCTTCGATCATGAGCACCCGGTTTTCGCCTTCGAGCGGGACGATGTCGCTGGCCGTCGAGATCGCGACAAGGTCGAGGTAGGCAAAAGCGTCCTCGGCCGGCAGGCCCCGCCGTGCGAGGACGGCCTGAATCACCTTGAAGCCGATGCCGCAGCCTGAGAGTTCCTTAAACGGGTACGTGCAGTCGTTGCGTTTGGGGTCCAGCACCGCGACGGCGTCCGGCACGGTGTCGAGCGCCTTGTGGTGGTCGCAGATGACGAGGTCGACGCCGCGGGCGCGGGCGTGGAGCGCTTCGGCGTGGGCCGTGATGCCACAATCGAGCGCGATCATCAGCGAGCGGCCGGTGTCGACGGCGCGGTCGATGGCGGAGGTATTGAGCCCGTAGCCGTGTTCGATCCGGTCCGGGATAAAAAACTGGACGTCGGCGCCCTGTTCACGGAGGAAGCGGGTCATGAGCGCCGCGGCGGTCGTGCCGTCCACGTCGTAGTCGCCAAACACCAGGATGGGCTCGCCGGCCTCGATGGCGTGGACGATGCGGTCCGCCGCGACATCCATATCCCTCATTAAAAAGGGATCATGGAGATGCTCAAGGGACGGGCGGAAGTAGTGTCGCGCCTGATCGATATCCTCGATGCCGCGAAGCACCAGCGCGCGCACCAGGGCTTCCGGAAGGTTGTTGAGGACGCACTGCAGCCGGGCGGTGATCTCTGGTTTTTCGTAGGGGCGTAATACCCAGCGGTATTTCATGCGGGATCGGGGTGCGGAGGCATCATCGGGAGCGAGCGAAGATACGGCGCGCCGTCTCGGGATGAAACGGCGCGCCGGCATTCCATGATCGCTCTTTCTTACCTAGACGTTTCGGGCGTGCCGCGCATACCTTATTCCCATGTGTCCTCTCGTAATTTGTTACAGACGTTACGCGTTTAATCGTTGCACGTTATGCGTATCGTCCTGGAACCGCGCTTCAGTGGGCAGTAAAGCGCACCAAAACCAAACGTTCAACGGAATAACGTTCAACGCGTAACGTCGCTTAATTACCGGAGGCGCTGCGGAGCCTGAACATCACGGGAATGGCCAGTTTCACCTTGACGGCGCGTCCGCGTTGTTTTCCCGGCGTAAAGCGCTGCATCATCACGGCTCGAACCGCTTCATCATCCAGCAGTTCGCTGGCCGAGCGGATGATGACCGGGTCTCTCGGAATGCCTTTTTCGTCAATAATGATCTGCACGATCACCCTTCCTTCGACGCCGGCCTTGCGCGCCATCTCCGGGTATTGGATAGCCGCCGTCAGGCTGGCCACGCCGCCGATCATGAGCGGCATGTCTTCGACGGCCACAAAAATCTCATTCGAAACCTCTTCTACCTCTTCCTGCGGCAGCGGCGGCGGCGGCGGTTGAACATCTAGCAGCGCTTGATCCAGATCGAGGGAGGCATCCAGATTCAACTCGATGCTTTCGTCGAGCACCTGGTCGTTCGCCACTTCGATGGGCACCGGGGGCCGCGGCGGCGCCGGCGGCGGCAGCTCCTGGCGCGTTTGCTGGATCTCTTCGAGCGTCACCAACTCCTGGCGCACCTCCACGATCGTGTAGTCCGAGTGGCTCGAAACTGGAATTTTAAACGCCAAAACCACGACGCCCAGCGCAAGCACTAGGCCGGCAGGCAGCGCCAGGCCGTAGCTTATATCATAGGCCGTGAACCGATCCACGCGTTGCGCGAATCGCTTGCTCAACTCATGGAAGGCGTGCCGTGGCGCCCAGCGATCGGGTGGGAGATTCGACGAATGCCCGGTCGAGTGGCCAGGCTGGGACGACCCATTCAGAAAGGAGGATCTCATGACATCACCTCTGAGGCTTGCCGGGACGCGTGTCCCTGATGGCTTCCCCGGCAAATACGGCAAACCCGGATGCGTCAATCCACGGGCGAGGTCGCATCGAACCGTGAGAGAATCCCTTACGCCCGTTTCTTAACAGTTCCTTTCAGCGAGGCAGGATGGGCTACCGTACTTTGACCGACGGTTAGGGATGCTGATGCGTAGCATTCGAAGCGAAGGGCCCGGCTTCCCGTAAGGAGCCGGGCCTTTTTTGTATCACGGAATCCGTGATTATCCCAGGAAGAGACTCCGGGAGGCTACTGCGCCCTCTATTTCGCGGAGGAAGCGTTCGGGCGCCTGGTCGACCCAGGCGCGGAAGATATGCGTAGGGGGCAGGAGGGTGCCGCGCGCCGACTCGAGGCGCTCGATCTCGAACGAGGGGGCGTAGACGCCGCCGCCAAAGCCGGCGAGGTCGAGCGCGTTCCAGTATTGCTCCGCATGGCCACGCACAGGCACGGCAAGGATCGTCTTCCCGAAATACATGGCCTCGCAGGTGGACTCGAAGCCGGCGGTACAGATCAGGCCGCTGCATCGCGCCATCATCTCCAGGAATTTCCGGTCGCTCAGCGGATGAAACGTCAGCGTCGATGAATAATCCCAGGGCTCGGGGACCTGGGGGTTGTCCCAGAAGCAATGCAGCCGGCGTTCCGGGTGGAGCCGATGCCAGGCAATGACCTCATCCGCATACCCCTGGTTGAGCAGGTACATGAGATAAAAGGGTTCTTCCACGGGCTGGTCGAGGGGCTGTTCGAACACTTCGGGGCGAAGGAGCGGGGGGACGACGGCCAGGCGCGGCCGGGAGGGCGCCGGGTAGTAGGACAGCGCCAGCTTGAGCGAAGCACCGAAGGAGGAAAGCCGGGTGAAGTTTTTGGCGCCGATGCGCTGCGCCCACATCCCGGACGGAAAGGGGTAGACGGGGTGGTGGTACATGTACTGGTGGCCGATACATACCACCGGCGCCGCCGGCCGATAAAGCAGTACGTAGGCCCCGAACAGAGGCTCGAAGAAGTTGATGATGACATCGGGCCGGATGGCCTCGATCGTTGTGTGGATCAGATCAATGCTTGCCCGAAAAGCCCCACCGAGGCGTACATTCTGGACGATCGTGGCGCCCATGTCGACGGACTTCTGCTGGGCGTCGAGCGCGAAGTTGGGGCTGTCGAAATACGTGACCGGGGCGCCGATTTTCTCCAGGAAGAAGGGCGGTACGCGCCGACTGCTGCTTTTTCCCAACAGCACGGCGGAGACGTGGTGGCCGGCGTCCTCGAGGATGGCGCGGAGCGCGAGGGCCTGGGTCATGTGGCCTCGGCCTTCACCCTGGACGACAAAAAGGCAATTTAGTGGGGACATGTGCGATCTGGCTCGGCGCATCAACCGGGAAATCGCCCCGAATCGCGCCGTTTCAGTGGAGGAGGATGCCGTTCATGGCGTGAGGCAGGCGCATGTCAATTTCGCTCTCGGGCGCCTCGTCCGCCGGGGGCTCGTCGGTTTCAAACGGGCCTACCCAGTGGAGGATTTCGAGCGCGCCGTCTACGTGCTCTACAAGCGCCGTGCAGCTCTCGACCCAGTCTCCGGTGTTGCAGTAATGCACACCTTCTATCGTCCGCATTTCCGCGTGGTGGATGTGGCCGCAAATCACGCCATCAACTTCATATTTCCGGGCTTCTTGCGCCACCACATGCTCAAAGTTGGCGATGTGTTGCACGGCCCGTTTCGTCTTGTACTTCAGATAACCCGAAAGCGACCAGTACGGGAGGTTCAGCCATTTGCGGATCCGGTTGTACCAGTAGTTCGCGCTGAGGGTAAGCTGGTACGCCCGCGCGCCCAGTACCGAAAGCCACTGCGCGTAGTGTACGACGCCGTCGAACTCGTCGCCGTGGAGCACGATGTACTGCCGGCCGTCTGCTGTGGTGTGCGTGGCATTCAGCCGCGTTACAATACCGCCGAATTGCTGGTCGATGAAGTTACGCGCGAACTCGTCGTGGTTTCCCGGGATGTACATCACGCGCGTGCCCTTGCGCGCCTTGCGTAGCACCTTTTGCACGACGTCGTTGTGTGCCTGCGGCCAGTACCAGGTCTTGCCGAGCGCCCATCCATCGAAGATGTCGCCGACGAGGTACAGGTAGTCCGACTCATTCCTGCGGAGAAAATCCAGCAGCGCCTCCGCCTTCATGTGCCGCGTGCCGAGATGAAAATCAGATATCCAGATGCTCCGGTATCGATTCGGTCCACCGTTCGCCATAGGGCTATGCCAGGGTTCTTGCCAGCGCGCGCCGCATGAAACAGCGCCTGTATCCTGGTGGGTATTAATACGATGTAGAGATTACCGGGGGATTAGTCCCATATTAGGAAATTGTAGTGCCACTCCTTTTCACAAGGACCTTGAAATACATCGGGGGACGCCGGCAATGGCCGGCGTCCCCCGATGATAATGCCTGCGTGTGTATTACTTGATCAAGAGCATTTTGCGGGTGCTGTTGACTCCGTTGCCTTCCAGCGTATAGAAGTACATCCCGGAGGCCATCTCCCGCGCATCGAACTGGACGCTGTACGTGCCGGCCGGCTGGACGCCGTCGGCGAGCAGGGCCACTTCGCGGCCGAGCACGTCGTACACCGCGAGACGAATCTGGCCGGCGCTCGCCAGCTGGAATTCGATCGTCGTGGTCGGGTTAAACGGATTCGGGTAGTTCTGCTTGAGCGCGAAGAAGGATGGCACTTCGTTGGAGATCGACTCGATGGCGACGCCAGTCGTGAAGCCGAGTTCGCCGAGGGCGGTCCAGCCGTCGAGCCAGTTGCCGAGTCCGAAGGCGCCGGTGTAGGGCGCCGGCGCGAAGAACGCATCGCCCGTGTCGGCCACTCCCGACGCATCCCATGCCGGGCTGCCTACGGCCGGACGCGGGTCCAGCCCGC